>PNIE01000086.1 GCA_002877875.1 Caldimicrobium thiodismutans
AATATAGAATTCCTAATACTTTTGTATAATTTTATTTAAATTCTGCCAAGGAGGATCCTATGCTGAAGGTGCTTTTTCATGTACCAGATTCTTCTCGTTTCCAAGCTTATTTAAGGCAGGTTAATAATTTGTTGGCTACCATCTCTGATGAGCCCTATGAAATTAGGGTACTTGTTAATTTTGAAGGGATAAGGGTAGTTGAAAATTTTGCTCCTTACGAAGAGATGTTTAAAATGTTAACGGAAAAAGGGGTTAAATTTTTCTTTTGTCAGAACCCCTTTAAAACTTTTGGAATCTCAACAGAGCTTGTTCCTCCACCCGCTGAAATAATTTCTTCTGGGATAAGAGCCCTTGTTGACTGGCAAAAGGAAGGTTTTGTTTATATAAGACCTTAAGTTTCTTTTTTAAAGCCCTTTTGAGTTAAAATTTTAACCTTCTCAAAAAAAGTAGGAAATATGATAAAATTATTTTATGCCAAAAAAGTGGGGGCTTTTTCTTTTTATTTTCCTTCTCTTTTTATTAATCTTCCTTATTAAAAGTGACCCCTTTAAGAGTGTCTTTGGATTTTTATGGAAACCCTTTTGGAAAGTTGAAAATACTCTTTCAGAAAAGATTAAAAATTTCTTTTCTAGTTATGTTTTTCTTGTTGGTGTTAAAAGGGAAAATGAAAAACTTAAAGAGGAGAATTTAAGGCTTAAGCAGGAGCTTTCTTATTACATAGAAAGAGAGATTCTTTATCAGAAGCTCGAAAAACTCTACAAAATTAGTCCCCGTTTTCAATATCCCCAGGTTGTAGCCAAAATTATTTACAAGGCAGTGGACCCTTTTTCTGATCAGATCATCATTGATAAGGGATCAAAAGATGGCCTTATGCCACAGATGCCTGTTTTAGCTTTGATAGGAAATGAAGGAGTAGGCCTTGTTGGACAGGTGATAGAGGTTCACAGAAATTGGAGTAGAGTTATCCTTGTTACTGACCCCTCCTTTGCAGCTGATGTTAAAATTCTTCGCACCCAGGACAGAGGTATTTTAAAGGGAAAGGGCGAAAGATACTGTGCTCTTGAATATCTCCCCCTTTATAGCGAGGCTAAAGCAGGAGACATAGTTATAACTTCAGGCCAGGATTTAATTTATCCTGAAGGCATCCTTGTTGGCTCTATCACTAATCTAACAAAGGATTCCCAAGGTTTATTTAAAAAGGGAGAGGTAAAACCAGTGATTGATCTTTACAATTTAAATTGGGTGGTAGTTTTACTCAAAATTTCAGAGATCCCGATGTAAATGGAAGGAAGGATTCTTCTCAATAAAATCTTGCCTCTTTTGATAATACTTAGTTTCCTAAAAGGTGTTTTTTCTCAAATAGTACCCTATTTACCCTTTGATCTTTACTCGGCTCTCTCTCTTTCTCTTATTCCTTTTTTGAGTATTAATTTCTATTCCTTTTTTTCTCTTTTTTTGCTTGCACTTTTAAAAAGTTTAGATACTTCCTATACAACTTTTATTTTAATCATATTGTATTTTATTTTTTTTATTAGTTTTCAACATCTCCAAAAAAATTTTAAAACCGAAACTAGTTTATTTCGCTTTCTTTTTTGGGGCATTTCCCTTCTTTGCCTACTTTTTGTAGAGATCTATATATTTTTTAATGATCTTTCTCTAACAAGTTTAGATTATTCTTTTTGGATTACTTTTCTTATTAAAATTATTCTTTATTTTGGTTTAAGTTTTCTTCTTTGCAATTTTTTTTATAACTTTTTCAGAAAGATAATTAAATAAACTAAGCTATGTTTGATAAATGGCAAAGAAGAGAAACTTTAGATGAGGAGTGGAAAAAAAGATTTCTTATTGGAAAGATTTTACTTATTCTTATTTTAGGCATTCTTTGGTTAAGATTATTTTATCTTCAGGTAATTAAACATTCTTATTATTTGAATAAGGCTAAAGCAAGGTCTGTCGTTTCTTATGTTATAAAAGCTCCAAGGGGTGAGATCTTAACCGCAGACGGAGTAGTTGTGGCTACTAATCGTGCCACTTTTCAGCTTTATATTGACCTTGAAAATCTTGTAAATGAAGAAAATACTCTGAAAAAACTAAGTCTTATTCTAAGGGAGGATTACGGATCTTTAAAAGAAAGATTTTATCTTGCTAAGAAGCTTAGTTTTGGAAGGATCCTTTTAAAAAGAAATCTCACCTGGGATGAAGTAGCTCGGATCTTAGTTAGACAATATTATCTTCCTGGGGTTATTGTGGAAGTTGAAACTGAAAGGTTCTATCCTTATGGTGAGTCCTATTTTCATCTCTTGGGCTATGTTGCTAGAATTAATAGGGAAGAATATGAAGCTTTTAAAAATTATGGGTATTCCTCTGAGGATTTCATCGGAAAAAAAGGGATTGAGAAAATCTATGAAAAATTTTTAAAAGGAGTAAATGGAAGGCTTGAAATAGAAAGGGATGCTTATGGAAGACTTGGAAAGGTGGTAGGGAAGATATATCCAAAAGCTGGAGAAGATCTCATTTTAACTGTAAGGCATGATCTTCAAATGAGGGCTTATGAACTTTTAAAGGATAAAAGAGGAGCTATAGTAGCTTTGGATCCTAAAGATGGAGCCCTTTTAGCTTTAGTAAGTATGCCCTCTATTGATCCTAGTAAATTTATAGTAGGCTTTGAGAGTGAGGAATGGAATAGGTATGTCAATGATCCAGCACGCCCACTCCTTAACAAAGCCATTCAGGCTTATCCTCCAGGTTCTACCTTTAAACCTATAACAGCCCTTGCTGGTTTAGAGGCAGGAATAGTTAAAGGGCCAAATTGGAGTGTCTTTTGTCCTGGTTATTTTAATTTTGGATCTCACACCTTTCGCTGTTGGGAAAAAAAAGGACATGGAAGCGTAGGGTTGACAAAGGCTATAGCTCTATCCTGTGATGTTTATTTTTACACTATAGGTTCAAGGATAGATATCGATTTTTTGGCAAAGGTAGCAAGAAAATTTGGTCTGGGAGAACCAACTGGTCTTGGTTTCCCTGATGAGAAGACTGGTCTTGTACCAGATTCTGCCTGGAAACAGAAAAAATTTAAATCTTCCTGGTATCAAGGAGAAACTATTAATATAGCCATTGGCCAAGGATATCTTCTTACCACTCCTCTTCAAATGGCAAGAGCCTATATGGTTTTTGCCAATGGGGGTAATCTTTATAAAGCATATGTGGTAAGGGAAATTCGTTCCAAGGAGGGCAAAATTTTATTTAAAGAGAGTCCCACTCTTGAAAAGAGAGTGCCCATACATAGGGATTATTATAATTGGATTCTTGAAGGGTTGAGGAAGGTAGTTGAAGAAGGGACAGGTAAAGCTGCAAGAGTGCCAGGAATTATAGTTTGGGGAAAAACAGGTACTGCTCAAGTGGTATCCCTGAAAAAAAAGACGAAAACCACGGAACATCATGCCTGGTTTGTAAGTTTTGCTGGTAACTCTACTCCAGAAATTGTCTCAGCTGTGCTTGTTGAACATGGAGGAAGTGGAGGAGCAGTGGCTGCTCCTATAGCCGGGGAACTTTATAGAACTTTTTATAAGATACCCTCTTCCCAAAAGGAAATTAAAATTTTAGAGGAAAGGATAGAAGAAGTTCCTCAAGTTTATGAAGCACCTGAGGAAAGACCTAATGTCGGGAACAACACGTTTTAAGGAATTTATTAAAGAGAATATGTGGGTCTTTTTAGTCCTTTTTTGTCTTATTTTGATAAATATTATCAATCAACTCTCTATGGGAGAGACTTCAGGATATTTTTGGAAAAATGTGCTTTGGCACCTTATAGGGTTAGTCCTTTTTTGCTTATTTGTTATTTTTTTTGATTATCGCAAAGTCCCCCTTGGTTTTGTATGGATAGTTTATTTTTTAATGGTTCTCTTATTGATAGTGCTTGCCCTTTTTAAAAAGAGATGGCTTGTTATTGGGGCTCTTAGTATTCAGCCTACAGAGTTTTTGAAGATTATCCTACTTTATCTGTTAAGTCTTTATATCAATAAAAAGAAAGAGTTAAAACTTGAAAATTCTGAGACTATTTTTCTTTTAGGAGTTATCCTGTTACCCTTGATTTTTATCTTACCTGTTGACCTTGACTATGCCTTTATTATTGGAACTATATTTTTCTCTTTCTTACTTTTTTTTGGATTTCCTAAAAGACTATTAGTAGGTTTAGTTATTTTTAGTCTTACCCTTTTTATAATCCTTACGCCTATTATGTGGAATAAATTAAAACCTCACCAGAAAGGAAGGATTTATGGATACCTTGATCCAGAAAAATATTATAAAACCTGGGGATATCAATTGAGTCAATCCCTTATTGCAATAGGTTCCGGTGGAATAAAGGGACAAGGCCTTAAAAAAGGCTGGTCTACAAGACTTGGTTATCTCCCTGCTAAGAATACTGATCTTGCTTTTTCTGTTTTTGCAGAGGCTTTTGGACTTTTTGGCACAACTATTTTTTTAATTCTTTATGGATATCTCCTTTATTGGGGTTTGATGATTTCTATGAAGGCTAAAGATCTTCTTGGTAAAGCTCTCTCTTTGGGAATAGTTCTAATTTTTATGTGGCAAGCTTTTTTCAATATTGGAGGAGCAAGCGGGCTACTCCCTATGACAAGTATCCCTCAACCCTTTCTTAGTTATGGTGGATCAATAACTATTGCAACCTATTTATTTCTTTCTATTTTATTTAACATCGCTTTTAAAAAAGTTTTCTTCAAATAGCTTTAATTTTTAAACGTATTTATTACTTGACTTTTTGAAAAAAAAATATAAGCTCTCTTATTTAAAGATTTTAAAAGATTTTTTTAAGGGGTCTAAAAGATGCTTAAATTTGATATTACTCTGTTAGTCCAGATTATTGAAGTGCTAATACTTGCTGTACTTTTAAATAGCCTTTTAATAAAACCTATTATGGCTACTTTGGAAGAAAGAAGGAGGCAGTTTGAGGTTCTTGAGAAGGAAATTGAGGATCTTATCAAGCAGGCGGAAGAGGGTATAAAAAATTATCAGGAGGCCTTGAATCAGGCTCGAGTTGAGGGTATGCAAAAAAGAGAAGCCCTTAAAGAGGAGGCAAGAAGGCTTGAAAGGGAAGAAATTGCTAAAGTTTTGAAAGAGGTTGAGCTTCAAAAGGCTGAATGGGAGAGGGCTTTTAAGGAGGAATTTGCTAAGCTTAGAGAAGCTATTCTTTCTCAAAAGGAATTCTTTTCTCATCTTATGGTGGAAAAGCTTCTTGGGAGGAAGGTATGAAAAGACTTTTTATTTTATTAAGTTTTTTTCTTGGGCTTTTTTATTTTGTTAGTTTGGGCCTTGCTGCAGAGGGAGAAGCTTCTCATGGGGTAACTCCGTCACAGATTAGGAATTTGATATGGTGGACGGTAAATTTTATTGCCCTAATTATTATACTTTATAAACTTTTGAAGAAGCCAGTGGTAAATTTTTTTAAAAATAGGAAAGAAAACATTTTAAAGGAATATGAGGAATTACTTGCTAAGAAAAAGGAGGCTGAGGCTAAGTATCTTGAGCTTCAAGAAAAGATTAAAAATCTTAAGGCAGAGGCAGAAGCAATTTATCAGAATTATGTAGAGCAGGGTATAAAGGAAAAGGAGCGTATTTTAGAGGAGGCACAGCTTCAAGCTAAGCGTATAAAAGAACAGGCTCAATTATATATAGCTCAGGAAATGGAAAAGGCTAAAGAGAGGCTTAAGTTTGAACTTGCTGAGGAGGCTGTTAAACTTGCAGAAGAAATTTTGAGGAAGAATATTACTCCTGAAGACCAAAAGAGGGTGTTTAAAGAAGTTTTAGAACAAATTAAAGGGAGGAGTCTAAATTGAGGGCCTTAGCCATAGCTTTAAAGTATGCCAAGGGGTTATTTATTGCAGGTAAAGAGTTAAATAAAGTCAAGGAATTTGGTGAAGAATTAAAAAATCTTACAAGCTGGCTTACGGAATATCCTGAAATCCTTAGAGCTCTTCAAAGTTCGATTTATCCCCCTGAGGTTAAGCTGGAGATTATGCAGGAGATTCTAAAGTATTTTAAGGTAGATCTCGAGGTTGAGAGATTTTTAAGGCTTCTTGTTGAAAGAAGAAGGATTCAATATTTAGAGGAAATTGTTACTATGTATCAGGCTCTTTTAGATGAAGAGCTTGGCATAGCAAGGGGGGAGGTAATTACGGCCTTTCCGCTTTCGGAGGAAGAAAAGAGAGAATTAGAGGAGGCTTTAAAGGGGGTGCTTAAAAAAGAGGTGATCCTTGATGCCAAGGTAGATCCTGAGATTATAGGTGGAGTGAAAATTAGGATAGGAGATTATATTTGGGATGGCACCTTAAAGAGTCAATTAGAAAAATTTAAAGAAATTATCATAAAGGGGGTATAGCCAATGGAAGCGATTAAAGCTCAAGAACTGAGTGATCTTATTAAAAAGAGAATTGAGGAAT
Organism: Caldimicrobium thiodismutans; assembly: GCA_002877875.1. Lineage (GTDB taxonomy): Bacteria > Desulfobacterota > Thermodesulfobacteria > Thermodesulfobacteriales > Thermodesulfobacteriaceae > Caldimicrobium > Caldimicrobium thiodismutans_A. The sequence continues at coordinate 6,459 of PNIE01000086.1, forward strand.
TTGAAAAGAAAATAGATCTTGAGGAGATGGGAGTAGTTATTTCTGTGGCAGATGGAGTGGCTCGTGTTTTTGGTTTAAGAAATTGTGAATATATGGAGTTGATTGAGTTTCCTGACAGTGGGGAAGTAGGGATTGCGCTAAACTTAGAGTTTGACAATGTGGGTATTCCTATAATGGGTGATTATACCAAGATTAAGGAAGGAGATATAGTCAAAAGGACGGGAAGAGTGGCCTCTATTCCTGTAGGGGAGGTAGTTATAGGGAGGGTTATAGATCCTGTGGGAAGACCCCTTGATGGAAAAGGCCCTATTGAGGCTAAAGAATTCAGAAGGATTGAAATAAAGGCACCTGGTATTATTCAAAGAAAGCCAGTTCATGAATCGATGTATACTGGTATTAAAGCCATTGATGCTATGACTCCTATTGGAAGAGGGCAAAGAGAGCTTATCCTTGGAGATAGGCAGACTGGTAAAACAGCTATTGCTATTGATGCTATTCTTGCTCAAAAGAATACTGATGTCTATTGTATCTATTGTGCTATTGGACAGAAGAAATCTACAGTGGCTCAGATTGTTGAGATCTTGAGGAAATATGGGGCCATGGAGTATACCACGGTAGTTGCAGCTTGTGCTTCAGACTCAGCAGCCCTTCAGTGGATCGCTCCTTATTCAGCTTGTGCTATTGGAGAGTATTTCCGTGATACTGGAAGGCATGCTTTAGTTATTTATGATGATCTTTCCAAGCAGGCAGCAGAATATCGTGAAATCTCCCTTCTTTTAAGAAGACCACCTGGACGTGAGGCCTATCCAGGAGACATATTCTACAACCATTCAAGGCTTTTAGAGAGAGCAGCTAAGCTTGATGATAAATATGGTGGTGGATCTCTTACAGCTTTGCCTATAGTAGAAACCCTTCAGGGTGACGTTTCAGCCTATATTCCTACTAATGTTATTTCTATTACAGATGGGCAGATTTATTTAGAGCCGGGTCTTTTCTTTGCTGGAATTCGTCCTGCTATTAATGTGGGGCTTTCGGTATCTCGAGTGGGAGGATCAGCTCAGATTAAGGCAATGCGCCAGGTTGCTGGAAGATTAAGGCTTGAGCTTGCTCAGTATAGAGAGCTTGCTGCCTTTGCTCAATTTGGTTCAGAGCTTGATAAAGCTACCCAGAGAGTTCTTCATAGAGGAGCAAGGCTTGTTGAAATTCTTAAACAACCTCAATATCAGCCTCTTCCGGTAGAAAAGCAGGTATGTATTCTTTTTGCAGGAACAAGGGGTTTTCTTGATGAAATGCCTTTAGAGGTACTTGCTCAGTATGAAAGGGAGCTTTATGAGTTTATTGATAAGAAATACCCTGAGATTTATAAAGAGATTAGAGAAAAGAAAGAGATTTCTCCTGAACTTGAGGAAAAAATGAAGAAGGCCATAAGTGAGTTTAATGAGGAATTTAAGAGAGCCAATAATATCGAACCTGTACCAGTGCCCTAAGGGGGAATATAAAGATGCCAAGTCTTAGAGATTTAAGAAAAAAGATTGAGGCTATCAAGAAAATAGGTCAGATAACTAAGGCTATGAATATGGTGGCCTCAGCTAAGCTGAGGTCTCTTCAGGGCAGG
>PNIE01000077.1 GCA_002877875.1 Caldimicrobium thiodismutans
CTCTAACTCCTTTCAAGGATCCATCTAAGGATAATTCTCCTACAAAGGCTCTGTTCTTTAAACTTTCCTTCTCTATAAGCCCCTCCCCCGAAAGAATACCTAAGGCAATAGCAAGATCGAACCCAGTTCCTTCCTTTTTTAGATCAGCCGGTGATAGATTTACAATGATTTTTTTCAAAGGAAAATTTAAACCAGAGTTTATAAGGGCTGAACGGATCCTTTCTTTACTTTCTTTGATACTGCTGTCAGGGAGACCGACAATGGTTATCCCTGGAAGCCCTCTTGAGAGATCAACTTCTACTTCAACTGGAAAGGCAGAAAGCCCAAGGAGGGTGAAAGAAAGAGCTTTACTAAGCATTGAGGTTCTAAAATTAAAAACAGGGCCTTAAGCCTTTTATTAGGCCCAAGGCCCTGTTTACCTCCTTTGTATTTTCTTTTTTAATTTAACCACCAAGGAACTGTAAGAATTTAGGTAAGACTGGGTTAGCATAAAGAAGAATCAAGGCAATAACCAGAGCGTAAATCACCAGTGTTTCAGTGAGAGCGATACCAAGAATCATAGTAACCGTAAGCTTCCCTGCAAGTTCAGGGTTTCTAGCTATACCTTGGCAGGCTCCAGCTGTAGCTTGACCGATACCTATACCACATCCTAAAGCTCCAAGTCCAACACCAATTCCAGCTGCAAGAATAATAGCTGAATAGATACCAAAACCAGTAACCATCTTATCCCCTGCTGCTTTAGCCACTTCCTGTGCAAGAGCGGGGTGAGTTAAGGCTAGAGATACAAGCGCAATTCCTAAAAGAATCAACCACTTCTTCATTCTTCCACCTCCTTTTGACAAATTTTATTTATTTTATCAGAAGGCCCTAAAACCCCCTGATAACCCCTTAGTGATGCTCTTCTACTGCTCCAGCAAAATAAACAAGGCTCAATAATACAAAAATAAAGGTCTGAATAAATCCCACGGCTACTCCTAAAAGCATAACAGGAAGAGGAGCAAAGAATTTTCCTCCAAGCATTGTGAGAATTCCAAGAAGGATTTCTTTGGATAAGAGGTTCCCAAACAAACGGAAAGAAAGAGAAACAAGTCTTCCCAAATGGCTAAAAATCTCTGCAGGAAGCATAAGAGGTATCAACCATGGAATGGGCCCAAGAAAATCTTTAAAATAAGAAAGACCTTTAAATTTAAGACCAAGATAGTGATAATAAACAATAGTAATAAAAGTTAAACCTATAGTAATATTGATGTTGGCTGTAGGAGACATAAACCCAGGTATTAGGCCTAAAAGATTGCTAAACAAAATATAAAGGGAATAGGCAGAAATAAGAGGAAATATGGTCGGCATAAGTTTCTCAAGTTTATCGTGCGGCAAATTGTCCCTGGTAAAATTATAGATGCTTTCAACTACAAATTCCCATACATTCTGAAAGGCTCCAGGTATAAATTCTCTTTTTGATCTTGCCATAAGGGCAAGAATAAGAATTATTCCTATCACAAAATAGCTATGCACCATGTGCGGGGCAAGAAGTTGAGCCAATATTCCATATTTATCAGCCTCTTCATAATAGTGCCAACCTGAAGGTAGACCAAGTTTTTCAAGAATTAAACAAAGAAATAAAATAGGATGTTCCATCTTGAACCTCCTCTTAAAATTTTTCTCTCTTTTTAAACCAAAACCTAAATATCACCACAAAGATTTGCATATAAACTAAAGTAAAACCCAAAATAAGAAAAACTGGATGAAGTTTAATATATCTTATCAAAAAATAAAAGATTATTCCTAAAGCAAGAAGCCTTAGATAGGCCTTTATGAGGAAAAGAGTCTTCTCTTTCTGATAAGGTCTTTCAAGGCAATTCATCACATTGGTATAAACTTTATAAAGAAGCTCCCTTCCTTCCTTTTTAAGGGTTACAAAATTTATATAAGCAAGAACTCCCCCCAAGAGAAAAGAAAAGAAAAGTTTTATATTCTGAAAAATAATAAAAATAGAAAGAGATCCTGTAAAGAGACTAAGTAGCATAAAGAGATTTAACTCTTGAAAAAAGGCCTTACTTCCCTCTTCCCTCACCTTTATCGACATCCTTCATGCGCCTTTTGCTGTAATAAATAAGATTTTTTATCCCTCCAATAGCACCAAAAATGATAAATAAAGTGGTAATCCACGGAGAGGTCTTTCCCTTCAGAAGTTTTTCTTCTATTAGCCATCCCGTAATAGCTCCTGCTAAAATTGAGCCTATAACTGCTATACCTATAGTTAAACTCTCACCAAGAACAGTCAGTAAAAACTTTAAATTACTCTCTTTTTTATTATTCAATTTAACTTATTTTAGAGATGGCTTTAAAATTAATCAAGAGGAATTAGCAGTAAATCTTACTAATAATTGGGGATTTTTTCTCTTTTTAAAAATTAACTACTTTTTTTTGTAGATTTTCTTCTCTTTTTACTTCCCAATACTCTTTAACCTGTTCTACAAAAGCCTCAAGTCTCATTCTTACACCCATAGATTTCTGGCCATCACAAGGCACAGTTAATATAGGTAGTCTTTCTCCGGTCTCCTCTCTAACTCTCTTTAAAATAGCCGCCTGAACATTCCCTGGCATACAAGCAAAGGGAATTACATTCACAAGCCCTGAAACTCCCTTTTTCAGATATTCCACAGCCTTCCCAATGGAAAGCATAACCTCTCCGCCTTCATAATCCGGATGCAAAAAGGCCTTAGCATATCTTTCAAGATCTTCAATAGTTGGGTCTTTTGCTCTATCCCCCAGAAAATCCTCAACAAGTTTCAAAAATCTCTCTTCGTCTTTAAATTGGATTTGATTTTCAATGATAAATTTTAGAACTGGTCCAAGAAGACCACTTCTCTTAGCCCATTTCTTCGAAATATAATTTATAAAATAAATCCATTCTCCTATAGGTGGAAGAAGCACCTCAAGTCCCATATCCTCAAGGGTCCTGTAGAGATTTTCATTAGCAAAACGATTAGATCTCACATAGATTTCACCAACTACTCCTACCAAAGGAAGTTCCTCCTCCTTTCGGGGAATTCTATTGAAGGCCTCTTTGATTTCAAGAAGGGTCTCAGCCATATTTCCTCTTTCTTCGATAGTTTTTTCTATTTTGGAGAGTCCTTCCCAATACACTTTTTCTACCTCTTTTTTGTCAAGGGCATAGGGTCTTACCCTTCTTAGAAGCTTGTCAAGAATATCCACTGCAACTACCCCTCTCCAGGCTATTCTTGTAAAATCACTTCCAGCAATACCAAGATCTTCATAAAATTCAATATCCTGCTGAGGAGAGTAGATAGGAAGGTTTGTGATTCCAAGATCTCTCAAAATCTTTCGATGAAGCCTATTATACTGTCCAAACCTGCAAGGCCCTGAACCATCAGGCATAAAAAAGACACTTTTTTCAGGATCAAAATCAGGCCTATTAATAAGCTTAATCAAATCTCCTGTGGTTAAAATAGTGGGATAACACTCTTTACCGGAAGTCCACTTTCTTCCAAGCTCAAGGGATTCCTCATCTGGCTCAGGAAGAACCTCAGCTTTAATTCCACAGGCTCTAAAAGCTGCAGCTAAGGCCCTTGCATGATCAGTCATATAGGGAATATAAATAGTTCTTCCCTGAGTGGGATGAATCTTTTGTCTATTAAAAGTCCTTTGAAGCTTGTAAGATTTTACCTTTCCTTTTATACTGTCTACAAAGGCCTCAAGTCTCGTAACCACTCCTGCCTCAGCACTGTGTTCATCCACTTCAATTTCTATAAAGGGTTTCCCTGCAAGAAGTTCTTCAAAAAAGTGGGCTATAAAAGAATCAGGCCCACAGGAAAAGTTGGTGAAATAAATAGGAAATAAATTGGGAGTTTCTCTAATAAAATGGGCTGCCAATAAAAATCTCTGTCCATATTCCCAATACATTCCTTCAAGGGTCTCTCTCTCCTTAATTCTCTCAAGAGGTAGCATATCCACTGGAAGGCCAAGAAGTCCAAGTTTTCTTATTTTATGATGAAGTGAAAGATTAGCCCCTGGATCAAAGGCATTGTATGGTCTTCCTATAATTACAAGCACGATTTCATTCTCAAATTCTTTTAAAAGCTCTTCACCTCTCTTCTTTAGCCATCTACGAAATTCCTCTTGTGCCTCTTCCGCTATCTTCCAAGCCTTTTTAACCTTTTCAGCCTCTTCTGAAAGAAGTTTAGCCAGCGTTTTTATCTCTTCATTGAGGACATACCCCTTTCTTCCCAAATGAAACACAGGAGAGATAACTCTTGCCTTATAATCCCTAAAATTAATACTTGCAGGGCTTATCCAAGGGAGACTTTGAACCCAGGGGCAAATTTTTCCAATTTTTAATTCGGGAACTTCTGCAGGAAAGTCAGTTATTTGAGGAATAAAGATGGTCTTTACTCCTAGGTCAAGAAGTTTTTTGAGGTGCCCTAAAGCAATTTTTATGGGAAAACATGGTTCACCTGGAGCTAACTCACACCCTATTTTAATAACTTCCTTCGAAGTAGGAGGAGATAGATAAACCTTGTAGCCTAGCTCCTGAAAAAGGGTAGCAAAAAAGGGAAGCCATTCAAAAAATTGTAAGGCCCTTGGAATACCTATAACTTTATCTGAGGATAAATCAAGATCTTCAGGCAGGGGATTTAAATAGGAGAGAAGTTTTTTCTCTCTTTCAAGGGTAGGATTGGGAATCCTCTCATCAGGTTTCCTATGATCAAGTTCATAGCGGTCACATCTTCCTCCATAATAATAGGGATGAGAGTCCTCAACTATGACCTTGTGAATCTCACATTGATTGGGACAATGATGACACTCAAAGGTGGAGATAAAATATTTTACTTTAGCAAGATCAAAGCCCTTGAATCTACTTTCTCCCTTGGTTTCTGCTTTGGCAAGAAGGGCAACTCCTATAGCCCCTGTAACCTCATTATTCGGAGGAACTATTACAGGTTTGCCAAGCACCTTTTCAAAGGCAGCAACCACGCCTTTATTGAAGGCTACCGCTCCCTGGAAAAAGATTTTTTTGCCAATTTTTCTTCCTTCAACTACTTTGTTTAAATAATTATAAACAATAGAATAACAGAGGCCTGCAATAAGATCCTCCTTGGGAAGACCCTGCTGCTGATAATGAAGAAGATCGGACTGCATAAAGACAGTGCATCTTTCTCCCATTTTTAAGGGAGCCTTGCTCTTTAAAGCAAGCTCTCCGAATTCTTCTATAGGAATACCGAGCTTAACTGCCTGCTCTTGAAGGAAGGAACCCGTTCCTGCAGCACAAGCTTTGTTCATGGTAAAATCAGAAATAGTTCCTCCCTCAAGATAGATATACTTTGAATCTTGCCCACCAATCTCAAAAATGGTATCCACCTCTGGATCTAGATAGAGGGCTCCATAAGCTTGAGCGGTAATCTCATTTCGAATAACATCTGCTCCAAGGAAATCTCCCACAAGATATCTTCCAGATCCAGTAGTTCCCACCCCTTTTACCTTTATTCTCTCTGGAAGTTTCTTTCTCAACTCATAAAGCCCCTTCTTAACGCTCTCAAGGGGCTTACCGTGATGAAAGAGATAAACTTTCGCTATAAGATTACCCTCCTTATCAAGGGCCACAAGCTTTGTGCTAACAGAGCCTACATCCACACCCAAATAAACCTCGAGCTCTTCAGACGGAGAGAGATTTTCTCCTTTTATCTTTGACTCTATATCCCTTTTGATTTTCTCCGAAAGAGATAAAGATTCGAAGGGATAAAGAACAGGATGCCTGGGTGGATCATAAACTCTCTCTCTGAGATAGGCCCTTAAAATTTCTGATCCCTTATAAGGGGATGAAGCCTTACCTTCAAGACCATAAAGGGCTGCTCCTATAGCTCCCATAATTTTAAAATATTTAGGAATAATGAGCTCTTCTTCTTTTAAATTAAAAACTTCTTTCACTGCTCTTCTAACACCCAGGTTGGCAGCAACTCCTCCTTGAAAAACAAGAGGAGGAAGAATAGGACGCCCCTTAGCCAGATTGCTCTTCAGATTTCTTATGATAGCAAAACAAAGACCTGCAATAATTTCTTCATCAGGAACAGCTGCCTGTTGAAGATGAATCATATCCGATTTTGCAAAAACCGTACACCTTCCAGCAATTCGTGGAATATTCTTAGCTAACAGAGCCTTTTGGGAAAATTCTTCAATGGTATATCCTAAGCGTGCCGCCTGCTGTTCGAGAAAAGAGCCCGTTCCTGCAGCACAAAGAGTATTCAAGGCAAAATCCTCAATCTCGGGGATACCCCTTTCGTGGGTAATAAAAATAAGCTTAGAGTCTTCACCTCCTATGTCTATAATGGTTTTTACTTCAGGATGAAAGAAAGTAGCAGCTTTAGCATGAGCCATAACCTCGTTTACAAAGGCACAGCCAAGAATCTGGGAGATAGTTTTGCCTGCAGTCCCTGTACAAGTTATGCCTGAAAGAGAATTTCCAAATAGCTCTTCTACTTCCTTTAAAATCCTCTCTGCCGTCTCTATGGGCTGACCATGGGTTTTTTGATAATTTTCATGAAGAATTTCTCGCTTTTCGTTTAAAACGGCAACTTTAGCAGTTCCAGATCCAACATCTAAACCTACATAAAGCATTAACCCACCTCATCCTTAATTTTTTAGAAAGATTATTTAAAAATAATACCTTAAAATATTTCCTTGACAAGGGAAAAAGAATAATTAAAATAAGAAAAAAAATAAAAATAGGGGGATCTTTTATGCCTTTTATGGAGTGGTCAGAAAAGCTAGTTACCGGTGTAAAAGAATGTGACGATCAGCACAAAAAACTTGTTAGCCTCATTAATGAGCTTTACGATGCTATGAAGCAAGGAAAGGGTAAAGAGGTGATTGATAAGGCCCTTGATGAGCTTGTGAAATATGCAGGCTATCATTTTACTACAGAAGAGACCCTTATGAGCAAATATGGCTATCCCGAGCTTGCAGCGCACAAAAGGGAGCACGAATACTTTAAGAATAAAATAAAGGAATTTCTGGATAAAAAAGCTAAAGGTGAGGTAACCTTAAGTGTTGAAGTTATGTCCTTTTTAAAGGACTGGCTTATAAAACACATCATGGGAACAGATAAAAAATATGGGCCCTTTTTAAAAGAAAAGATGGGAAAATAAAAGGACATAGCAGAAGAAATAATCTCTTATTCCGCTATTTTCTTTTCTTTAGTTGAAGATTCTTTTTGAGATATCATTATTAGCCATAAATAGTAAAAAGGCCTTTTGTTAATGAAAAGTTATCTTGATCTCTTAAAGATTCTTCCTAAGAGTAATTGTAAAGAGTGTGGTTTGGACTCCTGCCTTCTTTTTGCCCTAAAAGTTTTCAGCAAGGAGATATCTCCCAGAGCATGTCCTTATCTTCCTCTTGAAAGTTTGCCTAAAGACCTTTTAACTCCCAACCTTTCTTTCAATCAACTCTTAGAAAATCTCAAGTATCTAAAGGAAAAATTCAAAGCTCTTGATTTAAGGGAATTGGCTAAAAATCTTGGAGCTTTTTATGACAAGGACACTCATACCCTTTCTTTTTTCTATCTTGATACAGAAATTTTAATTCCCCTTGAGGAAGAGGGACATCCCGTAGATTTAAAAGACCTCAAAGGTAAAGAACTTGACCCAAGGGATGAAATTCTTCTTTGTAACTATTTCCTTTTCAAGGGCAGGTCCCCTCTTACAGGTAATTTTGTAGGCCTTGAAGCCTTTCCTCATTCTATCTCCAAAGTGAAAACCCTTAAAATTTATGCAGAAGATCCCCTCTCAAAAATCCTCTCTCAGCCTAATATTGACAAAAAACTGCTTTTTAAAGAATTTAAAATTACTCAATTCAAGGAAGAGCAAGGAAATCTCTCTATAACTATCTTTGCTCTTCCAAAGGTGCCTTTAATGATTAATTTCTGGGCCGGTGATCTTGAAGATCAATTACTACCAAGTTGTAAGATTCTTTATGATGCTTCTGCTATAAACTATCTTGATCTTGAATGTCTTGTCTTTCTTGCTGAAAGATTGACAGAAAAATTA
>PNIE01000058.1 GCA_002877875.1 Caldimicrobium thiodismutans
TTAAATGTGGCTTCTTGCGCTCAAATTTCTGCTTAGCCATATCTCTCCCCCTTAATTAATTACAAATTTTAAATGGAGCCCACGACCGGACTCGAACCGGTGACCTCTTCCTTACCAAGGAAGTGCTCTACCTCCTGAGCTACGTGGGCTTTATAATTTAAAATTTTATAAGCGGGCGACGGGACTCGAACCCGCAACCCTCAGCTTGGAAGGCTGATGCTCTACCGTTGAGCTACGCCCGCTTTTTATTTCTATTATTAAAAGTGGAGGGGGGAGGATTTGAACCTCCGAAGGCCTCACGCCACCGGGTTTACAGCCCGGCCCCTTTGGCCGCTCGGGTACCCCTCCTTCATGTATCTTTAAAGTTAACTTATTTTAATATTTTGTCAAGATCTTAGTATACATCCATACCCTTTTCTCTTAATCTCACTACTTCTTAGTTTAAATGGGGTAAAAACCTGAATCTTTTGTTTTATGATATTTCATGAACGTCCCATTTTGTCTTAAGGAGAGGCAAGCTTAAAAATTAAAAATTTTAAAACTTGTCTTTTTCTTGAATTTTAGAAATAATAATTTTTATAAAAATAGGCAAGGAGGAAAAAACATGAAAGGGAGGGTAATAGCCTTTTTGGGTCCCTCAGAGAGTGGGAAAACTACTCTTATTGAAAAGATTTTATCTCTTTTCAATGGAAAGTTAAAAAATCAAAAGAAGGAACCCACCTATTCCCTTAAAACATATGGTATCACCATAGAAAACATTCCTTTTTATTTTATTGACACCCCTGGGGATGAAAACTTTATTGGAGAGATTTTATGGGCAATTACTATTTCTGATCTTGGGGTGCTTGTCGTTGATTCTACGGCCCCTCTTAAATACCATATTTACAGAATATTTGAACTTGCTAAGAAAAATCTTTTACCTCTTGTAATTTTTGTAAATAAAATTGAGGCTGAAAAAACTCAATGGGCCCAAACCATATGCGATCTTCAAGATATGCTTGAAATTCTACAAGTTCCAGTTATTTATGGCTTCAATACTAATCAACCTCTTTTTTTAGTTGATCTTGTTACTAAGCAAGCCGTCAAAGAAAGAGGAGCCAAACTTGAATTCGAACCTTATCCTCCGCAACTTGAGGGCAAAATACAAACTCTCTATGAACAATTAGTTGAGGTCTCTGCTGAGGCTAAGAATGAATTTATAGAAAAATATCTGGAAACAGGAAGTCTCACCCAGGATGAAATTCTTGAAGGAATAAAGGCGAATCTTGAAAGTATGAGAATGTGCCCAATTTTTATTGGTTCTGCTGAGACAGGGCTTGGTATTACCTATTTTGTAAAAAGGATTCTTGATTTTTATCCTAAAAGGAATTTTCCAAACCTTGATCTTAATTCCTATGCCTATCTTTTTAAAACCCATTATGACCCCTATGCAGGAAAGCTCTCTTTTGCAAGAATTTTAAAAGGTTCTATAAAATCAGAAAGGGTAATTCGAACTTCTCAAGGAAAAGAGGAAAAATATACTCAGATTTTTATCCCTAAGGGGGATTCCCTTGAAGCTGTGAAAGAAGTTGGAGAAGGAGAAGTAATTGTATTTGCAAAGGTTGAAGCCCTTAAGACAGGTGATACTATTTCGGAGGAACCTCTTTCCTCTGGTCTTCCTGTTCCTGAAATGCCAAATCCTATGTATACCCTTGCCCTTCATCCAGAGACAAGAGCTGATGAAGATAAAATAAGCGGAGCCCTTCTGAAGTTACAAGAGGAGGATCCCTCTTTAATTATTTACAGACATGAAGAAACAAGGGAGCTCCTTATCTCAGGGCTTGGAAATATGCATATAGAGAAAACTTTAGAGAAATTAAGAGAAAAATACGGAGTTAAAGTAAGAACTTCTCTCCCCACTGTTCCATATAGGGAGACTATTAAAAAACCTGTTCAGGCTGTAATTTATCGCCATAAAAAACAGACAGGTGGAAGGGGCCAGTTTGCTGAAGTTCACTTTAATATATTTCCCCTTGAGAGGGGAAAAGGCTTTGAATTTATCGAAACTCTTACAGGAATGAATGTTCCGAGAAACTATGTTCCTGCTGTAGAAAAGGGAGTAAGAGAGGCTTTGGAAAAGGGAATTCTTGCAGGGTTTCCCGTGGTGGATGTAAAGGTTCAGTTTTATGATGGAAAATCTCACGAGGTTGACTCTTCTGACCTTGCCTTTAAAATTGCAGCCTTTCACTGTTTAAAAAAGGCCCTTGAGCAGGCCCATCCTATTCTTCTTGAACCCTATGTAGAACTAGAAATTTTTGTTCCGGATGAAAGTGTAGGTGATGTCATAGGAGATCTTAATTCCCGAAGAGGAAGGGTGCTTAATCTTGAAAAAGAGAAGAAAATAACTAAAATTAAAGCTCAGGCACCCATGTCTGAGGTTCTTGAATATGTCCTTACCTTGAATGGTCTTACCGGGGGAAGAGGTTATTTCTTAAGTAAATTTTCCCACTACGAGGAAGTACCTCCTCATATTTCTGAGAAAATCATAGCTTTGTCAAAAACTCAGAGTTCTGAAGGATGAGATGTGGGATTCTTACTTTAAGCGATAAAGGAGTAAAGGGGGAGAGAGAGGACCTTTCAGGTAAATTTTTAATTGAGTTTGCAAAGGCCCAGGGCTGGAAGGTAGAAGCTTATAAGATTCTTCCTGACGAAGAAGAAGAGATCTTTAAAACCCTCTTAAGCTGGTGTGAGGAATTAAAACTTGATCTTATTCTTACTACAGGTGGAACCGGAGTTCATCCAAGAGATGTTACCCCAGAGGCCACAAAAAGGGTTATTCTTAAGGAAATACCTGGCCTTTCGGAATATATAAGATATATAAGTTTTTCACAAACTCCCAAGGCTTCATTGAGCAGAGGGCTTTCTGGAATTAGAGGAGAAACTCTTATTATTAATCTCCCTGGTAGTCCAAAAGCCCTAAAAGAAATTATGCCTTCATTAAAAGAGGTTATTGAGCATGCTGTAAAAAAAATAAAGGGAGATCCTAGTGAGTGTGCAAGAGATTAAATTAACTCAGATAGTTAAGGCCTCTGGTTGAGCAGCCAAACTTCCGCAAGAGTTTCTTGCGGAGATTTTAAAGGGGTTACCTTTACCTGAACATCCTGATTTACTTCAAAGTTTTGAAAACGGGGCAGATGCGGCTATTTTTAGATTAACCCCAGAAAAGGCTCTTGTCTTTAGTGCTGATTTTTTTACCCCTGTGGTTGATGATCCCTTTCTTTTTGGTCAAATCGCTGCAGCCAATTCCCTTTCTGATATCTATGTTACTGGTGCTAAACCTCTTCTTGCCTTAAATTTAATTTGTTTCCCTAAAAAGGGGCTTCCTAAGGAGATTTTAGTTAAAATCTTAGAAGGAGGCCTCTCCAAAATTAAAGAAGCAGGGGCCCTTCTTGTAGGAGGGCACAGTGTAGATGATCCTGAACCCAAATATGGTCTTGCAGTTATTGGCATAATCCATCCTGAAAAAATCATCACTTCCAAATTCGCAAAACCCGGTGATTTACTCTATCTGACCAAACCTCTGGGTACAGGAATTCTTGTCACAGCCTATAAAGGTAAGCTCTTTGATGAAAAAAGCCCCCTTTATAGAAAAATGATTGAAACTATGACAGAACTAAATAAAATTCCTGTTGAAATTATGCTTGAAGCAGGAATACGAGCAGCTACAGATATTACTGGCTTTGGTCTTATTGGGCATGCTTTAGAAATGGCAAGTGCAAGTAAAGTCAAAATGGTCTTTTTTTTTAGACGAATTCCCTATTTTAAAGAAGCATTGGAGTTTGCTAAATTAGGAATCATACCCGAAGGGGATTATGACAATCTTAATTACTGTGAAAGAATGGTAAAATTTGATAGTTCATTAAAGGAACCTCAAAGGCTTATCCTTGCTGATGCTCAGACTTCTGGAGGTTTCCTAATTGCCTGCCCCAGGGAGAAAAAAGATCTCATCGAAAAACTTGCTTTTGAGAGAGGTTTTTATTCCCTCTACTTAGTAGGGGAGGTAAGAGAGGGAGAACCTTCCGTTGAAGTTCTCCCTTAATTGCATTTTACATATTGCCTAAGACTTTGAATCCATTCTTCATAATTTTTATATCCTACAAACTTTCCCAATCTGTTCCCCTTAGGGTCAAGGAGATAGGTAGTGGGAGTTATAGAAAAATCATTAAAGATCTTAAAGACCTCAGAAGTTGCAAGACCAACTGGGTAGGTTAAATTTCTTGAGGAAACTATTTTAGGAAGAAGAGGGGCTCCCTCTCGGTCAATCATTAAGGAAACCACCTGAAGACCCTTTGAGCCACAAGTATCATAAAGTCTCTGAAATACTTTAAGTTCTATCATACAGGGAGGACAGTAACTGGCAAAGAGATTAAGAAGAACATATTTTCCATTAAAGTCAGAAAGTTTAAATTTCTTTCCATTATAAGTATAAAAATAAAAATCAAGATTTTCAGCCTTTAGAGAAATTTCAGAAAAGAAAAGGATCCCAAGAATAATAAAAAGGGTTAATATTTTATATTTGATTTTCATCCCTACCTCCTTAAATTAATCTATTATAAAATAATTTATAAAATAATAAATCCAAAAGTGAGGATTGTAAAGTGGTAAAGAGTTTATTTTCAAAACTCTCTCTTACAACCAAGGTTTCTTTAAGTCTCCTAGCTCTCCTTACCGTATTTTCTACTATTTTAACCCTTATTTTTTACCTATATCTTCGGGAAAAAATAATCCATCACTATCACGAAAAATTGAAACTTTTTTTTCTTCAAATGGAATCTCTTGAACGATATGTAAAAGATGACCTAAGACCTATTATTTTTGAGACATTGAAAAATTATCCCTTTCAAGGAGATTTTATTCTCGAGGCTATGTCCACTACCCACATAAGTAAAAGAGTTTTTTCTTATCTTAAAAAAAATTATCCCGATATTGAATATGAAAGAATCTCCTTTGATCCCATAAATCCTGAAAATAAGATCAAACCTTTTCACAAATTCCTTTTAAAACTTAAAGCCTCACAACCCTATTATCAAGGCATATTCAGTTGGAAAGGAGAAGAATATTTTGTTATGGCTGAACCTATTTATGTCTCGAAGGACTGTTTAAAGTGCCATGGGAAACTTAAAGATGCCCCTCATGAATTAGTAAAAATCTATTCTTTGAAGAGAGATTTCTCTTGGAAAGAAGGTGATTTAATGGGATTTACAGTTGTCAAGGTTTCTTTGAAAGGCGCTTTAAACGAAGCCAAAGCTCTTGCTCTCTCAATTTTTTTAATAAGTCTTATTTCATCCCTTTTTCTTCTTCTATTCCTTGAGGGTTTTTTATATTCCCTTTTCTTAAAACCTTTAAAAAAACTTACTGATCATCTAAGTGATCTAAAAAGAGGCCTCCTTCCACCGAATAACCCCGTTGATCTTAAAAGAGAGGATGAATTTGGACTTCTTGCCGAATCCTTTAATGCCTATATGAAGCATCTTGAAGAGGCTCAAAAAGCTCTTAAAGAAAATCTCAAAACTCTGGAAACTCTCTTTGAGAGTATTACCCATCCAATAGCTCTTATTAATAAAGATTGCAGGGTAGAATTAGCTAATAAGGCCTATAAGGAAAATCTTTATAAAAAATGTCATCAAGATCTTCTTTTAAAGGTCTTTATGGAAAAAAGACCCTTTAGTGAAGAAATTGAACTACCAGAGGGAAAAACCTATCAATTATTCCTTTATCCAGTTTTTGCAGAAAAAAATGAAGTTATAAAGGCTGTAGTTTTACTTGAAGATATAACAGAAAGAAAAAGGATGGAAGAAAAAATGATTCTTACAGAAAAATTGGCAGCTCTTGGTCAATTAACAGCAGGCCTTGCCCATGAGATAAATAATCCCCTCTCAGGTATGCTTTTGATGCTAAGACAGCTCCAAAAAAATAATTTATCTGAAGAAGAAAAAAAACTCTATTTTAATCTCATTGAGCAGGGACTTTTAAAAATCCAAAAGCTTATCCAGGATCTTCTCACTTTTTCAAGGGCAACAGAAATTAGAAAAGAAAAGGTTTCTATAAACGAACTTCTTGAGGAGGTTTTAGATCTTAGCTCCTATCTTCTTAAAAAGCATCAAATCATTGTAAAAAAGGATTTCTCTCCAGAACTTCCTGAAATCTATGTGGACAAAAATAAATTAGAACAGGTCTTCTTAAATCTAATCTTAAACGCCCTTCATGCTATGGAAGAAAGTGAAGATAAAATCTTAACCATAAAAACCGAACTTACAGAAGGCGCTATAAAAATCTCCTTTAAGGATACAGGACCAGGAGTGCCTGAAAACATTAGGAATCGAATTTTTGACCCCTTTTTTACTACTAAACCCCCTGGGAAAGGGACAGGCCTTGGGCTTTCAGTAGGTCTTGTTATCATAGAAAGACATGGAGGAAAAATATATCTTGATAAAACCGATCAGGGTGCTAATTTTATAATTGAACTTCCTCTAGAAATGGAAAAGCATGGAAACTATTAAAATTCTTATTGTTGACGATGAAATACTTTTAAGAAAAGCCTTGGAAGGAGTTTTATCTTCACAGGGATATGTTGTAAAATCTTGTGAGAGGGGAGATAAAGCCTTAGATTTAGTCCAAAAAGAATTCTTCGACCTTGCTTTAATTGATGTTAGACTGCCAGATGGAAATGGACTTGATCTTCTCAAAGAAATCAAAAAAATATCTCCAGAAACAGGAGTTATTATGATTACCGCCTATGCAGAGATAAAATCAGCTGTTCAGGCTATAAAAGATGGAGCTTTTGATTATCTATCTAAGCCCTTTCAGGAGGAAGAATTACTTATAGCCATCGAAAAGTTTCTTAAATACCGCTCCCTTGAAAAGGAATTAAAAACTCTTAAAACAAGTCTTTCAAATTTCCTTGGTGAACGGGCCCTAATTGGAGAAAGCAAAGCCATAAAAGAAATAACCCAAAAAATTGAAATTTTATCACAGGTAGACGTGCCTATCCTTATTTATGGAGAATCAGGCACAGGTAAAGAACTTATTGCTGATCTAATTCAAAAAAAATCACCCAGAAAAGATAAACCTTATATAAAGATAAACTGTACAGCTATTCCCGAAAATCTCTTTGAAGCTGAACTTTTTGGATTTGAAAAAGGTGCCTTTACTGGAGCAACAGAATCAAAGAAAGGTAAACTTGAACTCGCTAATGGTGGAACCCTTCTTTTAGACGAAATAGGGGATCTCCCTCTGAGTTTACAACCAAAGCTTCTTCGTGTCCTCGAAACAAACACCTTCTACCCTTTAGGGTCAAAAAGGGAAGTAAGAGTGGATGTAAGGTATATTTTTTGCACAGGAAAGGATTTGAAAAAACTGGTTGAAGAAGGCAAATTTAGAGATGATCTTTATTACCGAATTAATGTAGTTCCTCTAAAAATACCTCCTCTTCGTGAGAGGAAAGAAGATCTTCCTCATTTGATAAATTATTTTCTTAATTACTTTTCTCAAAAATACCAAAAAGATATTCCCAAAATTACCTCTGAAGCTTATACAGCCCTTTTGAGCTATGATTACCCTGGTAATGTAAGGGAACTTAAACATATCCTTGAAAGGGCTATACTCCTTTGCCAAGATTCAAAGATCACTCTAAGAGATCTACCTGAAGAATTACAGGGAAAATTTCCCTACGATTCCTTTATCTCTCAAAATATCCAAAAATGTAAGGAACTTCTTGAGAGAGAAGTTATTCTAAAAACTCTTGAAGAATGCAAAGGCAAAAAAACTGAGGCAGCTAAAAGATTAGGGATTTCCAGAAAAACTCTCTGGCAAAAACTAAAAAAATTTGAATCTCGCTAAGAATTTTTCTTTATTTTTTCATACCAGAAAGCATGTCTATGCTTTACATAATCCTCGTCAACATATCCGGTTAACATAGCTTTAAGAAGAGGCCAGTTGGCTTTCACAGCCAGCACAAAGAAAACATGGATGAAGAAAAGAAGAATAAACAAACCACCTGAAATAGTATGTAAGAGATA
>PNIE01000103.1 GCA_002877875.1 Caldimicrobium thiodismutans
AAAATCCTTGATTTGAAAAACATAAGAATTAAAGGGTTTACTCTCATTGAACTCCTTATAGTTATAGGAATCCTTGCTCTTCTTGCCTCCTTTGCTCTTCCTGTTTACCTGAGATATCAGGAAAAGTCAAAAATTTCCTCCTATGTCCTTCCCATGGTTAAGGCTTGTGCCTATGATGCCTTAGCTTTTTGTATGAGTGAGAGAGCAGCTGATGCTACCAATGTCACTATGGAGGTAACCTCTCTTCCTAACTGCAAAAAGGCAACTCAGGTTGCTTCTTATTCCCTCAAGATAACTATAACAGGTACTTTTACCTGCGAAGCCTCTGGACATATCTCAAATGGCACAGTCACTGGAGAACTTAACGGGATTGACCTTTATAAAGCCCAATGCATCTTAAACAACGAATCTATCCACTGTCAAATTCTTCCCAAACTCTAAAAATCTTTTTTCGAAAAATCTGTTAAAAAATTAAGAGATATAATTTTTCCCTCAAAGTGGCCTACTATGGGTGATTTAAAAATATTAGGCAAAACCATTGAAAATCTTATCGTTGACAAATCAAAAGAGGAGCTTTATAAGTTTTAGGCAAAAGGATTTGGCCTGTTTAAGGGCTTTGTAAGATAGCATTCTTTATGGCTTTGACTCAAAGGTCTTAAGCTCTTTCACAAAAATTTCCTTGTTTTTTTCTAAAAATCTGGTAAAAAAAAGAGAAAAAATTTTATATACAGGAGGGTTCTATGTCAATTGAGGAAAAGGTGATAGAGATCATTGCCCAGAAGCTTAATCTTTCCAAAGACCAAATTAAACCTGAAGCCTCTTTTGTGGATGACCTTGGAGCAGACTCCCTTGATCTAGTTGAACTTGTTATGGCTATGGAAGAGGCCTTTGGGATGGAAGTTCCTGATGAAGATGCTGAAAAGTTAAGAACGGTAAAAGATGTCATTGAATATGTAAAACAGAAAGTGGGGTAGGCTGTGAAAAGGCGGGTTGTTGTCACCGGGCTTGGTGCAGTTTCTCCCTTAGGTATAGGAGTTTCAGAGACTTGGAAAAGAATTATAGCTGGTGAATCAGGTATTACGAGAATCACTAAATTTGATGCCTCAAATCTTCCTAGTCAGATTGCAGGAGAGGTTAAAGGTTTTAAACCTGAAGAATTTATGCCTGCCAAGCTTATCTCCCGTATGGATACTTTCATTCAGTATGCCATTGCTGGAACAGAGATGGCCCTTGAAGATGCTCGTCTTCCTAAGAAGGACTTAGGAGATGAGGTGGGAGTTATTATTGGAGTTGGTATGGGAGGAGTTGGCCAGGTTGAGCACTATACAAGAATTTTGGATGAAAAGGGTTATAAAAGGGTTACTCCTTTTTTCATTCCTATGATTATTCCTAATATGGCTGCAGGGCAAATTGCCATTCTTTACGGAGCTAAGGGGCCAAATCTTGCTGTCTGCACGGCTTGTGCTGCTGGGAACCATGCCATTGGTGAGGCCTTTCGAATGATTAGAGAGGGCAAAGTTAAAGCCATGATTTGTGGTGGAACAGAGGCCCTGATTACACCCTTAACTGTGGCAGGTTTTTCTGTGATGAAGGCACTTTCAACAAGAAATGATGAGCCTGAAAAGGCAAGCAGGCCTTTTGAGGCTAAAAGAGATGGTTTTGTAATAGCTGAAGGTTGTGGAATCCTTATTCTTGAAGAGCTTGAATTTGCTAAAAGTAGAGGTGCTAAAATTTACGCAGAAGTCCTTGGTTATGGATGTAATGCTGATGCCTATCATATGACAGCTCCTACTCCTGAGGGAGAGGGGGCAGCAAAGTGTATAGAACTTGCTCTCCTTGATGCAGGCCTAAAACCCGAAGAAGTTGACTACATTAATGCCCATGGGACAAGCACTCCCCTTGGTGATATCTCCGAAACCAAAGCTATAAAGAGAGTCTTTGGCGATCATGCTTACAAGCTTATGGTTTCCTCTACCAAGTCTATGACAGGGCATCTTCTTGGTGGTGCAGGTGGTCTTGAAGCTGTGATAACTATTAAAGCCTTAGAGGAAGGGATTGTTCCACCAACTATTAACTATGAAGAGCCTGATCCTGAATGCGACCTTGATTATGTCCCTAATAAAGCAAGAAAGGCAGATATTAAAATTGCCCTCTCTAATGCCTTTGGCTTTGGTGGAACTAATGCCTGTCTTGTATTTAAAAAATGGGAGGAATAAACATGAAAATAGTTTTAGCCTCTGATCATGCGGGTTTTTTTCTTAAAGAAAAGATTAAGGATTTTCTTGTAAAAGAGGGACATACGGTTATAGATGTGGGCACCAATTCTTCAGTTTCGGTAGATTATCCTGAATATGGCTTTAAGGCCATTGAAAAGCTTTTAAATGGGGAGGCAGAAAGGGGGATCCTCATTTGTGGAACAGGCATTGGGATGAGCATTGTTGCTAATCGTTTTCCTGGAATAAGGGCAGCCCTATGTCATGAGCCTTTTTCTGCCCAAATGGCAAGAAGACACAATGATGCTAATGTGCTTGTGCTTGGAGGAAGGCTTATTGGAGATGGGATGGCTATAGAAATTGTAAAAACCTTTCTCTCCACCGATTTTGAGGGCGGTCGTCACGAAAGAAGACTTAATCTCATAGAAGAACTAAGCAGGCTCTCCAATAGCTAAAAATGACCTTCCTTGGAGTGGGCATAGACCTTGTTTATATTCCTCGCATAAAAAATTTAATTGATAGATATCAAATAAGATTTTTAACACGCCTTTTCACTGAGGAAGAATTAGACTATGCCTTCAAAAAAAGAAACCCTTCACAAGCTCTGGCCTCAGCCTTTGCAGTTAAAGAGGCTTTTTACAAAGCCTTAGGAGGATATTCTCCCTTTCGTTTCAAGGAGATCTCTCTGGCAAGGTGCCCGTCTACTGGAAAGCCCTTTGTGAGACTTTCTGGACGTGCAGAAGAAATTTTTAAAGAAAGAAAGGGCCAAAAAATAGACCTTTCCCTTTCTCATGATTTTAACTATACTATAGCTATAGTTCAGATTTGGGGAGAGGGTTAAATGCCCCTTTATGTAGCTCTCTCTCAGGAAATGCAGAATCTTGATCACTATGTTATGGAGACTCTTGGGCTTCCACCAGAGGTTCTTATGGAGAGGGCTGGGCTTGGGGTCGCAGAAAAAACCTTTCAATATTTTCCACCTAAGGATTTCCCCAAAGTTTTAGTACTATGTGGACCAGGGAATAACGGAGGAGATGGATTTGTCTGCGCAAGGCACCTTTCTGAAAGGGGCTATCAAGTTGAAGTTCTTTTTTTCTCAGAGGAAGAAAAATATTCTCAAGAGGCTAAAAAATATCTTGATATTTTAAAAGCCATTAGATTGCCTCTTCAAAAAATCTCACTTTTTGAAGAATTTGAAACTTTTTTTAAGAGTTTTCAACCCAACCTTATAATTGATGCCCTTTTTGGAACGGGCTTAAAAAGACCCCTAAAGGGCCTCTATCAGGAGGTAGTACTTTCTTTAAATAGCTTTAAAAGTCTATATAATTTCAAGATAGTCTCAATTGATATCCCTTCAGGTATTTCCTCGGATAATGGGCAAGTTCTTGGAGCAGGGGTTTTAGCCGATCTTACGGTTACCTTTGAGTGTTATAAGGCAGGCCATCTTATCTATCCTGGAAAGGAATATTCAGGAATAATTGAAGTGATTCCCATCGGATATCCCTGGAAATTCTTAAAAAATAATGCCTCCGAGATCTTACCTAAACGAATCTATCTTGATGAAGAGGTAGCAAGTTTACTCTTTAGACCAAGAAGAGGTTTTTTTCATAAGGGAAAGGCTGGTTATGTCCTTATCCTTGCAGGAAGCCAGGGGAAAAGTGGAGCAGGCTATCTTACAGCTTTGGGAGCTCTTAAGGCTGGAGCAGGCCTGGTAACCTTAGCCTCAATAAAAAGCCTTCAACCAATTTATTGTAGTATGCTACCCGAGGCTCTAACCCTTGGGCTTCCTGAAAAAGAAAAAGAGGTATCCGAGGAGGCTATACCTTTAATATTAGAGGCTCTAAGAAGAAAGAAAAGTCTTGTTATTGGGCCTGGTTTTGGGCTTGGCGAAGGGGCAAGAAAAGTTCTTTTCGAACTTCTTGAGAAAATTGAGCTTCCCCTTGTGCTTGATGCCGATGCTCTAACTCTTCTATCAAAGGAGCCCTCAATTCTCAAAAAATACCCCTCTTCCAAAGTTATAACTCCACATCCAGGTGAAGCTGCAAGACTTCTTAAGACTGAAACCCTTGAAGTCCTCCGAGATCCCTTAAAAGCCTTGGAAGAACTTATAGAGCTAACAGGAGCTGTAGTTATTCTTAAAGGACCTCATTCTTTGATTGGTTCTCCCACAGGTGAAATCTTTATATCCTCTATTGATGAACCTGGGATGTCTCAAGGTGGAATGGGAGATGTCCTTTCAGGTATGCTTGGGGCCTTTCTTGCCCAGGGATATTCAGCCCTTGAGGCAGCAGCCCTTGCAGTATTTATCCATGGTATGGCTGGAAAATATCTTAGAGAAACCTTAGGACCCTTTGGTTTTACAGCCAAAGACCTTGGGGAGACCATTCCTAAAATTCTAAAAGATTTGGAGGAAAAAGATGGAAAAAAGAAAATTCCCTAAATATTTAACCAAGGTTAAAGCTTATTTTCCTGGTGATCCAACAGCCTATACCGTAGAAAATATCTCCTGGAAAGGCCTTTTTATAAAAGCTCCACACAAATTCGATCTTAAAAAGCGCCTCATTTATTTTGAACTCGACATCCCAGAGATCGGAAGGATTCCTATTTATGGGTATATTGTGCATCAAGGGACAAACAAGAACCCAGGTATTGGAATTGAAATTGTAGAAATTGATAAAAACCTTGCTCATGTATGGGGGCTTTATATTAAAGCCCTTAATTTTTTAAAAGAAGCTCGCGAAGAATATGAGAGACGAATACAAGAAGAAACTAAAAAGGGTAAAACCTAAGGGTGTCTACCCAAGAGTTGATTTTTATCATCCTTTTGGGGCTTTCCTTTGGAAGTTTTTTAAATGTAGTAATCTATAGACTTCCTCGAGGAGAGTCTCTTTTAATCCCCTCGTCTCATTGTCCTAAGTGCAGAAAACCTCTTAAATGGTATCATAATATACCTATTTTAAGTTACCTTTTTCTTAGAGGAAGATGTGCCTATTGTGGCGAAAAGATATCTCTTCAATATCCCTTGGTTGAACTCTTAACCTCTGCCCTTCTCCTTTCTCTCTATGTGAAGTACAAACCCCTTTATGGATGGTTATCCTTTGGCTTTCTCTCATTTTTTGTTCTAATTCTTATAGCAGTTTTCTTTATAGATTTAAAACATAAGGAAATCCCAGACCTTTTGACCTTTTCTTTGATTTTGGCAGGCTGGCTTTTTTCCCTTACAGGGAAAAATCCCCTGGGGTTAACTCTTAAAGAAAGCTTAATTTCAAGTTTTTCAGGAATGGGACTTCTCTTTTTCATTAATGAAGTTTATTATCTTTTCACCAAAAGAGACGGAATTGGAATGGGAGATTTCAAGCTCATGGGAGGGCTTGGGGCTTATCTTGGCTATCAGAGCTTTTATAATCTTCTTTTATTTGCCTCCCTGATTGGGGTGATAAGTTTTGTGGTTTATCAAATCTACTCTAAATTTATAAAAAAAGTCTCTTTTTCTTCAGAGGATCCTTTGAAAAGGGAAATTCCCTTTGGACCCCTTCTTAGCCTTTCTGCTCTAATTTATCTCTTTAATCCAAAAAGTCTGCTATAACTGGAGCATGATCTGAGGGTTTAGGAAGGCCTCTTGTCTTAAGGTCTACTTCAATTTCTCTTAGTCTCTCACTTAAAGGTTTAGTAATTAAAAGATGATCAAGTCTCATTCCGAGGTTCTTTTTGAAAGCTGAAAATTGATAGTCCCACCAAGTAAAAACTCCTTTTTTATTTGGATATTTTACTCTTAGAGCGTCATATAGACCCCATTCAAGGAGATATTTAAAGGCCTTTCTTTCACGCTCATTAAAACAGATCTGTCCCTCAAGAAGAATTGGATCGTAAACATCTTCAGGCTCAGGAGCCACATTAAAATCCCCTCCTAAGACAATTAAATCCTCCGGAGTAAAGAGTTTTTCAAGCATTTCTCTCAATTTATAAATGAACTGAATTTTATAAAAGAAGTAATCAGAGCCAACAGGGCTACCATTAGGTACATAGATAGAAAAAATATAGAGTTCTCCAAATTTTCCACCAAGGATTCTCTCTTTGGCTTGGGGATCCTCTTCACCTATGGCCTCAAAGCCAATAAAAAGTTTTTCAGCCTCTCTTTTACTAATAATAGCAACTCCATTTCTCCCCTTTCCTCCTGCATGATAAACTTTATAGCCTAAATTTCTGTAAGGAGACTCTTCCAGTTTATCTGTTTTTGTTTCCTGAAGGAGAAGAAAGTCAGGGCTCTTTTCAGAGATTAGAGTTAAAATTTGAGACTTTCTAATGTTATAAGAATTCACATTCCAAGTTATAACTTTCATACTATAGCCTCTGGAAGAGAAGTTAGACTTATCTTTTCTTCTTGATAGCGCTTGTGCAATTTCTTAAGAAATTCGTGGGTGATTAGGGCTCTTGAAGCAGGCCTTTTGCAGCGCATAATCACAGAAAAGATGATCTTTTGATCAGCAAAGGTATGAAATCTAAGGAAGGGTTCAAAGGAAGGAGAAGCCTCAGGATGGGTCTGCATGATTTCTTTAGCCACTTCAAGGGTAACCCTTTCTACCTTATCAAGATCATTTTGATAGCTCACCCCTACTTGAACCACCACTGGAAAATCCAAAGGACCAAGTTGATAATTAATCACCATACCCTTAGAAAGCTTAGAATTGGGGATGATAATAAGATCATTCGTGAGCATTCTTATGGTAGTATTTCTCCAAGTGATATCTTCCACAAAGCCCTCATCACCTGATTCAAGACGGATGAAATCTTTTGGCTTAATTTGTTTACTCATAATTAATTGAATTCCAGCAAAAAAGTTCTCAAGAGTATCCCTAAGAGCAAGACCAATAACTAAGCCAGCCACTCCAAAGGTAGTAACAAAAGGGGTAATATTTATATCCAGAATGTTAAGAATCAGAATAAAAGCTATAGAGAAAACAAAACCTTTAACAAGGATTTCAAAAAGGGTAACCTTGCTCTTAAGCTCTGTCTTTTCAACTATATAGAGCTCAAAAAAGTACATTAAAAGTTTGGAGCTTGCAAAAGCAAGAGAAAGAATAAATAAAATTAGAAAGGCTTTATTAAGAATAGTGAAAAGATGAGAAGGAATTTTAAGGAAACCTAAAGCTATATGAAGGCCTAAAATAATACCCCAAAAAAGAATATACCTCTGCAAAGTCTTTACAATTATTTCACTCTGAGGAAAGAAAGCCTTTTTAGCAAAAATTAAAACTAAAAGATAGCGAAGAATAATTTTGCTTATTAAATAGCTTAAAAAAACTACTACTAAGAAAAGAAAAATTGAAAGAATATAATCCTTTTCAAAAAAA
>PNIE01000014.1 GCA_002877875.1 Caldimicrobium thiodismutans
TCGTGAGGGAGGAAGGACGGTTGGAGCAGGGGTTGTTACTAAAATTTTAGAATAAGGAGTGAGGGGTTTCAATTATGATATCGCAAAAGATACGAATTAAGCTTAAGAGTTATGACCATCGAGTGCTTGATAAATCAGTAGTAGATATTGTACAGACTGCAAGAGAGACTGGAGCTAAAATTGTTGGCCCTATCCCCTTACCTACAAAAATTAGTCGCTGGACTGTTTTAAGATCTCCTCACATTGATAAAAATTCCCGTGAACAGTTTGAAATAAGAATCCATAAAAGATTAATTGAAATTCTTGAACCCACTCAGCAAACGATAGATGCTCTTATGCAACTTGAGCTTCCTGCTGGGGTTGAAGTGGAAATAAAGACCTAAGGAAGGGGTGAAAAAGGTATGAAAATAGAGGGTCTCATAGGAAGAAAACTTGGTATGACAAGAGTTTTTGATGAAGAGGGAAATAGTATACCAGTTACGGTACTTGAGGTTGGTCCTTGTGCAGTAGTTCAGGTGAAAACTGTTGAAAGGGATGGATATAATGCTATCCAACTCGGGTTTAATCTTAAGAAACTTACCAAATGTACGATGCCTATGATTGGGCATTTTCTAAAAGCTGGGCTTGATACGGGTTTTTATATCTTAAGGGAATTTAAAGTTGAGGATGTAAGTGCTTTTAAACCAGGGCAATATATTACTTTAAAGGATTTGGAAATCTCAAAAGGAATGAAGGTGGACGTCACTGGGACTTCTAAAGGGAGAGGTTTTACAGGATGTATTAAGAGATGGAATTTTTCAAGACAGCCTATGAGTCATGGTGCTAAGAAGGTGCATAGAAAGAGAGGTTCTAGTGGAGCTAATACCTTTCCTGGAAGAGTTATAAAAGGAAAAAAAATGGCAGGCCATTATGGAGCCGAAACAGTGACTATTAAAAATCTAACGGTGATAGATGTAATACCTGATAAAAATCTTTTACTGGTCAAAGGTGGAGTTCCAGGAGCACCAAATGGATATGTAATGGTTTATTTTAAATCATAAGGAGTAAAGGGCTATGACTGAGGTAAAGGCTAAACTTATTGATGATAAGGCTCAGATAAAAGGCGAGATAGAGTTACCATCAGATATCTTTGCTGTGTCGCCTCGTGAAGGTCTTTTACATGAGGTTGTGAGATGGCAGATGGCAAGGTGGAGGGCAGGAACAGCTTCAACTAAAACAAGAGGTGAGGTAAGAGGAGGTGGGAGGAAACCTTGGCCACAGAAACACACTGGGCGTGCAAGACAGGGGTCTATTCGTGCTCCCCAGTGGGTTGGAGGAGGAGTAGTCTTTGGTCCAAAGCCTCGAAGTTATGAATTTAAACTAAATAAAAAGGTAAGAAGGCTCGGGCTTAAAATGGCCCTCTCAAGTAGGGCCTTAGTTGATAAGATATTTGTAGCAGAAAACCTACCCAGCATAGAAGTTCCAAAAACCAAAATGATAAAGGAATTTTTTAAAAATCTTGGAACAGAATCAGCTTTGATTGTTGTTCCGGAGAGGAATAAAATTCTTGAAAAAAGTGTAGATAATCTTCCTAAATTTAAGGTTCTTGCGGTAGAAGGATTGAATGTTTATGACATTTTGAATCATGAATATTTAATTATTGAAAAAAATGCTTTACCAAAGATTGAAGAGAGATTGAGGAGATAAGCTATGAGAGATCCAAGAACTATAATTTTAGCTCCTGTAATCACAGAAAAATCAATGCTTCTAAAGGAAAAAAATAACCAGGTTACTTTTTGGGTTGATCCCGAAGTTAATAAAATTGAGATAAAGAAAGCTGTGGAAGAGCTTTTTAAGGTGAAGGTAATTGATGTTCAGACTATAAGAGTTAAAGGAAAGCCTAAAGGGAGTTTTAGAAATCCGGGGAGAACAAGTTTAAGAAAGAAGGCAATAGTTAGGCTTGCAGAGGGTCAGACTATAGAATTTTTTGAAACTATTTAGAGGGGGGACGATGTAAAATGCCTATAAAAAAATGCAAACCCACTAGCCCTGGAAGAAGGTTTCAAACTTATTTAGTAAATCCAGAGCTTACTCCAAAGGAGCCAGAAAAATCTTTAGTTGAGCCTCTCAAGAAGACTGGTGGAAGGAATAACTATGGTAGAATAACTGTGCGTTTTAGAGGTGGTGGTCATAAAAGACTTTATAGAATTATAGATTTTAAGAGAGATAAGGATGGTATTCCTGCTAAGGTAATAGCCCTTGAGTATGACCCCAATAGAAGTGCTAATATTGCTCTTCTCCAGTATGCTGATGGTGAGAAAAGATATATCCTTGCACCTGAGGGATTAAAGGTGGGAGATGTGGTTATGTCTGGTGAAAATGTGGAGATAAAGGTTGGGAATGCTTTACCCCTTAAAAATATTCCAGTAGGAACTATGGTTCACAATGTAGAACTAAGACCTGGGAAGGGTGGACAGTTAGCAAGGGCAGCTGGAGCCTTTGCTCAGATACTTGGAAAAGAGAGAGATTATGTTATATTAAGACTTCCTTCGGGTGAAATAAGAAAGGTTCACGGCAATTGCAAGGCAACTATTGGACAAGTAGGGAACCTTGAGTGGGAGAATATTGTTTGGGGTAAAGCAGGAAGGATGAGATGGAGAGGTAGAAGGCCCTATGTTAGAGGAGTGGCTATGAATCCTGTGGATCATCCTCTTGGTGGCGGTGAAGGAAGAACGCACGGGGGAAGGCATCCTTGTTCACCCTGGGGCCAGCTTTGTAAGGGGCTCAAGACCCGTGGTAAAAAACCTTCAGATAAATTTATTCTAAAGAGAAGAAAAGGTTAATCTTAGGGGTGAGGTAAGGACATGGCGAGATCAAAAAAGAAAGGACCTTTTGTAGATGAGCATTTTCTTAAAAAGGTGCTTAAGGCTATAGAAACAGGAGATAAAAGGCCTATTAAGACTTGGAGTAGAAGGTCAACCATAATTCCTGAGATGGTAGGGCTTACCTTTGCAGTGCATAATGGTCACAAGTTTATCCCTGTTTATGTAACTGAAAATATGGTTGGGCATAAATTGGGTGAATTTGCTCCTTCGAGGACTTATAAAGGTCATCCGGCAGATAAAGGGAAGGTTTCTGGAAAAGCTAAAAAGAAGTAGAGGAGGGTTACCTTGAGAGCAAGAGCTACGGCCAAATATATTTTGATTTCTCCTTATAAGGCAAGGTTAGTGATAGATCTAATTCGCGGAAAAAAGGTGGATGAGGCCTTAAATATATTGGAAAATACTCCTAAAAAGGCTGCAAGAATTATCAAGAAAGTTTTACTTAGTGCTGTAGCCAATGCTGAGAATAATTATGAAATGGATGCGGATAAGTTGTATGTGGCAGCGGCCTATGTTAATGAGGGTCCAAGGTTAAAAAGAGTGTGGCCTAGGGCCTGGGGAAGGGCAAGTCGCATTCTTCGAAGGATGAGTCATATTACCATTGAAGTTGAAGAAAGAGAAGAAAAAAGAAAAGGGAGGTAAGCCTTGGGGCAGAAAGTTGATCCAAGAGGTTTAAGATTAGGAATTACAAGGACTTGGGAATCCCGTTATGTGGCTAAATCTTCAGATATGCCCAAGTTTGCTTATGAAGATTACCTTATTAGAAAATTTATAAAGGAAAAGTATTATCATGCTGGAATTCCAAGGATTGAGATCGAGAGGGCTGGAAATTTTGTAAAGATTATTATTTATTCAGCAAGGCCAGGTATTGTAATCGGAAAAAAGGGTGCAGAAATTGAGAAGATAAAAAAGGAGCTTCAGAATCGATTTAAAGATAGAGAGATTGAGGTAACAGTGGAGGAGGTTAGAAGACCAGAGCTTGAAGCACAACTTGTGGCAGAAAACATAGCTCAGCAAATAGAGAGAAGGGTTTCTTTTAGGAGAGCTATGAAAAGGGCAGTTGCTATGGTGATGAGATTTGGAGCTCAGGGAGTTAAGGTTCAGTGTTCTGGAAGGCTTGGAGGAGCAGAGATTGCAAGATCTGAATGGTATAGGGTTGGAAGGGTTCCTCTTTCTACTTTAAGGGCTGATATTGATTACGGATTTGCCACAGCCATTACCAAGTATGGAAGTATAGGTGTCAAGGTATGGATTTTTAAGGGAGAAGTTTTACCTGAAAAGGCTGGGCAGGAAAGACTGGTAATTTAAAATAAAGGGGTGAGGAAATGCTTCTGCAACCTAAAAAGACTAAATATAGAAAGCAACACAAAGGAAGGGTTAGGGGAGTAGCTACTTCAGGAACCACTCTTGTCTTTGGTGAGTATGGACTTAAAGTGCTTGAGGGTGGATGGCTTACAGCTCAGCAAATTGAGGCAGGCCGTGTAGCAATTGTCAGGATAGCTAAAAAAGGTGCAAAAATTTGGATAAGAGTTTTTCCTGACAAGCCCATTACGAAAAAGCCTGCGGAAACCCGAATGGGTAAAGGTAAAGGGCCTGTTGAGGGTTATGTAGCTGTGGTTAAGCCTGGGAAGATAATCTATGAAATTTCAGGAGTTCCTGAGGAGGTTGCAAAGGAAGCTTTAAGATTGGCTGCTTCTAAGCTTCCTTTTAAGTGTAAAATTGTTAGTAGAGAGGAGCTATAGGTATGAAGGCAAAAGAATTAAGGGAGCTCTCTATTCCTGAATTAAAGGAGAAGCTATCGCAATTGAGAGAAGAGCTTTTTAATCTTCGATTTCAGAAGAGTATTCATCGCCTGGAAAATCCTATGAAGATAAGGAATTTAAAAAGGGATATTGCCCGTGTACTAACTGTTTTAAGAGAGAAAGAATTAAAAATTAGAGAGGGGTAGAGTTAAAAATGGGAAAAAGAAAAGAATTTATTGGGACTGTGGTGAGTGATAAGATGGACAAGACTGTGGTAGTTATGGTTGAGACTTTGGTTAAGCATCCCCTTTATGGAAAATATATTAAAAGAAGAAAAAAATTTATGGCTCATGACGAGAATAATGAATGTAAAATTGGAGATAAAGTTCTTATTGAAGAGACAAGGCCCCTTTCTAAGAGAAAGAGATGGAGAGTTAAGCAAATAGTAGAAAGAGGTAAAGTTTTGGAGAAAGAGCCCTTTATAGAAGGAGGGGAATAAAGTATGATTCAGCAACAAACCTATTTGAATGTGGCTGATAATTCAGGAGCGAAGGAGATAATGTGTATTAGAGTACTTGGTGGTCCAGGAAGGAGATATGGGACTGTAGGAGATATTATTGTGGCTACTGTGAAAGATGCTTTACCTAATTCAAAGGTAAAAAAAGGAGACGTGGTAAAGGCTGTAATTGTTAGAACTAAAAAGGAAGTTCAAAGACCTGATGGAACTACTATTAGGTTTGATGAAAATGCGGCAGTGTTAATTAATCAATATAAAGAGCCTATTGGGACTCGTATTTTTGGTCCAGTTGCGAGAGAATTAAGGGCAAAAGGTTTTATGAAAATAATTTCTCTTGCCCCCGAAGTGCTTTAAAAGGAGAGGGATATGATTAAGAGAGGAGCTAATAAAAAATTACCCAAACCTCATGAAGCTAAATGTCATGTGAAAAAAAATGATATGGTAGTTGTTATCGCAGGAAAGGATAAAGGAAAGATTGGTAAAATTTTACAGGTTTTCCCAAGGAAGGGGAGAGCCATTGTGGAAGGTGTAAACATTGTAAAAAAACACATGAAACCCACTCCTTATAGCAGTGGAGGTATTATTGAAAAGCCAGCTCCTATTCATGTTTCCAATCTTATGTTGTATTGTCCTAAATGTAAAAGGGGAGTTAAAGTGGCGAAGAAATTTTTAGAAGATGGCACTAAGGTAAGGGTTTGTAAAAAATGTGGAGAAATTATTGAGCCTAAGGAGTAAGAGATGGATCTGAGGGAGAGATATCACCAAGAGATAAAGCCAAGGTTAATGGAAAAGTTTAAGTATAAAAATATTCACCAAGTACCTAAGATTGAAAAGATTGCTGTAAATATGGGGCTAGGTGAGGCGGTAACTAATCCTAAGATTATTGATCAAGCCCTTGAGGAGCTAGCTTTAATTACAGGGCAGAGGCCAAAGATTTGTAAGGCCAGAAAATCTATTGCAGGTTTTAAACTTAGAAAGGGGATGCCTATAGGAGTTATGGTAACCCTTAGAGGCAAAAGGATGTATGATTTTCTTACAAGACTTATTCATGTTGCTCTTCCAAGGGTGAGAGATTTCAAAGGCCTTCCAAGATCAGGCTTTGATGGAAGAGGAAAGTATACCCTTGGAATTTCCGATCATACTATCTTTCCTGAGGTTGATGTGAGTAAAATTGACAAAATAAAGGGAATGAGTATTACCATCGTTACCACAGCTAAAACTGATGATGAAGCTTATGAGCTATTAAAAGAGCTTGGAATGCCCTTTAGGAGGTAAAGCTAAATGCCAAGAAAAGCGCAGATTGAAAAGGCTAAAAGAGAGCCCAAGTTTAAGGTTAGAAAGAGAAATAGATGTTCCATTTGTGGGCGTCCTCGAGGTTATATTAGAAGATTTGGGCTTTGCAGAATGTGCTTTAGAAAATTAGCAGGCGAGGGAAAACTTGCCGGTGTAAGAAAAGCAAGTTGGTAAGGAGGTTTGATTAGAGATGATGACAGATCCGATTGCAGATATGCTTACAAGAATTAGAAATGCCCTTATGGCAAGAAAAAAAACCTTGAGCATTCCAGCTTCTAAAATCAAGCTTGAAATTTTGCGTATTTTAAAAGAAGAGGGATATATTGAGGATTATAAATATATTGATGAGAAGCCTCAGGGAAAAATTGAAATTGTTTTAAAATATGATGAAAACAAAAGCCCAGTAATAGCAGGGCTTAGAAGAATAAGCCAACCCGGAAGAAGAGTTTATATGGGGTATAAGGATCTTCCTAAGGTACTTGATGGGTTGGGAATTGTTATAATTTCAACTTCTCAGGGTATTATGACGGATTATGAGGCTAGGAAAAGAAAAATTGGTGGCGAGGTAATTTGCGAAATTTGGTAAAGGGGTGATAGTAATGGCTGAGGTTTCTCGTTTAGGAAGAAAGCCGGTACCTATACCAGCAGGTGTAAAGGTTGAATTAAAAGAAGATGGGGTTATAAGAGTTCAGGGTCCAAAGGGTATCTTAGAGAAAAAACTCCCTCCCTTAGTTAGAGTAAAGATTGATGGGAATCAGATTTTAGTTGAACAAGAGGCGGTTCAGAAAAAGATGAAAAGCAAAGCTAAGGCCTTTCAAGGACTTGTGAGGGCTATGATCAATAACATGGTAACAGGAGTTACCCAGGGATTTAGCAAGTCCCTTGATATTATTGGATTGGGATATAAAGCTGAGGTTAAAGGACAGGAAATTGTTTTTGCTCTGGGATATTCCCATCCTATAGTTTTTAAACTTCCTCCAGGAATTACAGCTAAAACTGAGAAGGGAACAGGTGATGTTCAGGTAAGAGTTATTATAGAAGGGATTGACAAAGAACTTGTGGGGCAAGTTGCAGCTAATATAAGAAGGCTTAGACCTCCTGAGCCCTATAAGGGTAAAGGAATTAGATATGCTGGCGAGGTAATTCTTAGAAAAGCTGGAAAGGCAGGTAAGGGAGCTAAAAAATAAGAGGGAGTTGAGATGAGGCCAGAGGTTAAGGTAGAAAAAAGACTTAGAAGGAAAAAGAGGGTTAGAAAAAAGGTTTTTGGAACTCCAGAGAGACCAAGACTTTCAGTATTTAGAAGCAAAAAGCAGATTTATGCCCAGATTATTGATGATACCCGTGGGCATACACTTGTGGCTTGTTCCTCTTTAACTCCTGAAATAAGAGAAAAAATTAAGGAATTAAAAGAAAAAGGGGAGATTAAGAATAAGCTTGAGATTGCTTTTCTTGTGGGGAAATATCTTGCAGAAAAGGCAAAGGCTAAAGGAATTACTAAGGTTGTTTTTGATAGAGGTGGATATAAGTATCATGGAAGAGTTAAAGCCCTTGCTGAGGGAGCAAGAAGTGGTGGACTTGAATTTTAAGTTAGTAAGGAGGTGTAGCCTTGGCAAAATCTGGTGAGGAATTAATTGAGAGGATTATACAGATTAGACGGGTAACTAAGGTAACGAAGGGTGGTAAAAAGTTAAGGTTTGCTGCTCTGGTTGTAGTTGGAGATGGGAAGGGTAGAGTAGGTTTTGGGCTTGGTAAGGCTCCTGAAGTGCCTGATGCTATAAGAAAGGCTATTGAAAGAGCTAAAAAAAGTATGATTCCAGTTCCGGTGGTAAGAGGTACTATTACACATACTATTAAAGCCAAATTTGGTGCTTCTCATATTCTTCTTAAACCTGCCCCTCCTGGAACAGGGGTTATTGCAGGTGGAACGGTTCGTGCTATAATGGATGCGGCAGGAATTACTGATGTAGTAACTAAGGCTTTAGGGAGCACAAATCCTCATAATCTTGTGAAGGCTACTTTTAAAGCCCTCTCTCAACTTCAAAGTCTTGAATATGTGGCCAAGAAGAGAGGAAAAACCATAGAAGAGATCCTTGAGAGGGTGAGGGTATGAAGAAATTGAAAATAACCCTTATGAGAAGCCCGTATGGATGGAAACCTGATCAGAGAGCAACTCTTAAGGGTTTTGGTTTAAAAAAGATAGGGCAATCTGTTATTAGAGAGGATAACCTTTCTGTTAGAGGAATGATTAATAAGGTTAAACATTTAATTAAAGTGGAGGAAATAAATGGCTAAACAGATAAGTTTAAGTAATTTAAGACTTGATCCAGGTTCTAAACATAGAAAAAAAAGAGTAGGAAGGGGACATGGTTCTGGACATGGAAAAACATCCTGCCGTGGGCATAAGGGACAAAAGGCAAGAACCGGTCTTGATATAAAGCCCTTTTTTGAGGGAGGTCAAACCCCTATTATAAGAAGGGTTCCCAAAAGGGGGTTTAGAAACCCTTTCAAGGTGGAATATAATGTGGTAAATGTTAAGGATCTTGTCATGCATTTTAAGAGTGGTGAAGTTGTTGATCCTGAGGCCTTGAGAGTTAAAGGGCTTGTTAAAGGAAAGAATAAACCTATCAAACTTCTTGGTGACGGAGAAATCAATGTTCCCCTTGTAGTAAGGGTTCATAAAGCAAGTCGTTCTGCTATAGAAAAGATTGAAAAGGTTGGCGGAAAAGTGGAAGTTCTTCCTTTTTAAAGGGTTAATTTAAGAGTGAATGGAAGAGAGAGTCTTTTAAATTTAGCTAATATTCCTGAATTAAAAAGGCGACTTTTTTATCTTTTTCTTGGTCTTGCTATTTATAGATTTGCCATTCATATTCCTGTTCCAGGGATAAATACTGAGGCTTTTCTTGAGTTTTTTCAAAAGACAGGAGGGACTCTCTTTGGTTTTCTTGATATCTTTTCTGGGGGTGCCTTAAGAAGATTTTCTATCTGTGCCCTTGGGGTCATGCCTTATATTAGTGCCTCAATCATTATGCAGTTAATGACTGTGGTTTTCCCCACTATAAAGGAATATTACAAAGAAGGACCTGAGGGAAGAAGGAGAATTGCCTATTATACGCGCTATCTTACAGTTTTGATTTGTTTTGTTCAGGGGCTTGGAATAGCTCTTGGTCTTGAGAGAATGATTTCACCTTCTGGGGTTCCTATAGTAGCTGAGCCAGGATGGGCTTTTAGGATCATGACCATGATTACTTTGACAGCAGGAACTCTTTTTCTTGTTTGGCTTGGTGAACAAATGACTGAGCATGGGATAGGAAATGGTATTTCTATGATCATTTTTGCTGGAATTGTTGCAGGAATCTTTCCTGCTATAGGAAGAACTCTTAAGTTTGTTCAAACTGGGGAATTTTCTTTCTTTGGCCTACTACTAATCTTACTTCTTCTCTTTGGTATCCTTGCTTTTACCTGTTTTATGGAACTTTCTCAGAGGAGGATTCCTATACATCATGCTAAAAGACAGGTTGGAAGGCAGCTTATTGGAGGAAATGTAAGTTATCTACCTCTTAAGTTAAATTCTGCAGGAGTTATACCTCCAATATTTGCCTCTTCTGTTCTTATGTTTCCGGCTACAGTTGCTAGTTTTGTGCCTTTGTCTTTTTTCAAAGGGCTTTCTCAGTGGTTAAGCCCCTCTGGAATATTATATAATGTTATTTTTGCAGGGCTAACAATCTTTTTTTGTTATTTTTATACAGCGGTGATTTTTAATCCCAAAGAAATTGCAGACAATCTTAAAAAGTGGGGGGCCTTTATTCCAGGAATTAGGCCAGGGAGAGCTACCGAGGAATTTCTTGAAAGGGTTTTGATGAGAATAACTTTAATAGGTGCGTTGTATATAGCTTTTATATGTGTACTTCCTAACTTCTTAGTTTATAAAATGAATTTACCCTTTTATTTTGGTGGAACTTCTTTATTGATTGTGGTTGGTGTTGCTATGGATCTTGTGGGACAAATTGAGGCTCATCTTTTAACTAGACAATATGAAACCTTTATTAAACATTCTAAATTAAAAACAAAATAATTAAGGAGGTGTGAGCCATGAATATTGTCTTTTTAGGACCCCCTGGAGCTGGTAAAGGTACCCAGGCTAAAATTTTAATAGAGAGGTATGGGATTCCTCAAATTTCAACAGGAGACATGTTAAGAGAACATCGGGCAAAAGGGACCGAGCTTGGAAAAAAGGCTCAAGAGTATATGGATAAGGGCCAGCTTGTTCCAGATGAGATTATTCTCGGTATGGTTAAGGAGAGGCTTTCTCAGCCTGACTGTCAAAAAGGCTTTATTCTTGATGGTTTCCCAAGAACTGTGGCTCAGGCCGAGGCCCTTGATAAGCTCCTTGAGG
Source organism: Caldimicrobium thiodismutans (assembly GCA_002877875.1). Taxonomy (GTDB): domain Bacteria; phylum Desulfobacterota; class Thermodesulfobacteria; order Thermodesulfobacteriales; family Thermodesulfobacteriaceae; genus Caldimicrobium; species Caldimicrobium thiodismutans_A. The sequence continues at coordinate 10,807 of PNIE01000014.1, forward strand.
AAATGGGTAAGAAACTTGATTTTGCTTTAGCTTTGATAGTACCTGATGAACTATTGGTAGAGAGGCTTACCGGAAGAAGAACTTGTAAATCCTGTGGGATGATGTATCACATTAAGTATAAACCCCCCAAAGTGGATAATAAGTGTGATGTTTGTGGGGGTGAACTTTATCAAAGACCTGATGATAATGAAGAAACTGTGAGAAACAGGCTTAAAGTTTATCATGAAAGCACAGCTCCATTAATTGAATATTACAGAAAAAAGGGCATTTTAAGAGAAATTGATGGAGGCAAGAGTATTGAAGAAATAACTCAGCAGATAATTCAGATTCTTGAGGGTAAGTAATTATTGAGAGGTAAAGTTTTTTTAAAGAGTCCTAAGGAAATAGAGATATTAAAGAAAGCGAACGCTATTGTAATGGAAATTCTCTTAGCCCTTAAAGAGGAGGTAAGACCGGGAGTTTGTACTTATGAATTTGAGGAAATAGCTTTAAGGCTTTGTGAAATAAAGAAAGTCCAGCCTGCCTTTAAAGGGTATAGAGGTTACCCCTATGCACTTTGTGTTTCCGTAAATGAAGAGATAGTTCATGGAATGCCACGAAAGGATAAGTTTTTGAAGGAAGGAGATATAGTAAGTTTTGATTTTGGGGTTATTTATGAAGGATTTGTAGGGGATGCTGCTATTACTGTAGGAGTAGGAAAGATTTCAGATCTAGCCCAAAGACTTATAAAAGTTACAGAGGAAGCCTTAGAGAGGGCTATTGAAAAAGCAAGAATAGGATATAAAATAGGAGATATCTCTTTTGCCATCCAAAGTACTGTTGAGAAAGAAGGGTTTAATGTAATAAGAGATTTTGTTGGGCATGGAATAGGTAGATCTTTACATGAACCCCCTGAGATACCTAATTACGGAAAACCAGGAAGGGGCTTGAGATTAGAGCCAGGAATGGTTCTTGCTATAGAGCCTATGGTTTCTGCTGGTACTTGGGAGGTAAAGATACTTGAGGATGGTTGGACAGCTGTTACCAAAGATGGTAGTTTAGCTGCCCATTTTGAGCATTCTGTGGCAATTACCTCTTCTGGGCCAGTAATACTATCAAAAATAGATTAGGGAAAGAGAAAGGATGGCTAAAGAAGAGGCTATTTATTTGGAGGGCAAGGTGGTTGAAGCTTTACCTAATGCTATGTTTAGGGTTGAGGTAGAAACTGGGCATACTGTACTTGCTCATATTTCTGGAAAAATGAGGGTTCATTATATTAGAATCTTGCCAGGAGACACGGTTGTGGTAGAATTGTCGCCTTACGATTTAACCCGTGGGCGTATTATTTATCGTGGAACCAAGGAAGAAATGGAAAAAGGGAGGGAACGTAAATGAAGGTTAGTCCATCTGTTAAAAGAAGGTGTAGGAATTGCAAGATTATAAGAAGGAAAGGGGTAGTTAGAGTGATTTGCACCAATCCGAAGCATAAACAAAGACAGGGATAAGGGGGATTTAGGATGCCAAGAATTGCGGGTGTTGAAATACCTGAGAAAAAACATGTTGAAATTGCTTTGACCTATATTTATGGAATTGGAAGAACTCTTGCGCAAAAGGTTTGCACTCAAGCTGGGGTTGATTGGTTTAAAAAAGTGAAGGATCTTACGGAAGAGGAAATTAACCGTATAAGGGAGATCGTTGAAAAACAATATATAGTCGAAGGAGAGCTTAGAAAACAAGTTAGAAATAATATTAAAAGGCTTATGGATATTGGATGTTATAGGGGGCTTAGGCATAAGATGGGTCTTCCTGTGAGAGGGCAGAGGACAAGATCTAATGCCAGAACGAGAAAAGGGCCAAGACCTGGTTCTTTAAGAAGAAAGAAAAAATAAGGAGGTGTTAAAAGGTGGCCAAGCCAAAGAAGAAGAAGATAAAAAAGACTGTGACTGAAGGGATTATTCATATACACTCCACTTTTAATAATACGATTGTAACTATTACGGATAGACAAGGGAATACTTTAGCCTGGTCAAGTGGTGGTACGGAGGGTTTTAAGGGAACAAGAAAGGGGACTCCTTATGCAGCTCAACTTGCTATGCAGAGTGCTTTAAAAAAGGCTCAGCCCTATGGGCTTAGGGAAGTATGGGTTTATGTGAAAGGTCCAGGCCCTGGGAGAGAGGCAGCTTTAAGGGCCTTACAGGGTTCTGGTTTAAAAGTTACCCTTATTAAAGATGTCACTCCCATACCTCATGATGGTTGTAGACCCCCTAAGAGACGGAGAGTGTAAATTAAGGATAGAGGAGGAAGATTAAGATGGCAAGATATACTGGTCCAAGGTGCAGACTTTGCAGAAGAGAGGGAATGAAGCTTTTTCTTAAAGGAGAAAGATGTTACACTGACAAATGTGCCTTTGAGAGGAGAAGTTATCCTCCTGGGCAGCATGGTCCTACTCAGCTTAGAGTTAAACTTTCGGACTATGGTGTGCGTTTAAGAGAGAAACAGAAGGTTAAAAGGATTTATGGTATATCTGAAAAACAGATGAGAAAGTATTATGATATGGCGATAAATATGCCTGGGCCTTCGGGGCATAATTTATTACAGCTCCTTGAGAGAAGACTTGACAATGTGGTGTATAGACTTGGTTTCGCCCAATCAAGAGCGCAAGCTCGACAGATGGTAAATCATGGCTTTTTCTTAGTTAATGGTAAGGCAGTTGATATTCCCAGTTATCTTGTTAAACCGGGAGATGTTATTGAACTTAAAGAAAAATACAAATCTAATCCCCAGATCCAGGAAAGTTTGCAGGTTAGAATGCAGAGGGGAATTCCTCCTTGGCTTGAACTTGATATTGATAATTTTAAAGGTATAGTTAAAGGATTACCTTCAAGAGAGGATATAACTATCCCCATTCAGGAATCTTATATAATTGAGTTTTATTCCAGGTAAAAATAGCCAAAAAGGAGTTTTGGTCTTATGAAGAAGCCAGTTGAGTTAATTAAACCTGAAGGTATTATTACTCATAAGGATAGTCAATTTCCCTATTATGGGAAATTTATAATACAACCGCTTGAGAGGGGATTTGGTTATACTCTGGGGAATGCCTTTAGGAGAGTATTGTTATCCTCAATTCCAGGATATGCTATTACTCAGGTAAGGATAGAGGGAGCTCCTCATGAATTTACAAGTTTACCAGGGGTTATTGAGGATGTAATAGATATAATTTTAAATCTCAAAGGTGTTAGATTTAAACTTAATGGTGATGGCCCTTTTCATTTCAAATTAGAAAAAGTTGGACCCTGTGAAGTAAGAGCTGGAGACATTCAAATACCTTCAGAAATAGGAAAGGTAGTTAATCCTGACCATTATATTGCTACCCTTTCTCAGGATGGTGTGCTTAAAATGGAGATTACGGTGGAGAGAGGAAGAGGTTATGCACCAGCAGAATATAGCAAAAATAATGAAATAGGAACTATTCTAGTAGATGGAATTTTTTCTCCAATAACCAGAGTTAATTTTACAGTAGGGCAGGCACGAGTAGGTAAAAGCAGTGATTATGATAGTTTAACCTTAGAAATTTGGACCGATGGGACCATAGATCCTAAGGAAGCTTTGCTACAGGCTGCAAGGATACTTATAGATCAATTAGTCATTTTTGTGGGAGAAGTGGTCTTTACCACTGAAGCTCCCAAAAAAGAGCCTATTTCTATTTGTAACTATCTTAATATGACAGTTGAAGAGCTTGAACTTTCTGGAAGGGCTCTAAATTGTCTCAAATCAGCAGGTATTAATTATGTAGGTGAGCTTGTGCAAAAGACTGAGGCAGAGCTTCTTAAAATTAGAAGTTTTGGTAAGAAATCCTTAGATGAAATTGTGGAAAAACTTGCTCAATACAATTTGAGTCTTGGCATGAAAGATATTAAATGGAGACCACCTAAGGTAATTTCTGAGTAATTTAAGGGGGAATAGAAAATGAGACACAGAAAAGTAAGTAGAAGACTGGTTTCTACCACTGAGCATAGAATAGCCCTAATGAGAAATCAGGTAAGAGATCTATTCAAACATGGAAGGATTACAACTACCCTTGCTAAGGCTAAAGAATTAAGAAGATATGCTGAAAAGATGATTACCCTTGCTAAGAAGGGGGATCTTGCTTCTCGAAGAAGAGCTTTAGCCTTCATCCAGGATAAGGAAATAGTGAGAAAACTTTTTTCAGAAATAAGGGAGAAATATTTAGATAGACCTGGTGGATACACAAGGATTGTTAGCCTTGGCCAAAGAAGAGGAGATGCGGCACCTTTAGTTATCGTTGAACTTGTGGAAGAAAAACTTACTTTTAGAAAATCAAGACTAACCAGTGAACGCTTAAAAAAACTTCAAGAATTTATAGAGAGAAAAAAAAGAGAATATGGTTTAATCTCTGAGTCTAAGGAATCTGCAAAAGAGGAAATGACCAAAGAGGAGATTCAGGCCAAAGAGGAGCCTAAGCCTCAAGCTAAAGAGGAAACTTTAGAACCTAAGAAGGAATCACAGGAATCCTCTCAGGTATTCTCCGAAGAAGAATTAAAAGAATCCAAAGAATAAAGTACAAAAGGGGCTCTTTAGCCCCTCTTTAATTTCTACTGAAATTCTCTTTCTTCTGTATTATATTTAATCTTGCTATGAAAAAACTTTATATTAAGACCTTTGGTTGTCAGATGAATGAAAATGATTCAGAAAAGGTCTATCTTCTCTTAAAGGATGAGTATGAACTTACTGAGAATCCTCTTGAAGCAGATCTTATTCTCATTAATACCTGTTCAGTTAGAGAAAAACCAGAACATAAACTTTACAGTGAGATTGGTAGATTTAAAGAATTAAAAAAGAAAAAGCCTAAGTTAATTATTGGTGCTATGGGATGTGTGGCTCAACAAGAAGGAGAAAAACTTTTGGAGAGATTTCCTTATTTAGACCTTGTACTTGGAACTCAAGGATTTTACAGAATTAGAGAGGCTCTTGAAGAGATTGCTAAAAAAGGAAAACCTGCAGTCTATACTGAACTGAAAGAGGATTTTAAGATACCCCTGATCTTATCTAATGAAAAATCCTCAAAAAGGCATAGAGTAAAAGCTTATATAAATATTATGCAAGGTTGTGATAATTTTTGTACCTATTGCATTGTTCCCTATGTTAGGGGAAGAGAAATTAGTAGACCTCCTGAGGAGATTCTTAAAGAAGCTGAGGAACTTGTTAAAAAAGAAGGGGTTAAAGAAATAACTCTTCTTGGGCAAAATGTAAATTCCTATGGAAAAAAAGAAAAGGATTATCCAGATTTTGCAGATTTGTTGGAAAGGTTATCTCAAATTGACGGTTTATTGAGAATTCGTTTTACTACCAGTCATCCTAAGGATCTTTCAGAAAAATTGATGAAGGTTATAGCTGAAAATCCTAAAGTGTGTAAACATATTCATTTACCCCTTCAAGCAGGTTCAAATAGAATTCTCAAAAAGATGAATCGTAAATATACTCGAGAGGAGTATCTTGAAAAAGTAGAGAGACTGCGCGAGCTTTGTCCAGAAATTGCAATCACTTCAGATATTATTGTAGGCTTTCCTGGAGAGACAGAGGAGGACTTTCTTGAGACTATAGATATGCTTGAAAGAGTTAGATTCCACGAAGTTTTTTCCTTTAAGTATTCTGATAGGCCTTATGCTGTAGCTAGGAATTTTGAAAATAAAGTTCCTGAGGAAATCAAAGAAGAAAGGCTAAAAAAAGTGCATGAAGTTCAGGCAAGAATTACTAAAGAGATTTATAATTCTTATGTGAATAAAGAGGTTGAAGTTCTTGTAGAGGGAATAAGTGAAAAAGACCCAACTAAACTTACAGGAAGAACCACTACTAATGTTGTGGTCAATTTCAAATCGCCAAGATTAGATTTGGAAGGAGCCTTAGTGAAAGTAGTTATTACTGAGGCAGGGAAACACTCCTTAAAAGGAGAATACAAAGAAACTTTAGTGCTCTGATTTTTTCGCCCATTTACTGAGAAGATCTAGTTTTTTTCTCTCTCCCAAAACTATAAGGATATCACCAGGAAGGATAACATCATAGGGATTGGGATTAAAAAGCATATCTCCTTCTTTTCTCCTGATGGCTAGAATAATGGCATTAGTTTTTTCTCTAATTCCACTTTCAATAAGATTTTTATTAACCAAAAAAGAGCCATCCTCTACATAGATTTCTTCAATCTGTAACTCTGCCTGAAGTTCAGGTGAGGCTAAGTCCATAAAATCCATCACATTGGGTTTGAGAAGGGAAAGTGCCATCTTTCTAGCTCCAATTACATAAGGAGATAGAACTTTATTAGCTCCTGCTTGGTAGAGTTTTTTCTCCACTTTTGGATTGTCAGCTCTTGCAAGAATGTAAAGATTAGGATTTAAATTTCTTGCTGTTAAAACAATATATACATTTTCAGCATCCTCTCCAAGAGCAGCCACTAAATATTGAGCTTTTTCAATACCTGCTTTTAGTAAAACCTCCTCTGAGGTAGCATCTCCCTCAAGATGAAGAATATTTTTTTCTTTAAGTTCCTTTAGGATTTTAGGATTTCTTTCAATAACCACCACTGATAAATCATGCTTAAGAAAATCATAAATGTATTTTCCAATTCTACCAAAACCACAGAGAATACAGTGATTTTTCAGTTTCTGAATTTTCTTTTCCATCTTTTTTATCCCCCATAGGCTTTCTACAGTATTTTTTACTATAATTTCACTAAAAATGGCAAGGATGTAAAAAAATAATCCAATTCCTCCTAAAGCAAGAAAGATAGTAAAAATTCTTCCTTTGGTTGAGAGGGGAATATATTCCTCGTATCCTATAGTGGTTATAGTTATGATGGTCATAAAAAGAGCATCAAAGGGATGAGCCTTTTCAATTAATACATAGCCTAAGGTTCCACCAAAAATCAATAAGAAAAGCCAGAATATACCTAATAATATCAATTTTTTTGGTTCCATAAGTTCTTAATAATAATGCAAACTTTGCAAAGGGGTATCCCTAATTTGCAAAATTTACAAAATCTTTGGCCCAAAGATCCTCAAAAAATAGAATTTATCTAAGACAAATTTTGGCATAAAACTTGAAATATAAAACATAAAAGTATAAAGAGGAGGTGGAGCTATGAAGAAGCTGTTAAAAGGATTAGTTCTTTTAGGTTTAATTGGAGGTCTTACTCACTCTGCCTATGCTTACTCTGCCTATGCTGGAAAAGGTGGCTGTTGCCCATGTGGTGGCTTTGGTATGTCTATGGCCAATGTCTCTGGTATAAATCATGAGAAGGTCAAAAAGTTTTATGAAGAGACTAAGGCTTTAAGGCAAAAACTCTGGGAGACGAGGGAGGCTTTAAGAGGACTTTATCTTTCCTCTAATCCTGATTGGAAGGCTATTGCTGAAAAAAGGGCTGAAATGGCTAAAATTATGACAGAACTTCAAGAAAAAGCAGCTAAAGAAGGAATACCCTTTGCCTTGGGAAAAGGTATGAGAGGGTGCGGTGTTGGACGAGGAATGATGTTAAATTATTAAATTAAGTAAAAGCTAAAAACTATAGGAGGTGGCAAAATGGCCAAAAAAGTTTGGAAGGGTTTGATGTTACTGGGTTTGATTAGTGGATTGATTTTTACAACCTTGGCTGATCTCTATGCCAAAGGACCAAGGGGTGGTGGCCAAGGACAGGGTAACATGACTAGGCAGAGAATTCATACCCCTGGAACTGGACAGACCTCAGAACCTATTAAACAACAAAAAAGACAAAGGATTCACGCTCCTGACAAAAATCAACAGACTCCTGCGCCTGCTCCCAGTGCTGGTGAAAACCAGTAAAGTGTTATTTTATTTAAGGGGGGACCTTGCTCTCCCCCTTAATTTTTAAGCCCTAAACAATTCAAAGAAATTTTTAAAAGATTTAAAATGACTGATTTTTATAAAAGTTGAGGAAGTTAGGATAGTTCTACTTTAGTGAATTTGCTCTGAAGATTCAACTGGATTTTAAGGAAGGGATTGCTATACTTGAAATTGTGAAAAGCCTTTTTATAAAAATAGATATGGAGAAATGGATCCTAAAAGATTTGAGGTTTTAAAATGTTTTTAAACATAAAGAGCTGCCTTTTGGTCTTATTCTTATTACTAGGATCTATCTTTTTAATAACTGAAAAGGCATTCTCTCAAGAAATTGATCTTGAAAGTTACGATCCAAATACAGAAATAATTCTAAAGGGAGAAATCAAAGAAATTATTATTCCAGAGCAGGGGATGGTTAGTATTATTATCTCAAAGGGTGAAAAACTTTACAGAGCCTATCTTTGCCCTAGGTGGTTTTATTTTCAATTAAATCCCAATCTTAAGCCAGGAGAGATGGTGGAAATAAAGGGTGCTAAAATTTATACGAGGAGACAGGGACTCGTTTTGGTGGTCAGAGTTCTTAAGAACCTCACTACTAAAGAAGAAGTGGTTATAAGAGATTTTAACTGTAAACCCTGCTGGAGAGGAAAGAGATGGTAAAATTTTTTAATTTTTAAACTTCGATTTTATAAATTTTTAATTTGTAATAAAGGGTACGAAGGGCTATCCCCAGTTTTTTAGCTGCTTCTCTTTTATTTCCGTGAGTTTCCTTTAAAGCCTTAACAATAGCCTCTTTTTCAAGCTCTTCAAGAGATTTGATTTCTTCAGTTTCAAAAAAGATTTCTTTCTCTTTTTCTATTTCAATCTCTAAGAAGGGACCTTTACTTAAGAGTATGGACCTTTCAATGAGATTTTCAAGCTCTCTGATATTCCCCGGAAAGTTATATTGAAGAAGGCTCTTAATAGCAGATTCACTCAAGGGTTTAGGTTCTTTTCCAAGTTTTTTAGCTTTTTTCTCAATAAGGAACTCTGCAATCTTTAAGAGGTGTTTTTTTCGCTCTCTTAAGGGGGGAAGAGTAAAGGAGATCACATTTATTCTGTAATAGAGGTCTTCCCTGAATTTTCCTTCTTCAACTAAATTTTTAAGATCCTTATTGGTGGCTACGATAAATCTGGCATCTGTCTTAATAGTTTCAAGACCTCCCAGTCGTTCAAAAGTCTTATCTTGTAAAACCCGCAAAAATTTAGCCTGAATAGAGAGGCTCATCTCTGAGATTTCATCAAGGAAAAGGGTTCCTCCTTTGGCAAGTTCAAGTTTTCCAGGTTTTGTTTTTAAAGCTCCTGTGAAGGCCCCTTTTTCATAACCAAAAAGTTCTGCCTCAACTAAATTTTCTGGAAGGCTTGCACAGTTTATTTCTACGAAAGAACCTTTTCTTCCACTTAAAAGGTGAATAGCCTTTGCCAGTGCTGATTTTCCCGTTCCGGTTTCTCCAAGGAGAAGCACTGTAGCCCTAGTTGGTGCAACTTCAAGAATTTTCTCATATAGATCTTCAAGACCTGCAAAAAGTATTTCAAAAGGAGGAATTTCAAAGACTTCTTCTTCGCTGTTCTTTTTAGATTTCAAAATATTTTTGACTTTTTCAAGAAGCTCCTCAGGGGAAGAAAGGGGCTTGGTTAGATAATCTGCTGCTCCCTTTTTTAAAGCCTCAACTGCAGAAGGGATGCTTCCAAAGGCAGTAATTACTATGAATTCAGTTTCGGGGCATATCTTTTTAGCCTTTTCAAGAAAGGAGATTCCATCCATTCCAGGAAGCTTTAAATCTGTGACCACCAGAGAAGGTTTTAGATTTGGAAGGGCAAGTAGGGCACTTTCAGCATCTCTAAAACCTTTAACTTTAAAACCCTCTTCTTCAAGAATAGTCTCAAGAAAGGTCAAAAAGGAAGAGTCATCTTCTACTACAAGGATTTGGGGATTTTTAACCATACAGTGGTTCCCCTTCCTTTTTCTGAGATTAAATTTATTTTAATTCCAAGTTCTTCACAGAAATTTTTCACAATGGCAAGACCAAGCCCAGTTCCTTTAGATTTGGTAGTATAAAAAGGTTCAAAGATATGAGGTAAAACTTCCTGATCAATGCCTGATCCCCAGTCCTTTATTTGAATAATATAATACCCCTCTTGCTCTTTTAAAGTTACTTCAACTTTTTCTTTTCCTGCCTCAAGACTCGCTTGAAGGGCATTGTCTATCAGGTTAATAAGAATACTTTTTAATTTTTCAGGATCCGATTTAATTTCAAAAATTTTTCCTTCAAAAGATAACTCAATTTTTATCTCTTCGTATAGAAATCTGAAGGAATGAGTGATTTCTATGAGAAGCTCTCTCAAATTGAAGGGTTTAATTTCTGCTTCCTTAGGAAAGCTAAAGTTAGAGAGATCTTTGAGAAGATTTTCAATGCGAATAGTTTCTTTGAGAATAATGGCAAGAGGTTTTTCTGCATTTTTGAGTGATTCTTTCTTTTGTAAATATTGAGTAAATCCCTTAATGCTGGCAAGGGGGTTTTTGATTTCATGAAGGAGTATGCGTGTTATAAATTGCCATCTCTTAAGTTCTTCCATTTTTAAAAGGGCTTGCTCAATTTTAGAAAGGATAAAAAAACCTAAAATACCTCCTATAAAAAGGATAAGACTTAAGAAAAGTTCTATGTAAAATTGATTTTTGGCAAAGTTAAGGCTCTCTTTGATAGGATCTATATGAAGGGCTATTCTTATAATTAGGGGTTTTTTAGAGGAGTTTATGAAGTTCTCATAGAGAAAAACCACTTCTCCTGTTTTTAGTTGGTAAAAACCACTTTGACTTTTCTCATCAAGGAGAAGACTTTTTTCAATCTTTTTTCCGATAAGTTCAGGATTTGAATGAAGAAGGATGGTTTTGTTTTGATCATAAAGAGTTATAAAAGCAACTCCTTCCCATTTTTCATTAAGAAGAAGTTCAGAAAAAAACTCTCTTTTTTCTTTAAGTAAAGAAAGTCCAAAAGTTTTAATGAGGCTTTGGAGAACAGTTTCAACACCTAAAGCCTGGAATTTCAAACTGGTATTAAGCATGTTTTTATGATTTCTGTAACTTAGAAAAGAGGAAAGTAAAAATAAGAGGGAGACTATTGAAGAGAAGATAAGGATGATTTTGCTTGGTTTTAGGAATTCCCTAAGAGGCTTTGCCCATTTGGGAGATAAGTTCATAAATAGGACCAATCAGAGCTATGATGATTATAAGAAAAATAAGGCCTGCTATAGCAAGCACTGCTGGCTCAAGGATCTTAGTAAGGGTATCCACTAGATTTTGGACCTCGGTATAATAAAAATTAGAAAGCATTTTCATTTGTTCTTCAAGCCTACCTGTAGCCTCACCTACTGAGACCATTCGAATATCAAGAGGCCTAAAAATATTTTCTTTTTTTAGAGCAAAGGCTAAACTTTCTCCTGATAAAATAGAGTTTTCAATGTTTTCGACAATTTTTTTGTGATAGAGTCTGTGAAAGGATTCCTTCATAAGCTTTAGAAGTCGCAAGAGGTCAATACCTGCAGAAAGTAAGAGAGCAAAGTGTTCAAAAAAAAAGGCCAAAAAATTAAGACGTCTGATTCTTCCAAAAATAGGCATTTTCAAAAGAAGTTTTTCAAAGAATATCTGAGTTTTAGGATGTTTATTAAGAAAGACTATAGCCACTATAAGAAAAACTATTCCGATAGGGAGATAAAATTTAATGCTTAAAAAAAAGTTAACTACCTTCATCAAGATGAGGGTAGGAAGAGGCAATTTAACTCCCATTTCCTTGAAGGTCTGAAGAAGCTTGGGAAGCACATAAAAAATCCAGAAAGAGAGAGCTCCAAACATAGCAAGAAGTACAAAAATAGGATAAATCAAGGCCCTTTTAGTTTGGGATATGATCTCGTCTATACGATAAAGATGTTGGGATGCCTCTTCCGTGGTTTTATCAAGGGTTCCAGATTCTTCGCCAATCTGAATCAAGGAGAGAACAACTGGGGGAAAAAGTTTGGTTTTTTCAAAGGCCTCTCGCAAAGTTTCACCTCTGGTTAGGGCATTTTTAATTTTTCTGACTTCACTTCTAAGAAGAGGATTTTTAATCTCCTTTTCTAGATCATCAAGGGCCGTAATTAAGGGTATTCCACTTTTAATGAGAAAGGAGAGTTGATGTAAAAACTCAGCAAGCTCTCGCCTCTTTACCCTTCCTCTTAGGAAAGGAAGACTTAAGGTTTTTTTTACAGAATAATTGATTAGAGTTAAGCCTTCTCTTTGAAGAGAGGCATATAATTCCTGTAAATTCTCAAATTCCCCCTCTCCTTTAACGATGGATCCCTCTTGGGTAAGTGCTGAATATTTGTAAAGGGGCATCTATCCTCAGCCAATTACTCGCTTAATCTCCTCAAGAGTAGTTATTCCAGCAAGGACTTTATCTTTAGCATCTTCCTTTAAAAATTTCATTCCCTTCTTTTTGGCTAAATCATAAATAACCGAAAGGGGAGGATCTTCGCCAATAAGTTTGGATAATTCCTCATCCACAAAGAAGATTTCACAAACCACAGTTCTTCCAAGGTAGCCTTTACCTCCGCATTGAAAGCATCCTTTACCTCTAAAGTATTCTCTATCCTTAGGAAGTTCGTAATATTCAAGGAGTTGGGAGGGAGGATGATATGGTTCCTTACAATAGGGACAGATTTTTCGCACTAATCTCTGAGCAATTACTCCTTTGAGGGCAGAGGAGATAAGGTCAGGTTTTATTCCCATATCTTTCAGCCTAAAAAGGGAGGAAATGGCATCATTTGTGTGAAGTGTTGAAAGAAAAAGGTGTCCTGTTAAAGCTGCTCTTACTGCCATAGTAGCTGTTTCCTCATCTCTTACCTCACCAACCAGAATGACATCAGGATCAAGCCTCAAAAAGGCCCTAATGGCTCTTGCAAAGGTGTAACCAATTTCATCATTAACTTGAGTTTGTCTGGCAAGAGGTAAAAGATATTCTATAGGGTCTTCAGCCGTTAAAACATTTTTTTCTAAAAGATTGATGCGCCTTAAGGCTGCAAAAAGAGTTGTTGACTTACCTGAACCAGTTGGACCCGTAATGAGAAACATACCATAGGGTTGACTTATAATTTCATCAATAAGTTTTATCTCTTCAGGGTCAAAACCAAGATATTCCAAGTTTTGAACTTGAGCCCCTGTAGGTAAATATCTTATTACTACCGTCTCACCAAAGGAGGTTGGAGCTGTGGCTACTCTTAGATCATATTTACTCTCAAGAAAAGTAAAACTCATTCTACCATCCTGGGGTCTTCTGGTTTCCGCAATATCAAGTTGAGACCTAATTTTTAAGACATTAATAAGCCTTCTAAAAACAGGATAGGGAAAGACTATAGCAGGGTCAAGAATGCCATCTACACGATAAAAAACTTGAAGACTCCTTTGGGTAGGGATTAAATGAAGGTCTGTGGCCCTCTTCTGTATCCCTAAAATTAGAAGATTATTTAAAAGTTCCTCTACGTCAAAATCCATATTGGGATTCATCTTTAATCTCTCAAGAAGGCCATTAAGTTCATCTTCAATTGAGTGTTCTTTGAAGTAATAGAATTTTTCGATAGCCTTAGCCAAACTTTGAGTACCACTCACATAAAAGGAGATGTTTTTTCCAGCAATTCTTTGCACTGCACTCATAAGATGCTGATTAAAGGGATCAGCGATGGCAACGCTAAGTGTTCTATTCTCAAGGGCAATGGGTAAAACCAAATTATTTTTAGCAAAGTTGAAAGGAATGCTTTCAAGAGCTTTAATTTCAGGAGTTAGAGTTGAAAGATCTAAAAAAGGTAATCCTGCCTGTTCTGCAAGGGCTTGAGCAATCTCAAGATCGGTTACAATTCCTACCCTTACAAGAACTTCTCCCAACCTTTCACCAGTAGCCTTCTGCTCTAAGAGGGCAAATTTAAGATAATCTTCTGTAATTAAGCCTTTCTCTTTTAAAATCTCCCCAATGGGTTTTCTTTGCATAAGCTTATCTACAAAAGCCTTCTAAATTTTTAACTTCCTTTTCTAACTCCTTTGGAAAGTTTGTTTCTTTTAGTTTAAAACAGGCTTCTTCTTTTTTACCAATTTTGAATAAAACTATAAGAAAATTTAGCTTTACGATGGGATCACTTTTTATCTTAAGAGACCTTTCAAAGACTTTAAGGGCTCCTTCATAGTTGCCTATAAGATAATATAGCCCTCCTAAATTGTTTAAAACATCCGGATCTTCACGATATTTAAGATAATCTTCGTAAAACTTAATAGCTGAAAGATAATTGCCTTTAATTCTTGCTTCTTCAGCCATCAAGAGAAGATTTTTTAAAAGCTCTTTTTCCTTAAGAGGAGAAAAGCCTTGTGGAGAGATGGTTTCGATTTGTTCCTGAGTTTTCTTGTGTTCAATTTTTTCTGATTTTATCAATCTTTTGGGTTTAACTTCTTTAGAGTAAAAACCTTTGAAAGGTAGTTTTATGGGATTAAGGGAAGATTTTTGTTCAGCATAGGCTTTGGTTTCAGCCTCTTTCTTAGGGATATTTTCTTTCTCAAAAGAGGCTTTTTTGTCTGTGGTATTTTGGGAAATAACAGGCTTCTCTTTAGGCCTGACCTCCCTTTGAAGAAGGGAGAGATTTTTATTTTGGAGTTTTTCTGGTTTTAAAAGGTGGGTTAAATAAAAGCCTATGCCAAAGGATCCAAGAAGGAGTGAAAAGAGTAAAGCAAGGATAATTAGTCGTTTTTTTGACCCCTTACCTTTAGTAAAAATTTCTCTAGGGTTATCTTGTCTTAGTTCCCTTAAGATTTCACCAAGTTTTCCCATATCCTAATCTATCCGAATTCTTATTAGGATAACAAGCTCAGCCTTTTTTCCTTCATAGATATTCTTTTTAAATAATTCAGAAAGTAAAGGGATAGCCACTCTTTGTTCTGCGGCCTTATCTCTATCAAGAATCAAACCACCAATTACAATCAGATCATTGGGACGGGCCTTTACTATAGAGGTCATCTCTCTTAAGTTGATCTTAGGAAGAGTTATAAAATAATCTACTCCAAAGCGAACATCTTTCAATTCTACGATGTCACTTTTAATAGGTACAATGTGAAGAAAAATTTGGTCCTCTTCGGTAATATAAGGAGTGATGCCTAAGAGTATGCCATCAAATACGGATGAAGTTTGCGTAGTATAAGTAATTGTAGAAGTAGCAGTTCCAGTGGTAACATCTCTTTTAAATTCTTTGATGTAAGCCTGAGAAGTGCCTACACTTATTAAAGCAGGTTGACTGTGAAGGACCCTAATCTTTGGATTGGAGATAACTTTAAGTTCACCATATTCCTTTAAGAGATTCAGGATAAGATTTACATTAGGCTGACCACTGATAGTTAGGGCAACGGAGGGTTGATCAGATCTGGTAGTTATTCCAAGATCAAGGGTGTTAAAGGACACTCTATTATTACCCATAAGATAATTTGTTATTTCAAACCAGTCAACCCCAAGATTATGGCTCTTATTTAGCTCAATTTCTATAATCTGGGCATCAAGTATAATTTGCTTGGCATATATCTTTTTAAATTCGGAAATAAGTCTCTCAACTGCTCTAACTTTACTGGGTTTATCCTTTACATAAAGAATCCCTGTTAGTTTGTTGAGATTATAAAGCCCCTTTTCTGAAAGCACGGTAGCTAAAGTATCTTCAAGGGCTTTATAAAGGTCAAGACTCTCTTTATTAAGCTCGGCATTGATAGAATATTCACCTTTAAGAGGTGAAGTAGCTAAAGTTCCACTACCTCCTCCCTGGCCAATATTTCCAAGAACGTCCCCTCCCATAGAGGTCCTACTTTCTTTGATAACAGGAAGAAACCCAAGATTAATAAGCTTCTCCTCAAAAGGCCCTATATAAAGAATTCCTCTGTCAAGGCGATAGTGAACATCTAAAATTTCACAGATTTTTTTCAAAACCTCTTCAACTGGTTGATTCTTTATCTGCAGAGTAATCCTTTCTTTCTCTGGAGGAATTTCCCTCTTAACCTCTGGGTCAATTACAAGGCTAAGCCCACTCTCATAGGCTAAGAAAAATAAAATATCTTCATAATTTTCTTGATGAAAAGCAACAGTTATGGGCTTTTTCAAAGGAGAAAGATCCTTAAAAAGGGGTTGAGGAAAATGGCTTTTTTCTTCCTTAGGTTTAGAAACCTCTACGGTTGCATTCTCAAGGATCTCTTTGTATTTATGATAGGTCCTTTCTGTTTCAGGAGAAGGAATTTTACCAGTACAATTGGTAAGAAAGCTAATTAAAAGAAAAAGTATAAATGGCACCCACTTCAAGCCTAATTTTTTTTCCCATTGGTGATAAAATTTCCACATAATAGTCCCCTATCTTTAAAATTTTGAGCTTTCCAATTTTATCACCCTCTCTGTAGAGTTTTCCATTAATAAGGCAAGATTTTTTTTCATAATTAAAAACTGAAGTTAATCTTATGGTTTGTTGGAGAGGCTCAATGGAGGCCAATTTAGGGCCTCCTTGAGTCTCATTATAGAAAGGATTTTTTATTGAATCTATAGAGTATTCTTTCTTCTTAGGACTTTTTTCAAATTTTCTTGAGGCCTCTATAAATTGTCTATGCTCTTCAGGTATTCGAATTTCCTCTTTTATAGGATAAGAAAATTTTTTTAGTGGATAGTATAACATAATTCCTAAATATAGGACGGGAAAAGTCCAAAAAAGAATAAAAAGTTGAGTTTTTAAAGATATTTTTTTCATTTATAAACTATTTTTTGCCCTTTTATACTCAAAATTGGAGGTTTTCCTTTTTCTGAATTTAATTTCATTTCTTTTAGATAGAAAAAGATATCTTTCTCAGGATCAGAGAGGCTCTTTAAAGAATTGAAGGCTTTTTTAAGGTCCCTCAAATCAATTTCCATAGAAATTGAGATTTCCTCTTTTTGGTACTCCCTTTCCCAAGAGAGGTGCCTTAAGGCCTCTTTAAGCTTTACAATTTCTGGTTGAATTCTTAAATAGGAGCCTTCAATTCTTCTATAGCTCTCCGAAAGAGAATTAAATTTCTTAACCTCCCTTACAAAAAATAAAACACAAATTCCCAGAAAAATTATACTAAAAAGCCAAAAATTGAATTCCCTTCGATAAAAAGCCTTAATTTCTTCGCTAATAAAGGTAAAGTCTACTTTCATATTTCTTTTAAAATTTACCTTATTTTAAATTTCCTGAAAGGCTAAATATAATCATTTTTTTTTCTTCGGAATACTCAAATTGATTCTGTTGGATGTTCATAAAGGAACTTATCTCCTTTAGAAGTTCTTCTGAAAAAGAGTTTATTTCTTCAGGATCCCCCTTTTTTTCTCCTGAGAGACTAATTTGATAAAGATTATTGGCCTCTTTGATTTCCAGATTGGTAATTTTGGCCTTTTGACAAGCTTTAATTATTTTTAAAATAACTTCCTCTGCTTGAGGTCTTAGAAGTAGTTTGTTTCTTTCCTCAAGATAGTTTATAAAATTTTTTACTTTTGGTTCAGGATATTCTGAAAGTAGCCTATTTATGCTCTCCCTGAGAAGGAACTCCTTTTTTTGAATTTCTCTTTCAAGTTGGGAATTAGCCTTTCGTATTAAGAATCCAGAGGCCAAAAAAATAAGTGAAAGAAGGAGCATTCCGAAGGCAAGTTTATAATTTTTTTCAATCACTTCTTTTAAAACCCTTTCATTCTCTGGTAAGAGATTAAAGGCCTTATCACTAAGAGGTGCGTATAAGAGGTCAGGATGAGAAATTTCCTGATAAATGAGTTCAAAGTCTGATTTTTCAAGCCCAATTTTTAACTCTTCTTGAAAAAGGTAAACTTTAGTCAATTCTTTATTGCGATCTCTATAATAGAGATTCTTTAAGAAGTTAAGCCTTGAAAGAATTTCGTCAAAATTAACTCCTAATAATTCGTCAATCTGAAAAAATTCTATATTTAGGGGAAAGCTCTCTTTTGCTATTATAATCCAGATACCACCAATATCTTTATATAAAAGAAAAACCTCTTCTTTTTCTTCCTCTAAGGCTCTTGCAAGGGCAAATGGTAAGAAAATTATACCTTCAAGCTTAGCCTGAGCCAATCCCTTAAGCTTATTTTTTAATTCAAAAAGGCCCCTGTTTTCAATGGCAAGATAGCTAAGTTCATAAAAATTTCCTTCTTTTTTAAGGATTTTCCAAAAAAGAGAAAAGGGTTGGGTTAGATAACCTACTGTATTTACTCTGTCTGTTAACCTAAGCCTAACAATTTCTTCAGTGTAAACAGGAAGGTTTAAACTATAAATTTCATAGAAAAACTGCGGAAAATTAAAGAGTAGATAAACTCTTCTTTTTCTTAACTCCTCAAGGGTAAGAGTAGGAAAATATTCCATTTTTTTGGGTTTTTGGGGTTTTCCTTCAACCTTTAGTCCCTCAAAAATATCTTCTCTTACGGGCTTTACGACGAAGAAGCTTTTCATTTAGGCCTCTAAAAGTCCATCTAAAAAGGTTTTTTTGGCTTCCTTTAGGTATTTTTTTCGAATAGTTTTGTCCCTTCTAACATAAGCGATAAAGAGGGATCTATCCATAAGCTTATTGATTAATCTTGGAACTCCTTTGGTCCATTTGTAGAGAGTTTTTTCAATTTTTTTTTCCAAAATTAGTTCAGGATTATCTGAGACTTGTTTTATTCTAAACCAGAGATAAGAGAGTATTTCCTCCTTTTCTAAAGGTCTTAAGATTTCCCAAACGGAAATTCTTTGTCTTAAGGGAGCGTGTTCTGGTTTTTTAAGTCGCTCAGATAAGCTTGTTTGACCAGAAAGAAGAATTTGAAACTTAATTTCATTCCCCTCATTTAAATTGGTTATGAGTCTCAATTCTTCAAGAGTTTCGTCAGGCAAAAGCTGGGCCTCATCTATAACAAGGATGTATTTTTTTGAACTTGGATTCTCCTTTAAAAAATCCTTAAGTTTCTTTAAAACCTCATCTTTGGTAAGGGTATGAGAAATTTCGGCTAAACCAAGTTCCTTAAAGAGGGCTTTGAAAAATTCTTCGGGTTTCAAAGCAGGATTAAATATATAAAGGGGTTTTATTTCTTCTGAGAGCTTTGAGATCAAAGTTAGAACCACTTGGGTCTTCCCAAGGCCTGGTTCTCCAGTTAAAACAGATATAAGACTCCCTTGATTAAGAGAAAAAGCTAAAACTTCAATGGATTCAAGATGGGCTTTGGCTGGGAAAAAAAATGACGGGGAAGGAACCAAGGAGAAAGGAGGCTCCCTAAGATTAAAAAAGGATAAATAGGAATAGAGTTCTTTTTGTTCTTTTTGCATATTTATCTATCTGAAAGGGAACTACCCGTAAAATTAACCCATCTGTTACTATTATCATCTGCGCAAACAGCATCATCATAACGAATGGTAAAAAGAAGGGTACCCTTGCAATCAACTCGACCAGCTGAAGGATAAATAAGTATACTTTGACCAGGTCCAAGTTTTTTCCCTGAACTTAATTGTGTAATTTCTGAATTATTTGGAATACGTCTACAAGTCCCATCAGGAAGCCTTGCCTCTATAGTACTTCCACTTACATTCCAAACTCTATAGTAGTTAGCAAAATCACTTGGATTATTTGGCCTTACACAGATTTTTACAAAGCAATAGTTAGAACCAAAAGCATTTGTAACTGAAAGGGTAAAGTTTTGATTTCCTGTTAAATTAGCAGTTTGACAAGTTCCACCAGTTGAACCTGTCCCACTTGTGCAGTT
>PNIE01000098.1 GCA_002877875.1 Caldimicrobium thiodismutans
CTAACTTCTCTCAATTCTTGCCTTAAATTTCTAAGCTCATTTTCCAGATTTCCCATTCTGCCGTTAAGACTCTCGAGAGCTAAAGCATAACCTTTAAGCTGACCGTTAATTTCTGCCTTAAAGCTCCTAAACTCCTCCCTTAACTCACTAAGAATTATATCTCTCAAAGTCTCTACTACCTTAGTAAGATCCATTGAAATTCCTCCTTAGGGAGTCTTCTTCTATATTATAACCAAATTTTTAAGAAAAACTACTAAAAGTCACAAAGCCACACAAATGAGATCTTTCTCCGAAAGGCTAAGGTAAGCCTTTTTAAACTTCATTTTAGAGAGCCTCTACACGCTTTAGGTATACAGACATATCAAAGCGTTCCCTTAGGGATTTTTGACTCATGTATCGCACTTTACCCATAACCTTTCTTTCGGGCCATGGTCTATCAAAGGTCCCAAAGCACCAAGAGATGGAAGAGTAGCCATTGGGATCTCTACCGTCAAGAGCATACTTGTCATTAAGATAGCAGGCTATGTCAAAGGCCTCTTTAGGATGGGATGTCCACTCAATAAGCTTCTTTGCCCAGTACATCCTCATGTAGGTGTGTATCTTGCCTTTTTTCAGAAGCTCTTTCTGCGCACTGTTCCAGTAAGGATCGTGGGTTTTTGCAAACTCTAACTCTTCAAGAGTGTATATGTGTTCCCTTGGGTCTTTTGTATGATCTTCCAATGTTTCTTTTGCCCATCGGGGTATTCCCTCGTAAGAGTTGTAATAGGGATTATACCAGCAAAAGTTGCGTGCAAGCTCACGCCATATTATGAGCTCGTTGAAGAAAGCTTGCACATTAGGATCATCAGCAGGATAATATCTTAGCACCTCAAGAGCTACATAGATAGGAGATACCTGTCCAAAGTGAAGGTAGGGACTAAGGTCTGATGTCATCTCGTAAGCGGGGTCGTTTCTTTTTTCTTTGTAAAAGGGTAGCTTGTTTTCTATAAAGTCTTTGAGCCTTCTTTTGGCTTGGTCTGTACCACCCTCATAAAAGCGCTCTACAGTGCTTACACTCTTGTCTATCTGCAAAAGATTAAGAAGATCTTCAACCCTTTCTGCCTCAAGACTCTCTAAATCCATGTGGTCTGATTTAATTAAGGGTTCTATCCTCTCAACAGGCTTGAGGAACTTTTCCAAAAGACCTTTTAACTTCTTTCTGTAGATAAAGGCATAAGGCACTGCCTTATTAGATACAAGACTTATGGGCACTACTACATCGCTCTCTACTACATAAACTGGAATGTCCAAAAGATTTGCAAGCTTTTCTCTCCAGCGCCTTTGTGTCCTAAGGTAGTTTTTGTCGCATACCACCAAGACCGCAGACTTTGAAAGCTCTGTACATCCCTCTACGAAGGTACTTTTCTTTATGAGAAACTTTATGCCTCTTTGGTTTATCTCTCTTTTGGTCTTTAGGATGCCCTCCAGCATAAAGCGGTAATATCTTACATTAGAATACCTGTAGACGTCTGTTATAAAAAAGGCTACTACCAAAGGCTTTTTGTAGCGATTTGCCATCATTACAGAAAACTCAAGGGCGTGGTTAAATTCCTCCCTCTGAGATGCCTCCATACAGTAGAGCACATACTTTCCAGATAGATTCTCTGATGCACTATTTAGCTTTACTATTCTCTCTTCCAAACCCAGTACCTCCTACAACTCTATTTCTATCTAAAAGGCTATCTGGCCATCTTCCTGCTTGTAGGATAATCCGACTCCCACTAAATACTCAAAGCCTTCTGCGTAGAAAAGAAAGTCCCACAGCTACTTAGATTTGATCAAGGCCCCTCCCATTATCTTAAAGAGATTGGGGTGAGCTAATTACTTCAAAATCTCTTAAGAAGATTTGCCTGGGGTAAGTGTTTTTTAATAAAGATATAAAAACTTTCGCAGATTTCCTCTGAATAGGGAGAAACGCTTTTACCAGAGAGGTTTTTTTCAGGTATATATTTTTGAAGAGCAATATTTTTAAATTCTGAAAGATAAGGGAGCATTTCTTCCAAATCTTCATAGGAAACAAGAGGAGGATAAAGGGTAAGGCGGATTTCTACCTTTTCTGAAAAATCTTTAAGGATAGCAAGGGTTTCTTTTACTCTTTGAAAATCTCCTCCCAGGAGAGGATATTTTTGGGGTGAGGTTTTAAAGTCAAGGGCAATATAATCAAGAAGCTCCTCTTCTAATAATTTTTTTATTAGGTGAGGGTTAGAACCATTGGTGTCAAGTTTTATAGGTAGGCCAATCTCAAAGTGAATTCTTTCTATTAAAGAACGAAGTTTTCTTTCCCAAAGGGTAGGTTCTCCTCCTGTGATAACAACCCCTTGAATAAATCCTTTTCTTTTCTTCAAATTTTCAAGAACATCCTCTTCCGGTATCTCTGGTAAATCTCGATAAAAGTCCGGAAGCACAAGTTCGATATTATAACAATAGGGGCAGCGAAAATTACAGCCATAAGTATAGATCACTGAGGCAACTTTACCTGGATAGTCAACAAGACTTGTTCCACGAAAACCTTTAATCATTTTTCAATCTCTCAAGAATTTCAGGATTGATTTTAAAGGAATGTTTTTCTTCAGGGAAAAGCCCTTCTTTTACCTCTCTTTTATAAGTCTCTAAGGCTTCTTTGAAAAGTTCAAACCCTTTTAGGTAATTTTTTACAAATTTAGGGCGCATCTCAGGATAAAGGCCGCAGATATCGTGAAAAACAAGAATTTGTCCATCAGTAAAAGGGCCAGCTCCTATTCCAATTGTAGGAATTTTAAGCTTTTCGGTTATAAGCCTTGAAAGCTCCGAAGGCACACATTCTAAAATCAGGGCAAAGGCTCCTGCCTCCTCTAAGGCAAGAGCTTCTTCAAGAAGAGTTTTGGCTGTGTCAAAGTCTTTCCCACGGACTTTTAAGCCTCCAAGTTCCATACTTCTTTGAGGGGTAACTCCTATGTGAGCAAGAACAGGAATCCCAGCTTTGACAATAGATCTTACTATAGGCACGACCTCAAATCCACCTTCAACCTTTACTCCATGGCAACGTCCCTCTTTTACTAATCTTCCAGCATTATAAATAGCTTGCTCAGGAGAAATTTGATAGCTCATAAAAGGCATGTCTCCTATACGAAGGGTGTTTGGAGCTCCCCTTGAGACAGCTTGGCAAAAGACAAGCATCTCCTCCATAGTTATAGGAAAGGTATCAGGATGCCCAAGTATAACCATACTTGCTGAATCTCCAATAAGGATAAAATCCATCCCTGCCTCTTCACAAACTCTTGCCGAGATATAATCATAGGCTGTGATTCCTACAATCTTTTCAACTCCCTTTTTTTTGACAAGATCCCAGGGACTAATTTTAAAAAGAGACATGAAATAAATTCTTTTCTTTAAGATATTTTTCGCCAAGCTTGGTAATGACTCTTCCTCGTCTTGTCCTTGCCATAAGGCCCATACGGATTAGGGCAGGTTCATATAGGCTTTCAAGCTCTTCAGGGCTTATGCGAGAAGATAGAGCAAGGGTTGCAAGCCCAACAGGACCACCTTTAAAGTCCCTATATAAAGTGAAGAGACATCTTCTGTCCTCAGGGGTCAATCCCCAATCATCAATGTCAAGAAGTTTAAAAAATTCAGAAAGATCCTGAGTAGTAACCTTTAGGCTTTTTGCCTTAGGATATTTATGATGTAAAAATTCTTTTAGTCTTCTAAGGAGATTAAGGGCTTGTCTGGGAATGCCTTTGCCAGCCCTGGCAAGTTTTAATGCCACCTCTTCCTCAAAGGCTAATCCCCAGGAATTACCAACCATAATAAGGATCTCCTTTAGCTCCTCCTCTTGATAATAATCCAGCTTAAAGGAAAGCTGAAATCTGTCAATTAAAGGACTAAGCAAGAGATTGGGTTTATTGGTTGCTCCAATAAGAGTGAACTTTGGTAAAGTAAGTCTTAGAGTTTTGGCACTCTGATTTTTTCCAATGAGTATATCAAGAGAAAAATCCTCCATAGCTGAATAAAGAATTTCTTGACAGGGCTTAGGCATACGATGAATTTCATCAATAAAGAGGATTTCCCCTTCTTTAAGATTGGTAAGAATGGCAGCCACCGCTCCAGGTTTATCAAGAACTGGCCCTGTAGTAATTTTCAGCTCTCTTTTTAACTCAAAGGCAATGATTCTGGCAAGAGTAGTCTTACCAAGACCAGGAGCACCAATAAAAAGAGTGTGGGGAAAAATCCCCTTTCTATTTTTTACGGAAGAAATATAAACTTCAAGCTCTTTTTTAAGCCTTTTTTGCCCAATAAATTCCTGAAGACTTGATGGCCTATATTCCCACATTTACCTATGTAAGCTTACTAAATTTTCGAAAAAGATCAAGCTCTTTAAGCCCTTGCCAAAACAAGGAGATGAACTTCTTTGGCACCAGCCTTTTTGAGAACCTTGGCTGTCTCATAAAGGGTTGCCCCTGAGGTCATAACATCGTCAAAAAGTAAAATCTTTTTTTCTTTAACAGAGCCTCTCACTGCAAAAGCTCCTTTGAGGTTTTCTAATCTCTCTTTGAGACTAAGTTCACTTTGGGGCCTTGTATGCCTTGCTCTGATTAAAAGCTCTTTTGGGAGATAAAAACCACCGTATCCCCAAAGCATAAGCTGACTTTGGTTATACCCTCTCTCCCTTTTACGCTTTTTTGAAAGGGGAACTGGAAGAATGTAATCATAGAACTCAAAGGATACTTCTATAGCCTTTCTTAAGAGCCTTCCCAGTTGATAGGCAAGCTCAAAATTTTCGCTAAATTTGGCTCTTTGAATAAGAGAACTTATTGGTTCTCTATAGTGAAAACCAAGAAAAACTCTCTCAAAGGGAGGTGGATCTTTAAGGCAATTCCCACAATAGGAAAGGGTATCTTCCTCAAAAACCTCTGAAAAGTCTATGGAAAAGAGCCTTCCACATCTCTTACAATAGCTCTTTACAAAAGGTAACTTTTTAAAACAGGTTTTACAAAAAAGGATTTCATCTGAGGAAAGAGATGATTTGCAAGTAAAACAGATCTGGGGAAATAAAAAATTTACAATTTTAGAGAGGATTTTCACCACAGAGTTTTACAATCTCAAAAACAAGTCTTGCAGAATTTAAGAGATCCTTTATACGAATGAACTCTTCAGTGGTATGAACCTTTTGCATACCTGTTCCAAGAATAACACACTTGATTCCTCTTTCGTTAAATACATTGGCATCAGAGCCACCCTCTTTTTTCTTAAGACTCATAGTTAAACCTATTCTTTCTCCAGCCTTTTTAACAATCTCTAAAAGAGGGTCTTTTTCTTCTATATGAAAAGCCTTAAAGACCCTTGTAAAGTTAACTTCTCCACTGGGGAGATCTTGGAACCTCTTAGGGTAGGATTCAATCACCTCCCTTATAGTTGTCTCTATCTGCTTTTTTAAATTTTCAAGTTTTTCTTCATGGTGGCTTCTTATTTCGCCTTCAGCAATGGCAAAATCAGGTACAATGTTTATATATTTTCCACCATTAATTTTCCCAATGTTCATAGTAGTTTCCTGATCAATCCTTCCTGTAGGAAGATTTGTAATAATTTGGGCAAGGATTTTTATGGCATTAATTCCCTTTTCTGGCTCAAGACCTGCATGAGCTGATTTACCTTTTATTTTAATGACAAATTGATAGGAAGAAGGCGCTCCTATAATAATCTCTTCTGGAAGTTCAGCATCAAGGACAAAACCCATTTTGGCTTCAAGATGGTGATAATCAAGGTTCTTAGCGCCAAGAAGGCCAATTTCTTCTGCAGTGGTAAAGACAAATTCAAGAGGAGGGTGAGGAATTTGGGTTTCTTTAAGGGCTTTAACAAGTTCCACAAGGATAACAATTCCAGCTTTATCGTCAGCCCCAAGGATGGTTTTTCCGTTACTCCTTATGACGCCATTTTCTTCAATTACTTCCACCCCTTCACAGGGACCAACTGTGTCAAGATGAGCACAAAAAAGGAGAGGAGAGGAAGATATAGTTCCAGGAATTTTAACAATGAGATTTCCCACCTCTGACCCTGTAGCCTCTGAGGAGGTATCAAAAAAGGGTTTTAATCCCAGGGCTTCAAAGATATCCGCCAAATAATAAGCTAACTTACCCTCTTTTAGAGAGGGGCTTTCAATCTGAAGGAGATTTTTGAATTCAAGAAGGAGTCTTTCAGGATTTATCATTTTTAATAGCGAATTTTAAAGTCTTTAAATTCCCCAACATAAGGCTCTTCAAAAACTTCAACCTTAGTAACCTTTGAGCTAGGGGATCCTTTATGACACCATTTAATCATCTCATTTACAGCCTCATCTTCTCCTTCAAAAAGGGCTTCAACCCTTCCATCTGGGAGATTCCTGACCCAACCTTTAACTCCGAGTTTATCCGCTTCCTCCTTAGTGTAAGCCCTAAAAAAGACTCCTTGAACCTTTCCTGAAATTAAAACTCTAACTCGTTTCATATTATTTATTATAAAAAGCTTTTCAAAAAAGGCAAGTAAATATAGGTATCCATTTCTAAAGCTTAGTAAATTAGGCACGCGTAAAGGCTATTGAACTAATCAGCTAAGTAAATAATTAGCCAAGAAGATAAAAAATTGCCTTGTAAGTTTATAAAACCTTAGTAAAATTTGAGGAACATTTAAAGGTTTAAGGAGGATAGAATGCTTCTAAAAAGAAAAATTTTTTTTGGATTAATTTTTTTGGGGCTTCTATTTTATCCCTGCCTACTTTTAGCAGAAACCTGGGTAGTTTCATCCTATCCTCTTTATAAAATTTTTAGTGAGATTTTTGCAGAAAAAAATCTCTATCTTATTCAACCTCCAAAGGGAGAGTTTCATTTTTATGAGCCCCTTCCTAAGGATTGGGAGATGATAAAAAAGGCTGAGCTTGTAGCTATCCTTGGAACAGAGCCTTTTGCTAAAAAGGTCTATCAGCTTGTCCCAGAAAACAAACTTTTTTCTCTGAAAGATAAAGATGAAGAAGTGCCAGATCCCCATCTCTGGTTTGATCTAAAAAGACTTAGGGAGAAACTGGAAGAATTGATGGAAAAAAGAATAATCAAAAAAGATCCACATTACTTAAAATGGAAAGAAAGGCTTCAAAAATTTTTAAAGGAACTTGCAGA
>PNIE01000076.1 GCA_002877875.1 Caldimicrobium thiodismutans
AAATTCGTCAAATTTTTTAGGAAGATTAAGTAGCTCCTCAGTTAGCAGTACCCTTCTAAGTTCTTCCGCCCATTCAGGATGGTTTTTAAGAGCCCTGTAAATATCTGCCAGGGTAATAATTCTACAATTTTCCATTTCCTTTTCAATTTCTTCAGAGGTCTTTTCTGGAAGAGCCATTTCTATTTACCTCTTAAAATAAAAATAACTTAATTTTTTCTTTTTTGAAAGGGTGTATTTAACCTTTTTAACCCAATCAAAAATCAATAATTACACTAATCAGGAAAGGGCCTTCATTAAAATTTCTTTAGTAGTTTCAAAGTTGTAATATTTATCAAGACCCCAGACCGGTGCTGTTTGAACTGTAATTTTAGCAGTTTCCTCTACAGCTTTTTCATCAAGACCTGCCTCTTTAAAACTGGTTGGGCTCCCAATCTTTTTAAACCAATTCTTCAAGGCCTCAATTCCTTCCTCAGCCTTTGATAAGCCAAAGACCTCTTTGGCAAATCTCTCAAAGGGAGAGGGATTTTTGGCACACCACCATTTCATCCAGGCAGGGATAACTATACTCAAGCAAGCCCCATGAGGAAGATCATAGAGGCCTCCAATGGCATGAGCTAATAGGTGATTGTGAAAGCCACCACCTTTAAATCCAATCTGGGCAAGGCCATTTAAGGCAAGAGTTGAGGCCCACATAAATTCAGCTCGAGCTTGATAATCCTTAGGATTCTCCAAAATAGCCTCAGTAGTTTCCATAACTGTCTTAATCAGGCCCTCTATAAATCTGGCCTGTATTTTAGGACAATAATCACTGCTAAAATAAAGCTCTATTACATGAGCTATTACATCAACCGCTGCATAAGCTTGATACTCCTTTGGTACAGTAAAGGTAAGTTCGGGATTTAAAATCGAGGCTTTGGGGCAGAGCAATGGGGAACTTATGTAAAGTTTTTCTTTGGTTTCATCATGGGTAATAACTGCATTGCCATTCATTTCCGTTCCTGTTGCAGCTAAAGTAAGAATATCAAAAACAGGAAGGGCTTCTTTTATTTCTTTTTCATGCCTAAAATAGCTCCAAAGCTCATCTTCACCAACTATAACTCCAAGGGCTATAGCTTTAGCTTCATCAACTACAGAACCTCCTCCAACCCCAAGTATAGCCTCTGCTCCAAATTCCTTTGCCTTTCTCACTCCTTCGAGAGTATGTGAAAGTATAGGATTAGGTTTGACTCCTCCATGTTCGATAAATTCAATGTTGGCCTCCTGCAAAGATTTGACAACTTTATCATAAAGCCCAATTTTTTTGATTGAGCTCCTACCGTAAAGAAATAGAATTTTTTTAATCCCGTGCTTCTTAATAATCTCTCCAATTTTTTCCTCTTGGCCTCTTCCAAAATAAATCTCTGTCGGATTGAAATAAACAAAATTTTCCATAGGTTTTCCCCTGTGTTTTTTATCTTTTTTATTTTAATGTATATTTTTAAAACATAAAGCTTGTAAAGTCAAGGAATTTTGGGATAATAGTAAAAAAACTAAGGAGGCAATTATGGAAGCCCTTGACCAAATTCTTTATCAGGCAATTTTTGAGGAAAATCCGGAGGAAAAAAATAGGAAATTAAAAACCCTTCTTCAAAACCTAAATGATAAAGGCTACAAAGGGGAGTCTATTTATCCCCTTTATCGCAAATTTTCAGAGAAATTTCTGGGGTTTACTGTTCCAGCTATGAACATTAGAGGGATGACTTATGATGTAGCAAGAAGAATTTTTAGAGTAGCTAAGAGATTAAAAGTGGGAGCCTTTATCTTTGAAATTGCTAAGTCAGAAATGGGATATACTAAACAGGACCCACTAGAATATGCAACTGTAATTTTGTCTGCAGCTTATAGAGAAAATTTTGACGGACCCGTTTTTATACAGGGAGATCATTTTCAACTCAATCGTAAATCCTTTTTTGCCAATCCAGAGAGGGAAAAGGAGAGCCTAAAGAGACTTATAAAAGAGGCCCTTTCTGCCCAGTTTTATAACATTGACCTTGATGCCTCAACCCTTGTTGACCTAGAGAAAGAAACAGTGGAAGAACAGCAAAGATATAACTATGAGGTAACCGCAGAACTAGCTGAATATGTGAGGGCTTTAGAGCCAGAAGGTGTTATCGTTAATTTAGGAGGAGAAATAGGAGAAATAGGTGGCCACAACAGTACCCCAGAAGAATTGAGAGCCTTTTTAACAGGTTTCAATAAGACCTTTAAAGGTAAAATTGGGCTCTCCAAAATTAGTGTTCAAACCGGAACTTCCCATGGAGGAGTTGTCCTTCCTGATGGAAGAGTAGCTGAAGTTGCCCTTGATTTCAACGTGCTTAAAACCCTTTCAAGAATTGCAAGAGACGAATTCGGTTTAGCAGGAGCAGTTCAACATGGAGCTTCAACTCTTCCAGAGGAAGCCTTTTTTAAGTTTCCTGAGTCGGAATGCGTAGAAGTTCATCTGGCAACAGGCTTCCAGAATTTTCTCTATGACCATCCTGCTTTGCCTAAGGATTTTCGTGAAAAGATTTACCATTACTTAAAAACCAATCTTAAGCATGAATGGAAAGAAGGATTAAGTGAGGCACAATTTCTCTATAAAACCAGAAAAAAAGGCTTTGGAATTTTTAAGAGGGAATGGTGGGACCTTTCTGAAGAGGTAAAAGAAAAAATATTATCCGATATGGAGGGGCTTTTTGAGAAAATTTTTAAGGCCCTAAATGTGGTGAATACTAAAGATCTAATAAAGGAGATCTTTAATAAGAAAAATTAAGGCCTAAGAGATCTTTTGAAAATATTTTCCGGGTAGGCTTTTGATTAAATTTTTGAATTCAAGTTCTGTTAAGATTTGTAGCAAAAGGGGAGGGGAGATTTTGGTCTTTTCTGCAAGTTCTTCAAAGTGAGTTGGCCCTAAGGAAAGAATCTCAAGGATTGTTTTTTCTTCTTCGGTAATTTCAATATCTGGCTTTTCTTCTGATAAAGTTTTTTCACTATCAAGACCAAGATAATGAAGAATCTCAAGGGGATGGGTTACGGGGATCGCTCCCTCCTTTAAAAGAAAGTTTGTGCCTTTACTTTGTTCGGAAAAGATATTTCCTGGTATAGAAAAGACCTCTTTTCCCTGTTCCTGTGCCCAACGAGCAGTAATCAAAGTACCACTTCTTTCTCCTGCTTCAATAACAAGAATTCCCTTTGAAAGACCACTAATAATTCTATTCCTTCTCGGAAAATTTTCTCGCTTAGGTTTGGTTCCCAGGGGGAATTCGGAAATGATAGCTCCTCCTGTCTCAACTATTCTTTTAAAAAGGTCCTTATTTTCAGCAGGATAGATTACATCAAGCCCTGAACCAAGGACGGCTATAGTGGCATGTCCCTTTTCTACGCAAACTCGGTGAACTATAGTATCAATACCTCTTGCAAGCCCAGAAACTAAGCAAAGCCCTGCTTTACTTAAGATCTCTGCAAAGTATCTTGCAACCTCCTTTCCATAGGGACTTGGCTTCCTTGATCCAACTACAGCAAACTTAGTAAGATCATTAAGCTCTCCTTTAACATAAAGGAAAAGAGGAGGATAGGGAATAAGTTTTAGATCCTCAGGAAAAGTGAGGTCTTTGATAAAAAGGATCTTTATGCCGACTTTTTCAGCTTTTTCAAGTTCTCTCTCCGCAAGATCTAAAAGATCTTTTTCTTTTAATCTAAATTTTTCAAGTATTTCCTCTGGCTTAGGGAACTCTTCTATCCATTTTGAGGCTTTAAAGGATCCCTTTTCCTTAAGATAAAGACCAAGAAAGAGGAGTTTTTCTCTCATTTAAGACTTAAATTCGAGCTCAACTTTTGTAGGAGAAAGGCTTAAAGAAGCATAGGGCTGAAGATAGCCTGAGAGATTTGCCAGTTTTTGTAAAATTTCTTCCTCAAGAGGTTCATTCATTTCAAAGGTAAGAGCTCTCTTTCCACTCTCACCAATGATAATTCTTAAATAGGTGCCCTCTTTTAAAGAGAAATAAAGTTTTTCTTCAAGAAGGCAAAGCATGCCCTTTAATTCATTAAGGGGAAGGGTTATAAGCACCTCCCTTTCTTCGTAAATCTCTTTTTTTATTTTGTGTTTAAAGAAGAGATTAGCCTCCCAAAAGAGAAGCTCCTTTTCCATAATTTCTCTTAAGTTCCAAGGGCCTTGATTAGTATTATTCAAATCTTCCAGGGCAACCTCAAGCTGATTTTGAAGTTTCTGCAGAAGCTCCATAGCCTTTTCAATATTGGAATGGGCAGAAGGAGAAAGTAGGGTATCCTTTTTCATATAGAGGATCTGCAATTGAAAAGAAAGCCCTTGCAGGGTTCCTCTTAAGTTATGAAAATACCCCCTTACTAAGGAACCAAGGGCAAGGGTTTTGCAAAGCTCTTTCTCAGTCAACCTATTCTCCTTTGAGAAATTCTCTTCCTTGAAAAGCCTTTTTAAGAGTTAAAGGGTCAGCAAATTGGATTTCCATTCCCATAGGAATACCACAGGCAAGCTTAGAAATGGTTATTGGAAAGGGTTTTAGGAGCTCTGCTATATAAGAGGAAGTTGCCTCTCCAGCAAGAGTAGGAGAGAGAGCAAGAATTACTTCCTTTATTTCTCTCTCCTGTATAAGTTTTAAGAGATTTTCAAGCCCAAGTTCCTTTGGGCCAAACCCCTCTTTGGGAGAAAGGAGATAATGTAGCACGTAGTAATAGCCCCGATAAATGCCTGTTTTTTCTATATGGAAAAGATTAACTGGATTTTCCACTACACAAATTTTGTCCTTTTCACGAGTTTCATCTCTACAGATACCACAGACCTCTTCTTCTGAGAGATTACGGCAATATTTACAGAGTTTCACTCTGTAAGGAAGTTCCTTTATAAGGTCTCCCAGAACTTCGCAAAGCCCTGGCTTTGAGAGAAGAAAAAGAGAAAGTCTACTTGCACTCTTTTCACCAATTCCAGGAAGCTCACTTAATGCTTCAATAAGCTTTTTTAAAGTATGAGGATAATGATTCTGCATTTTTAAAAACCTGGAAATTTAAAGCCAGGTGGGAGGGCAAGACCTCCTGTAATTTTAGCCAGTTCCTCTTCAACCATTTCTTTAGCCCTTTTTAAGGCCTCATTAACTCCAGCCACAATAAGATCCTGAAGCATCTCCCTTTCCTCAGGTTTCAACAACTCCTCTTCAATTTCAATAGAGATTATTTCCTGTTTTCCATTAGCTGTAATCTTGACCATTCCTCCACCCACTTGGGCTGTAACTGTTCTTGTTTCAAGCTCCTTTGAGACCTCCTCCATTTTTTTTTGCATCCTCTGAACTTCCTTAAATAGCCTTTGTAGTTCCTTAGGTAATTGCATAAGCTTACTCCTTAGTGTATTGTATATTTACAATTTTGGCTGAAAAGGTTTGAGCAATGAGTTTTACCTCTGGTCTTTCTTTGACTTCATCAAGGGTTGATCTTTTATAATTCTCAACTATCACCTTTAGGGGTTTTCCAAAGTAGGATTCAATTTTTTCCTTAAGAAGGGGAAGATAGGTAGATTTAAGAAATTCCTCTTCTCCCTTGAGTTTTAAAATTATCTCTTGAGAATGGATCTCAGGCTCAGGAAGGGATAAAAGTAAGGTGTGAAGGGTTGAGGACTCTTCCTTAATTTTTTCAAGAAAATTTTCCCAGCTTTTTTGAGTGATCTTAACTTCAGAGGGCTGGGGAATAAGAATAGCCTCTCCACTTGTAGCAAATTCTTCAAGTTTTTGAAGGATTTCCCTTATGGGAATAAGCTTTTTATATTCACAGATCTTAGCCAGGGTTAATTCAAATTGGAGCTGGGGATAAGGAGTTTTTTTAAGAAGTTCAAGATCTCGAAGGAGGGTTTGAAGAATAAGAAGAAGCTCTTCTTGGGAGGTAGTGACAAAAAGTT
Organism: Caldimicrobium thiodismutans; assembly: GCA_002877875.1. Taxonomy (GTDB): domain Bacteria; phylum Desulfobacterota; class Thermodesulfobacteria; order Thermodesulfobacteriales; family Thermodesulfobacteriaceae; genus Caldimicrobium; species Caldimicrobium thiodismutans_A. Next base: position 5,936 of record PNIE01000076.1, read on the forward strand.
CTTTTAATTCGGGATTTTCAAGGTTAATAGTTGTCTCTCCGGGTAAGGCTTTGGCAAAAAAGAGATTTCTCAGATATTCAACTACTTTTTCCATAAGATAGATAAGATCAAGGCCTCTTTCGTAGAGGTTCTTACTTAAAGTTAAAGCCTTCTTTAAGTCCTTTTCTAAAAGGATTTGAACTACCTCTTCCACAAGAGCGTCTTCATGCCAGCCAAGTGAGGATTGTATATCTTCCTTGGTTTGTACTCCATAGGCCATAGCTTGGTCTAGAAGAGAAAGGGCATCTCTCATACTGCCCTGAGCCTCTTTGGCTATAAGCTCAAGGGCTGAGGTTTCTATCTTATAATTTTCCCTTTCGCAGACATACCTCAAGAACTGAACCATGGTTCTTAGATCAAGCCTCCTAAAGTCGTATCTTTGGCATCTTGAGAGAATTGTGGGAGGAAGCCTATTAGGTTCTGTAGTTGCAAGAATAAAGTAAACATGAGGAGGAGGCTCTTCAAGGGATTTAAGAAGGGCATTAGCTGCTTCCTTGGTTAACATGTGAGCCTCATCAATGATGTAAACCTTAGCCTTTCCTTTAGCAGGAGCATACTTAAGATTTTCAATGAGCTCTCTTACCTGATCAATTCCACGATTCGAGGCAGCATCAATTTCAAGGACATCTACAAAAATTCCCTTGTTTATCTCTTGACAGTTTTGACATTCATTACAGGGTTCATATCCCTCTTGGAGATTAAGGCAATTTAAGGCTTTAGCTACAATTCTTGCAATGGTAGTCTTCCCTGTTCCCTTTATTCCAGAAAATAATAAAGCATGAGTAAGTTTACCCAATTTTAAGGCATTGATAAGAGTTTTTACTACATGAGTTTGACCAACTACCTCGGAAAACTTTTGTGGACGATACTTTCTTGCTAAGACAAGATAACTCATTAAGTTTTTATTTTAATTTGACTTTATGAAAAGACAAGTTAAGGCCCTGCCTCCCGGAGGGGGAGAGGAAGCAGGGCTGTTAAAGGATTAACCGTGAGAAGAAGAGAAGAAGATGTAACTAATCAGGATCAGAATTATTAAAAGGATGATTCCAAGCCCAAGGCAACCAAACACTAATTTACTTTCAAAAGGGAGCCAGGGATCGTATTGCATTTTTTCGAGTTCTTCAACTATTTGTTCTGTTTTTATCTCTTCAGCCATACTTTAACCTCCT
>PNIE01000070.1 GCA_002877875.1 Caldimicrobium thiodismutans
AGGGCCTGATTTATAGGAAGGATAAAGGCTTCAATTCTTTCTAAATCTTCTTTCACTAATTTTTCAACTTCTTCAAGAGTTAAAGCCATCTCAAGGGTAAAGATACTTTTTTGAATTCTCCTTAAAGATGAAAGAACGGCTCCGCAACCAAGTTCTTCTCCCAATCTATGAACAAGGCTTCTCACATAGGTACCCTTAGAACACTTAAGATAAAAGGAGGCCTCTTTCCCGTCAAAGGAGAGTATATCAAATTGATAAACCTTTACTTTTTTAGGCTCTTTAGGAATGAAAAGTCCATCTCTGGCATATTTATAAAGGGGTCTTCCTCTAAACTTGGCAGCTGAATAAGGCGGAGGTATTTGTTCAAGATCACCTACTAATCTCTTAGCAACTTGATTAAGCTTTTCAATGGTTACATCCTTAACTTCATAGGTTGCAAGAATCTCTCCTGTGATATCATAGGTATCTGTAGTTAGTCCCAGTTGAAATTTCCCCTCATAAATCTTATCACCTTCTAAAAAGATTTGGGCAACCTTCGTGGCCTCATTTAAAAAAATAGGAAGAACTCCTGTGGCAATCGGATCAAGAGTGCCTCCATGCCCAGCTTTTTTGACCTTTAATAATCTCTTTACTCTCTCAAGAGTCTCTGTAGAGGTAAGACCTTGAGGTTTATCTATTACAAGAATTCCTGAAAACTTTTTCATCATAAGAAGGCTTCAAGTTCTCCTTTAAATTTTTCAAGAAAATTAGAAAGGCTCTCCCCTTTTAATTTAAAACCGCAGGCATATTTATGACCCCCTCCTCCGTATTTCTTAGCAAGTTCAATAACCTCAAAAGGAGCTTTACTTCGCAAACTTACCTTTATTAACCCATCCTCTATCTCTTTTACTAAAGCAGATATCTTAACTCCTTTAATGCTCCTTAAGAGACTTACAGGGTCATTAAGATAAGCCTCACCTCCAAGCCTCTCAAAATCCTCTTTGGTAAGGTAAGAAAGGGCAATCTCTCCATTTTTCAATAATTCAAGCCTCTCAAGAACAAGTTTTGTTATTTCAAGTTGCTCAAGGGATATATTTTCAAAAAGTTCCTTAGCAATGTAACTCGGACGAGCTCCTAAATCTAAAAGTTCCTGGGCCACAAGAAAAATGTCTCCCTTAACATTCTCATACTTAAAACTCCCTGTGTCATAATATAGACCAGCAAGTAAATTTTCAGAAACCGGGAAAGATAAGGGAAGATTAGCTGATTTAAAAAATTTATAAAGAAGATAGGTAGTTGAAGGGGCTTCAGGATCTATAACCCTTAGAGGTTGGCAGGAAAAAAAAGGCTCACAACTCTCTTCCTGATGGTGATCAAAAACAAGGACTTTCTTAGGTCTCAATACTTTTCTAATCTTTTCTGATAATCTCCTTTCACACTGGGCATCAAAGACAATTAGTAAATCAGGCTCAAGTAAAGTGATTTCTTCAGAAATAATTTTAACTTTCTCTATGCCGTGTAGAAATTGAGAATTCGGGGGTAACTCTTCAACCAGAAGAAGAGGTTTCTTTTCAGAGAAAACAAGGGCAAAGGAAAGCATGGCAGAAAGACCGTCAATATCTGGATTTTGGTGAGTAACCAGCACAATTTTATCAGAATCTTTTATTAAGGAGAGAATCCTTTCAATATCCATTATACTTTTGTAGAAGTCCTTATTTTTTCAAAGAGCTCTTCAAGCCTTTTTTCTCTCTCCTCAGAAGTATCCTGCAAAAATTCAAGGTCTGGTAAAAATTTAATAGTTATTTTTTGAGAAAGGAGTTTTTTTATGTATCCCTTTGATTTTTTTAGGGCCTTTTCAACCTCAGAGGGATCTGCCCCAAAAACACGAAAATAAACCGTAGCTTTCTTAAGATCAGATCCTAATTTAACATCCGTAATAGTAATAATATTTTTCAAAATAGGGTCATTTAATTCTCGGAGAATAATCTCTGAAATTTCCTCTTTGAGGAGACTAGCTAACTTTTCTGGGCGTCTTGACATATATAAAATAGCCTCAATAGGAGAGATATTCTATTTCTGCCTTAACGATATCAAGGGCGCTCTCTTTTTGAATAAATTGGATAAGACTTGTAAGCTTACTATCCACAAACCCTTGATCTTTTCCTACAATACTAATTCCAATAACAGCGCTTTGCCAAAGATCATGCCCATCAACTTCAGCAACAGAGACCTTTTTAAAATTAGCCTCTATTTTCTGAAGAAGAGCTCTAAGGATTTGCCTTTTTGCTTTTAAAGAATTAGGTTCAGGAAAATAAAGTTCAATCTTAGCTATTCCAACAACCATTTTAGAGTTCCTGGGCAACTTCTCTCACCTCAAAGGCCTCAATGATATCTCCCTCTTTTACATCATTAAAGTTCTCAATTTTTATTCCACATTCATACCCTGAAGGAACCTCTCTCACATCCTCTTTAAATCTCTTAAGACTGGCAATTTTCCCAGTATATACCACTACCCCATCTCTTATTACCCTTACCTGATTATTTCTATTAATAACTCCCTCTTTAACATAACAACCTGCAACTATTCCTACCTTGGGAACTTTGAAAGTAGCTCTTACTTCTGCCACTCCTGTAATAATCTCTTCAAATTTAGGTTCAAGAAGTCCTACCATGGCCTTTTTAATATCCTCAAGCACATGATAAATTACATCATAGAACCTTACATCCACTCCCTCTTTTTTGGCCAATTCTTTTGCCTGAGAATTGGGTTTTACATTAAAACCTATAACTATGGCCTCTGAAGCTGAGGCTAGCATCACATCGCTTTCAGTAATAGCTCCTATTCCTGCTCTAATTACAGAGACCCTAACCTTATCTGTGGAGAGTTTCTCAAGGGAACTTTTTAAAGCTTCAAGAGTTCCCTGAGTGTCAGCTTTAAGAACAATCTTTAGTTCCTTTAATTCTCCCTCTTTAAGCTTTTCAAAAATCTTTTCAAGGCTTATCTTAGCTATTTGGGCAGCTTCAGTCTCTCTTGCTTTCCTTTGACGATACTCAGCAACCCTCCTTGCCTTCTCTTCATCGTCCATAACAATGAAATCATCACCTGCCGAAGGAAGCTCTTCAAAACCAAGGATTTCTACAGGAGTTGAAGGTGTAGCTTCCTTAATTCTCATCCCATAACTATCAAACATAGCTCTTACTCTTCCATAGGTAAGACCACAAACAAAGGGATCGCCTTCTCTTAAAGTCCCCTCCTGGACAATTACCGTGGCAACTGGTCCCTTTCCTTTATCAAGTTTACTCTCAATAACTCTCCCTCTTGCTGGTCGGTCATAGGCTGCCTTAAGGTCAAGCATCTCTGCTTGAAGAAGAACCAGTTCCAGAAGATCTTCAATTCCAATTTTGTTTCGGGCAGAAATGTTAGCCATAAGAGTATCTCCGCCCCATTCTTCTGGAACAAGACCTAGTTCAGCCAACTGAGATTTTACTCTCTCAGGATTAGCATTAGGTTTGTCTATTTTGTTTATAGCTACCACAATGGGAACACCTGCAGCTCGGGCATGCTCAATAGCCTCTTTGGTCTGATCCATAACTCCATCGTCAGCAGCTACTACAAGAATAACTATATCTGTTACCTGAGCACCCCTTGCTCTCATAGAAGTAAAGGCCTCATGACCAGGTGTATCAATAAAAGTAATCTTCCTTCCATCCTCTAAGGTAACAGTATAAGCTCCGATGTGCTGAGTGATCCCACCTGCTTCACGACTGGCTACATCAGTCTTTCTAATAGCATCAAGAAGGGTAGTCTTGCCATGATCTACATGCCCCATCACAGTGACAACTGGTGGCCTTGGTTTTAGCTCCTCTGGGGAAGGAGGTGTATATTGAAGAAGAAGTTCCTCCTCTAAAGTTCCTTTTTCTACTTGATATCCAAATTCATCAGCCAGAATGGCAGCAGTGTCTGCATCGATTGATTGATTAATAGTAAGAGGCATACCCATTTGCAAGGCTTTTTTAATAAGCTCTCCTGCCTTAACTCCCATTAATTTGGCAAGCTCTCCCACTTGAATGGATTCGTAAATTTTAATTTTTTTCTCCTTAGGTGGAAGTGTGGGAGGTCTTTCTGAAACCCTTTCTTTTGGAGCTTTAGCTTTAGGTTTTTCTCCCCTCTCCTCCTCTTCTAATTCCTCAGGAAAGGTTCCAAAAAGGGAAATTTCCTCCTCACCTTCATAAAATTCAAATTCTTCCCTTTCTTCTCTTCCCCGTTTTGGGGGTTTCCTTTTAGTTTTTTTCTTTTCCTCTTCAAAACGTTCTTTCTTCTTCTTTTTGGACTCCTCCTTTTCTGTGGGAGCTTCTATCTCCTCTGGAGGAGGAACTTTTATTTCTTCTTTAGGCGGCTTCGGTGTAAAAACTCTCTCTCTCCTTGGCCTAAAATCGGTAACAACTCTTTTTTCAAATTTTCCTTCTCCAGAAATTTCAGTAGGTTCTACTTCAGGAGAAAGCTTGAGTTCTTCTTCAGTTTTAATGGTAAGTTTTTCTTCCTTTTCTATGGTCTCAGGTTTGAGAACTTCAGGTTGAGGTGCTTCTATTTGAGAGATTTCCTCAGGCTTAACTTCAAGCTGAGAGTTTTCTATAATTTCTTCAGCTTTTCTTTTTATTATAAGCTTCTTTCTTTTTGGTTTTTCTTCTTCTGTAAAGATTTTTTCAATTTCTTCTTTCTTTTCTTTTTTAATAATAATAAATTCCCTCTTCTTGCCAAATTCTTCTCTAATTTTGGCTACTTCCTCTTCAGAAAGAGTGGATGAGGCAGTTTTTACTGAATACCCCTTTTCTTTAAGCTTCTGAAGAAAATCTTTTAAATCAAGCTTAAGTTCCTCTGCTAATTCAGAAACCCTAATTTTTGACATTAAATTTTCAACCCCTTCTTGAAAGTTTTCTTAATCTTAATCTCAATGTGCTAAAATTCAAGAGCTCATATAATTTCAGTTTTAAATATATCCTTAAAAAAATTTCATATTAAGCAAGACATATATTCTTTTAGGCAAAAAACTATTTCTACCTATACTTTCTCAAAACCTTGGGCTAATCTTCTACTTTATTTTTTTTTAAATTGAATTAATATGTAAATTATTATGAAACAAGTCATCATTATACCAGCCCGTTATGGGTCAACGAGGTTTCCTGGGAAGCCCCTTGTACAACTATGGGAAAAGCCTCTTATTCAACATGTTTATGAAAGGGCTTTAAAATCTGGTCTTCAGGAGATCTATGTAGCCACTGATGATAAAAGAATATTTGACACTGTGGTAAATTTCGGAGGAAAGGCTATTATGACCTCCCACCATCCCTCGGGAACAGATAGAGTAGCAGAGGCAGCAAACATTCTTGGCCTTAGTGAGGAAGACATAGTAATTAACCTTCAAGGAGATCAACCGCTTTTTCCCCAAGACTATTTTTCTTTATTGGTAAAACCCCTTCTCTTAAATGAAGATATTTTTATAGCTACTCTTGCTACCCCTATTCAGACCAAAAAGGACCTTGAAAATCCTAACAAGGTAAAGGTTGTGATTGATAAAAGAGGAAGGGCTCTTTATTTTTCAAGAAGTCCCATCCCCTTTTTTAGACCACCTGGAAAGGAGCCCCCCTATTACAAGCACATCGGAGTTTATGCCTATAGAAAGGCCTTTCTTGATGTATTTGTAAGGCTTTCTCCTGGAGTGCTTGAGGAAGCTGAAAAATTGGAACAATTAAGAGCCCTTGAAAATGGCTATTCTATTGCAGTCACCATCGTTCCCAGGGATTATCCCGAGGTGGATACTCCTGAAGATCTTGAATATATAAAAACTTGTTGGAAGGAATAAAATTATGAGAAGGGCACCTGCTGTTGCAGGATATTTTTACCCTGAAGAGAGGGAAAGCCTCCTTTTAGAGTTAAAAAGACTGGTTAAATTCTCCCCAGAGAAAATTGAGGCCTTGGGAATAGTAGTTCCCCATGCGGGGTATATGTATTCAGGTGAAGTTGCTGGAAAGGTTTATGGGAAAATTTTGCCACCAGAAGTCGCTGTTATTATAGGGCCTAATCATACAGGACTTGGAGAAAGGGTCTCTCTCTTTGATGGAGAAAGTTTCTTAACTCCCCTTGGAGAAGCGCAAATAGAGAAGAGACTTTCGGAACTTCTTCTTGCCGAAACTAAGCTTGTAAAAAAAGATAAATGGGCCCATTTGAGAGAACACTCTCTTGAAGTTCAGCTTCCTTTTCTCCAATTTTTAACCCCCCACATAAAAATCCTTCCGCTATGTCTTTGGGACCTTGATCTTCAAGAAATTAAAGAGCTCGGAAGAGCCCTTGCTAAGGCCATAAAAATTTATAAAGAAGAAACAGGAAAAAAGGTTTTAATAGTTGCCAGTTCTGATTTTAGCCATTATGAGCCCCAAAAGGTAGCTCAAAAAAAAGATAGCCTTGCTATAAAGGAAATCCTTGCTCTTTCAGAGGAAAATTTATTAAAAGTGGTCTTTAGTGAGAAAATTAGTATGTGTGGGATTATACCTGTATCTGTGACCCTTTTTGCCTGCAAAGAGCTTGGGGCTAAGAATACTCTTCTTGTGGATTATAAAACCTCAGGGGATGTTACAGGAGATTATGCTGCGGTAGTTGGTTATGGGGGGATAATTATTTATTAGGAGGGTTGAGGTTGAGTGAAATAGTAACTCGTTTTCCGCCAAGCCCAACTGGGCATTTACACCTTGGTGGTGCAAGAACAGCCCTTTTTAATTTTCTTTTTGCCAGACACAATCGAGGCAAGTTTATTCTCCGCTTTGAGGACACTGATAAAGAACGCTCTAAAGAGGAATATGTAGACTCCATTATAGAGGCTTTAAACTGGCTTGGACTTCACTGGGACGAAGGCCCTTACTTTCAAAGCAAACGGCTTGAAATTTATGAAGAATATGCTAAACGCCTCTATTCCGAGGGAAAGGCTTATTATTGTGAGTGTTCCAAAGAAGAGCTTGAGGCAAAAAGAAAGGCCCAGTTGGAGAGAGGGATAAAACCCCATTATGATGGAACCTGTAGAGAAAAAGGCTTGCCTCCTGGCTCAGGAAGAGCCTTAAGAATAAAAATTCCTGAAGAAATAACTGAAATTGTCTTTGAAGACCTCTTGAGGGGAAAGATTGTCTTTCCTCCTGATGAAGTAGACGATTTTATTTTATTGCGGTCTGATGGAACGCCTACTTATCAATTTGCTGTGGTAATTGACGATTTGACTATGGGAGTAACTCATGTAATTAGAGGGGATGATCATATATCTAATACTCCTAAGCAATTGATGATTTATCAAGCTCTGGGGGCCAAACCACCCCAATTTGCTCATATTCCTATGGTTCTTGGACCTGATGGAGCAAGACTTTCCAAAAGACATGGTGCAAGATCTATCCTTGAATATCGCGAAGAGGGATATTTGCCTCAAGCAGTGTTAAATTATCTTGCAAGGCTTGGCTGGGGATATGGTGATCAGGAATACTTTAATTTGAAAGAATTGATTGAAAAATTTGATCTCTCAAGGGTTAATCTTTCTCCTGCCCGTTTTGATCCAGAGAAGATGCTTGCCTTTAATGCCTATTGGATTAAGACTCTTGACAGCTCTGAGATTTTGAAACACTTAAAACCCTTCTTGAAGAGTTATCCCATAGAAAAATATTCTGAAGAATATCTCAAAACTATTCTTGAAGGGGTGAAACCCAGAGTGAAAACTCTAAAGGAAATGGCTGAAATGATAGATTTTTATTTACTTGAGGAAATTGAGTTGGATGAAAAAGCAAAAGAAAAATATCTCACCCCAAAAATAAAATCTCTTCTTGAAAGGTTAATAATTGATTTAGATTCTCTTTCCTTTGATGATGAGAAAAAACTTGAGGAAGAATTTAGAGCTCTTGCTGAGGAATCAGGGGTTAAACTGAAGGACCTGGCTCAGGCTGTAAGAGTGGCCTTAACAGGAAAAACGATAAGTCCACCCCTTTTTGAAGTAATTAAAAACCTTGGTAAAGAGCGAGTAAGAATAAGACTTAAAAAAGCTCTTGAGTTCATAAATTAAAATGGAGGTGAAGTTTACTGTGTTAGACCTTTTCTTGTTAATAGGAGCTATTCTTTTTTGGATTATTCTTTCACGATATGTCTTCCCTAAAGTAGGAGTTCCTCTTTGAGGTATTCCACAGGGTCCTCAGGATGAGGGCAAAAAAAATCATACTTGCTCTTACAAAGGCCCTAAAGATAAAAGAGGGGGTATAGATGGAAAAGATTCGCATAGTTAGTGGAATGAGGCCAACTGGACCTCTTCATCTTGGTCATCTTCATGGGGTTCTTGAAAATTGGATTCGTCTGCAGGAAACCTATGAGTGCTTCTATTTTGTAGCTGATTGGCACGCCTTAACCACGGAGTATGAAGATCCTTCAAAGATTAGAGAGTATACCCGTGAGCTTATTCTTGATTGGCTTTCAGCAGGGCTTAATCCTGAAAAGGCTGTCCTTTTTGTACAATCAGAGATTAAAGAGCATGCTGAGCTCTATCTTCTCTTTGCAATGATTACTCCTGTCTCTTGGTTAGAAAGAAATCCCACCTACAAGGATATGCTCAAAAATCTTCAAGAAAAAGACCTTGCCACTTATGGATTTCTTGGTTATCCCGTGCTTCAAGCAGCAGATATTCTCATTTATAAAGCTAAGAAAGTTCCCGTAGGTCTAGACCAAGTCCCCCACCTTGAACTCACAAGAGAAATTGCAAGGAGATTTAATTACTTTTACGGAGAAGGGCTCTTTCCTGAGCCCGAGGCTTTGCTTTCTGAGGTCCCCAAGGTACCTGGAATCGACGGAAGAAAGATGAGTAAATCTTATGGAAATGCAATTTTTCTTAAGGACTCACCTGAAGAGGTAAAAAGAAAAATCCTAGCTTTCGTGACAGACACAGAAAGGCCAAGAAAAAGTGATCCTGGAGACCCTGAGGCCCGCTGTGTAGCCTTTAATTTAATAAAACTTTATTACACTCCTCAAGAAAGAGAGGAGGTGATAAGGGATTGTAAAGGTGCTATCCTTGGCTGTGTAGAATGTAAAAAAAGGCTTGCCGAAAAAGTAATTTCAGCTTTAATTCCTCTTTGGGAGAGAAGGAAAAAGTGGGAAGAAAATCAAGGCTGGCTTGAGATTTTAAGGGAAGGCTGTGAAAAGGCAAGAAAAATTGCTAAGGAGACTATGGAAGAAGTAAGGAGGGCTATCTTTAAAAAAGGCTTGTTTTAGCCTCTTTCTTTAGGATTTTATTTTTAATCTCTTCCATAGTAATTCCCTTTTGTTCAAGCAGTTTAAGAAACTCTTCTTCATTTATGGTCTTAACTCCAAGGCTTAAGGCCTTTTGGTATTTTGAGCCTGGAGCCTCTCCAACTACTACAAAATTTACATTTTTAGAAACTGAGTCCATGGCCTTAGCTCCAAGTCTACTCACCAGTTCTTTTGCCTCTTCTCTGGTAAAATTTTTGAGAGTTCCTGTAAATACAAAGGACAATCCCTCAAGAACTTTAGGAACTTCTTCAGGCTTTTCCTCTTCAAAGGTAATACCTGCTTGAAGAAGTCTTTCAATCATTTTGCGATTTTCTTCATCTTTGAAGAATTCAACGATAGACCGGGCTGCTTCAGGCCCAATGCCTGGAATTGAGGCAAGGTCAACCATAGAGGCCTGCATAAGTTTATCTAAACTTTTAAATTTTTCCGCAAGAAGTTGGGCCATAGCCTCACCCACATGGCGAATACCGAGGGCATAGAGAAATCTTGCCAAGGTAGTCCTTTTACTCTTCTGAATGGCATTATAAAGATTTTTGGCTTTTTTATAGGCAAAACCTGGAAGTTTCATAAAATCCTCAACCTTGAGATAATAGAGATCTGCAGGGGATTGAACCATTCCTCGGTCAATAAGGTCCCGTGCCACTTTTTCACCAAGACCTTCGATGTTCATAGCATTCCTTGAGGCAAAGTGAAGAAGGCGTCTAACTCCCTGGGCATAACAAGCCTTGTTGGGACATCTCCAGATAGCCTCTCCAGGTTTCTTAACAAGGGTACTTCCACAAATGGGACAATGGGTAGGAAATTGGATTTCTCTCTCTTGTCCTGACCTTCTCTCCTTTATAGGCATAACAATCTCTGGAATGACATCTCCAGCCCTCTGAACCAGTACATAATCCCCAATACGAATATCAAGATTCTTAATAAAATCCTCATTATGAAGGGTAGCCCTTTCCACAATTACCCCCCCAATCTTTACAGGTTTAAGAATAGCCACCGGAGTAACTGCTCCAGTTCTTCCCACTTGAAAGACTACATCTACAAGTTGAGTAGTAGCTTGAGTGGGCTGAAACTTGTAAGCAAGGGCATATCTTGGTGAGCGAGCCTTAGTTCCAAGCTTTTCCCATAGAGAAAGATCATTTACTTTAATAACAATACCATCAATTTCATAGGGCAAAGTATCTCTTATTTTTTCTATCTCATGATGATACTTGATAGCCTCTTCAATATTGGAAACCTTTTTTACTAGGGGATTTACCTTTAGGCCCCATTTAGGGAGAACCTCAAGAATTTCCCATTGGGTTTTAAAATGGTATCCTTCCACATATCCTACTCCGTAGCAGAAGATATCAAGACGCCTTTTGGCAGTAATTTGAGGGTCAAGTTGGCGAAGAGATCCTGCAGCTGCATTTCTCGGATTAGCAAAGGGAAGTTCTTTTTTAGCAATTCTTTCCTCATTAAGACGTTTAAATTCTTCTTTAGTCAGATAGACCTCACCGCGCACATCTATCCTCTTTGGTATCTCTGGAGCATCCTCTGAAAATCTCTTTAATCTAAGAGGGATAGTTTTTATGGTTTTCAAATTGTTGGTGACATCCTCACCTACATAACCATCTCCTCTGGTAGAACCTATGGTAAAAAGTCCATTTTCATAAACGAGCTCCACAGCAACTCCGTCAATTTTAGGCTCAACAGTATATTCAATGGGCATATTCTCTGGAAGATTCAAAAATCTCTTTATTCTCTTATCAAATTCAATGACCTCACTTTCTTCCATAGCATCATCAAGGGAAAGCATAGGCTCTCTGTGAGGAACTTCCTTAAAACCCTCAGCAGGTTTAAAACCAACTCTTTGAGTAGGGGAATCAGGAGTTATTAATTCTGGATATTTAGCTTCAAGTTCGCGAAGTTCCCTCATAAGGGCATCATATTCAGCATCCGAAATAACAGGACTGTCAAGAACATAATAACGATAATTGTGATACTCTATTTCCTCTCTTAACTTCTTAACTCTCTCGATTACCTCTGGTGGAATTTCTTTTTTTTCTCCCTCTGCCATGATTATCCTCCATAGAGGTTTTTTATTAGATTATTAGACATATTATAAACATAAACCTCTTCATTTCTCTGTCAATCTTATTATAATCAATCTTAAAAAAACCCTTCAAAAGGGAATATCTTCTTTTCCTAATTGTACTCCAAGGGCAGCCTTTATTGATCTTCTCAAAGGCTCTTTGAGCGAAAATATTTAGCCTTGAGGATAAAATAGGCATAAAATTTTGTGATTAACCATAAAAAAGTGACAAAGAGAGAAAAGATTGGGAAAAGATAGCCTATTTTTACGAAAGGAGTTTTTTTATGGAGAAGTTTAATTTCGCCGGATACTATTTCTTCTCTCTCAAGGTCGCTTTTTTTGATTACTCTTCCTAAGGGGTCAATTATTCCAGTGATTCCCGTATTTGCGGCTTGAAGAACAAAGCGTCTTCCTTCAACAGCTCTAACTATGGCCATTTGAAAATGTTGATAGGGAGCTGAGGTTTTGTCAAACCAGGCATCATTGGTGGCAATAACCACCAAATCGCCCCCACTCTTAAGCCTTTTTACCAAAATCTGAGGAAAGGCACTCTCAAAGCATATAAGAGGAAGAACTTCAATTTTTTTTTCCTTTAGTTTAAATTGTAGATTTTTACTTATTCCTGGTTTAATAATATCTGAAACTACTGAAATTTTTTTAAGGAATGGAAAATATTGAGCAAGGGGCACATATTCACCAAAGGGCACAAGTTTTTCCTTATCGTAAAGGTCCTCTATCTCTTTTCCATTCCAGACAAGAAGACTATTATGCACAAGAGGTGGATTTTTTTCAAAACTTACCCTAAAGGTGCCAAAAATTATGGCAGGTGGAGAAATCTTTAAGTCTTCTGAGTAAGCCTTTACTTTCTCAAGGGTAGCAAGAAATTTCAAAGAAGGTTCCTTTTCATAGGGAAAATAAAAAGGTAAAGCCGTCTCAGGATAGACAATGAGATCAGGAAAGTCCTTTAGAGACTGTAAAGTAAGATTTTCGTATGTTTTAAGAGAAATTTCTGTTTCCCTTGCCTCTTTCAGTTCTTGAGGAATATTCCCCTGAAGAAGAGAAACCCTTAAAACCTCTCTTGAGGTCTCAAGGGTCCTTTTCCATAAATTAAAACTTCCTTGCCCATAAATCAGAAAGGCCCCTATTAAAACTCCAAAAAATAAAAGATCTAAATAAAAACCTTTTCTTAGATGTTGATAATTCCCAACTCTTTCGAAAACAAAATAAAAGAAATAGTTGATAATAAATACTACCAAACTTAGCCCCCAAATACCCAAAAGATCTGCTATTTGAAGAAGAGTGGGAAAATTGGTTAGGGGATAACCAATAAGTCCCCAAGGAAAACCAGTAAGAAGAACAGATCTTAAAAATTCTATAGAGACAAAGATTAAACTAGCTAAAAATCCTTTCCAAAAAGTGGGATGTCCTAAAAGATTAAGAAAGTTTAGTAAGAGAAAAAAAAGAACCCAGTAAAGAGAAAGATAGGCTGAAAGAAGAAGCAAAAGAAAGATAGAAACTGGGAGAGGAATTTGGCCATATTTGATTAAGGTATAAACTATCCAGTAAAGGAGAATTACATAATGAAGGACTCCGAAAAAAATGACCTTTTGAAAAATATGAGCTGAGCTTTTTTCATCCTTAAGAGAAAAGAAAAGGGGAACCAAGGCAAAAAAGATTAAAATTTGAAGCTCAAATTTTGGGAAAGAAAGGGAGAGTAAAAGAGCTGATAGAAGAGGGAGACCAAAGGTTTCAAAGAATTTTTTTAAGCCGAACTTCATTTATTTTTCTCTCATCAGCCTCAAGGATTTCAACTTCTATAGGAGGAAAAATGAATTTTTCTCCCTTTTTAGGGATTCGGTCAAGTTGAGAGAGGATAAAACCTGAAAGGGTATCATAGTCTCCTTCGGGAAAGTTAAGACCAAGGCATTTTTCAAGAAGGTGTAACTTGGTGGTAGCAGGAATCTTAATCCATCCTTCTGGATCTACTCTAAAACACTTAGCTGGTGAAAAAAGGAGATATTTAAAGATATCCTCTATTTTGAATATACCAACAAATTCAGAGTGCTCATCCACTATAAAGGCAAGTTCTAAGTCCCTTTCTTTTAACTTTTCAATAGCCTTAAGCACTGACAAATTTTCGGGAAGAGTAAGGGCAGGGTTAGTATAATCCTTCCAATTATACAGGGAATAAGAAAAACCTCTAACCAGATCTTTAAGGGAAATATAACCTGTGTAATGGTCAAGAGTACTTTTGTAAACGGGATAATAGAATCTTGGATTTTTAATTACATAATCTTTAATCTCCTCCCAGTCCCAATCTTCATTTAAAGCATCAAGCTGATTTCTTGGAATTAAAAAATCACTAACCGAAAGTTCTCTCAGATCAGCGATGTTTTTAAAAAACTCGATTTCCTCTTTTGTAAAATCTTCCAAGGATTTTTCTTTAAGTCCAAGAATATTCTTGATAATTTCTATTAGAGAGACCTCTTCCATTTTAGCCAAGAAAGTAGGATGACTCTTTTTCTAAAAAATTCACATATTCCTTTACAGCCTCTTCAAGTTCCCTAAAGGGCTTGTTATAACCTGCTTTTCTTAGTTTGGTAAGGTCTGCCTGTGTGAAATACTGGTATTGTTTTCTTAAAGGTTCGGGCATTTCAATATATTCAATATTAGGTTTAAGACCTAAAGCGTGAAAGACAGCAGTAACTAGATCTTTAAAAGAGCGAGCCTTTCCCGTTCCTACATTAAAAAGTCCATTTATTTCAGGATGATCTAGGAAAAAAAGCGTAACTTCCACAGCATCCTTTACATAGATAAAATCTCTCAACTGACCTCCGTCTTCATAATCAGGATGATAAGATTTAAAAAGCCTCACTTTACCTTCTCTTTTGATTTGTTCGTAAGCCTTAAGAGCTACACTACGCATCTCTCCTTTATGAAATTCTTTATCTCCAAAAACATTGAAATATTTAAGCCCAACCACAAATTTTAAAAAACCCTTTTGATAGGCCCAAAGATCAAAAAGATGTTTAAAAAACCCATAAGGATTTAAAGGTCTAAGTTTAAAAAGAAGCCCTTCATCATCTTTAAAACCAAAGGAACCATCTCCATAAGTGGCTGCAGAGGAAGCATAGATAAATCTGAAATTATTCTTTAAAGCAAAAAGACAAATTTTTTGTGAATATTGATAATTGTTTTTATAGAGAAATTGAAGATCTCTCACTGTGGTATCACTGCAGGCCCCAAGATGAATTATGGCTCTTATGTTTCCGAGCTTCTCTTCTTCAATAAGTCTCAAGAAATCATCCCTATCAAGATAATCTTCAAACTTAAGCCCAACTAAATTTTTCCATTTTAGTCCTTCTGAAAGATGATCTACAATGAGGATTTTTTCCTCACCTCTTTCATTAAGTGCAGAGACTACATTAGCGCCTATAAAGCCTGCCCCACCTGTAACCACAATTCTTCCCTTAGACATAACCCAATCCTTTAACCAAAAATTTTAAAATAGAGCATTAAAAGCAAACCAGTTACCAAGGTAATTAAAGTAACAGGAATAAGGGTAGCTTTTATAAATTTACCTTCTTCTCTTCCACTAACTCCAATAGTTGCAGCAGCATTAGTAATTTTGGAGGGAGTAATTGCAGAGGCAATACCGCCTCCCACAGCATGGGCTGCAAAAATCCACATGAAGGCTTGAGGACCAAGCGTTTGAAGAGTGGTTCCCCATTGAATTTTGGCAAAAAGCACATTTGAGGCTGTAGTACTTCCTCCAACAAAAGTTCCTATTAGCCCAAGAAAGGGAACTACAAGAGGATAAGCCGAACCAAAAAGTTTAGCTAAAGTCCCTGCAATAATAACATTCATATTGTATTCCTTAAAGTAAGGTGTTGGAACAAGTTTCCCATCAACTACTTCCATAGCAGACCAAGCCATAATGAAGGCCACGGCAAAAAACAAGGAATAAGCTAAAAAAGGTCCACCTATTCTTGTAATCCATAACTTGGTAACCCTTCCAAGAGTCTCTTTAGAGGGACGAAGAATAAAAATAGAAAGGATGCAGACTACAAAAATCCAGAACCAAACACTCGAGAGGATGTTAAGATCTTCCTTCTTATCGGCAAAGACAAGAATAACCTCTTTATCTCCAAGCACATTAGAAAGGTATCCTTTAATTTGAGGGAAATTTACTATAAAAGACAAAAGGATTAACAAAAGAATAGGAGATGAGGCCCAAAGAAGCTCTCTTTTATTAAGAATAGGTTTGAGATCTTCCTGTTTTTCCCTGTGGTTCCTCTGTCTATAATACAAATTTACAAAAAGCATGGTAAGTAATCCAGAAAAGATTCCAATTACCTCAACTGGAACAAGTCTTAACCAAGCCAAAATAAGCGCTGAAAGAGATAGAACCAAGCCTGAAAGGGTAGCAGCTAACCAGTTTTTTCTTATAGCCTCTTTTCCACCAACAGTCCAAAGCATTAGCCAAGCAAAGGCCACAGAAATAAGAGGCAAAAAAGCTGTTATTTTGAAAGTAAAATCCCAGATAAAGGCTTGTAAAGAGTCAATTCCTGGTGGGTTAATCTTAAAGACCTTAAAGGCTACTTCAGCAGGTAAAGTAATAGGAATAGAAAAAAGCGCAAAGGAGGTTAAAGGGTCATAACATAATATACTTACAGCTATGGCAGCAAGTGGTGAAAATCCAAGAAGCCTAAAAATAGGAGGAAACATGGCTGGTGTTACCATTCCAAGAGAAGTAGAAAGGGACCCAAAGCCCATACCAAGAAAAAGAGTCTGCTCTTCTTTAGTTTTAGCTATCCCCTTCACATATTCAATTATTTTGCTTAAAGCCATAGTTTCCCGCATAAGAAAAATAAGAAACATAGTAAAAATCACAGCAAGGGTTATTCCTAAGGCCTTTATAATACCAACTAAAGAGGCACCAAGGACAACTTCCCATGGAGTGTGGAAATAAGTGGTGGCTAAAATAGCTGAAAGAATCCACCCTATTATAGAAACAAAAGTCCCAGAACGGTGAAAAAAGATCATTCCAATAAGTACAATTATAATAGGAAAGATAGCAAGGAAAAAGGCCATCTTCCACCTCCCCTATTCAATTTAAAATCAGCAGAATTATATAAAAAAATTTCAAAATAACAAGCAATAGTCGCTGAACTTATATTAAAAGGTGTGAATGAAATAACTTCTAAAGAAAGCTATAAAAAGGGCTGTAAAATTTTTAACAATAGATTAAAGTAAAGAGCTCTATGAAGGAAAATAAATATTTATCCTCTCTTTTCTGGATAGGAGCTCTATATTTTTTCTCTGGGCTTCCTTTTGGCTTTTTTTATACTTTTTTACCTGTTTATCTGAGAATGGAAGGGGTTGATCTTATAAAGATTGGGCTTTTATCCTCAGCAGGAATTTTCTGGAGTTTAAAACCCCTTTGGGCTCCACTTATTGACCGCTATGGCTATAAAAGCCTCTGGATTAGCTCTTCCCTTTTTGGCCTCTCTTTTACCTTACTTTTCTTGACTTTTTTACCTCCAGGTTCCCTCTCTTTCTCTCTTCTCCTCTTTGCTTTAACCTTTTTTTCTGCTCTTCTGGATACAGCCCTTGATGGCTTTATCATCGAATACATTCCCAAAGATATACTGGGAAAAGCTAATGGAATAAGACTTTCAACCTACAGAATAGCTCTTATCTTCTCAGGAGGAATCTTAGTGGCTTTAGCAGAATATTTTCAGTTCAAGGCTCTTATTGTTTTTCTTTCCCTTTTTTGTGCCTTAGGTGGCTTTATTATTCTTACTAATGGAAACTTGAGAATTAATTCTTCCAAAGTTTCTTCCTTTAATCTCTTTGAGCAATATCTATTTCCCCTAAGAGATCTTCTTCAAAGAGAAAAGGCTTTTCTAATCCTCCTTTTGGTTGCCACTTATAAGATAGGTGATGCCCTTCTTGGAGGAATGATTTACCCCTTTTGGGTAGATAAAGGATTTAGTAAACTTGAGATCGGATTTATCTCAGGAACCTTAGGTTCTATCTTTACAATTTTGGGCTCCCTTCTCGGAGGATATATAACCGAAAGATGGGGAGTAAAAAAGGCTCTCTTAAATTTAGGGCTCCTTCAGGCCTTATCAAACCTTGGATATACCTTAGTAGCTTATCCAGGTATCTATAAAAAATGGATCTATGCAGCCAGTATAATTGAGAGCTTTACCGGAGGCTTAGGAACAGCAGCTTTTGTCACCTTTATAACAAGTCTCTGTAAAAAGGAGGTCTCCTCTAGTCAATATGCTATCTTTTCAACCCTTTTTAGTCTAACGCTTGTAATTTCAAGAAGTATAAGTGGCTTTGGAGCTAAAACCTTAGGATACTTCCATTTTTTTGGCCTCACTTTCTTTATAGCTCTTCTTCCCCTTCTTCTGATTCCCTTTATTTTCAAAGAAAATTCTCAGTAGAATAACAATCCTGTGTAATTAAGAACTAGATTTGAGAGAAAATTTAAAAGAGGATAGAGAGTTTTCCCAAGTATTCCTGTCAAAGCCAGTAACAAAATAACCAAAAAACCCACCAATTCAAGTCTAAGATAATTCTCTCTTAAGTGAGGGGGTAAAAACTTTACAAGGATTTTACTTCCATCAAGGGGTGGAATAGGGAGAAAATTAAAGAGAGAAAGCCCCATATTAATTTTTACTCCGAGAAGAGATATAATTACTAAGGGTTCTGAAATTTTAAAGGCACCCCATTGAAAGGAGAATTTATTAAAGAAATGATAAAGAAGGGCAAAAAAAATGGCAGAAAAAAAGTTTGAGAGAGGCCCTGCAGCTGAGGTTATAGCCATGTCTCTCCAGGGATTTTTGAAATAATTAGGATTTATGGGAACAGGTTTGGCCCACCCTATAGCCTGGGTAAGAAAAAGGGTGAGAGTTCCGAATAAATCAAGATGTTTTAGAGGATTTAAGGTAAGTCTTCCTGCTTTTTTAGGGGTAGGATCTCCCAAAAGATAGGCTGCCAAACCATGAGAAAATTCGTGTATAGTTAAGGCAAAAAGTAAAACAGGGATAAGGAGAAGAAAAATTTGGAAATTCCACATCTAAAAGGTTTAATACTTTAGATGTGAGATTACTGCTATATTTTTCAAAAGGTTTAAAGCCATTTTAACTTGAAAGTCATCCTCTGGACTGGTAAGGGAGGAGATGGTTGTATTATCTTTAGAGAGAGTCTCATGAGGTGACTGCTTTTTGGCTAAATCCATTTGAGGAATCTCAAAATCTGGCTTAAGACCCTGTTTATTAATGTTTATTCCACTTGGAGTATAATAATAGGCAGTAGTTAATCTTACAGCGTAATTGTCCTCAATGGGGATAACGGTTTGAACCGAGCCTTTACCAAAGCTTTTTTCACCCACAACAAGGGCCCTTTTATTATCCTTCAAAGCCCCTGTGACAATCTCAGCAGCAGAGGCTGTTCCATGATTAATTAGGATTACAATAGGATATTTGTGTTGTCTATCTGGAGGATTTTTAGTGGCTTTAAATTCCATTTGATTAGATGGGTTCCTCCCTTTGATTGATACAATAGTACCATTTTCAAGAAATTCATCACTTATTTCCACAGCAGAACTTAAAAGCCCTCCAGGATTATTTCTTAAGTCAAGCACAATTCCCTTAAGGTCAGTCTCTTTTTCAAGTTTTTTTAAGGCCTCAACCAGCTCCTCAAGGGTTTTTTCCTGGAATTGGGAAATTCTAACATAGCCATACCCTGGTTCCAGCAATTTGGACTTGACACTACGAATAGGAATTACATCTCTAATAATAGTTACTTCAAAGACATCCTTTTCATTGCGAAGAATAGTCAATTTTACAGGTGTTCCTTTGGGACCACGAAGAAGTTTTACTGCCTCAGTTATTTTCATACCCTTGGTAGATTTTTCATCTATTTTAAGAATTTTATCTCCAGGCTTAAGGCCTGCCTTCCAAGCTGGAGTATCTTCAATAGGAGCAACTACCGTAAGAATGTCATCCTTTATAGTAATTTCTATCCCTATTCCAGTAAAAGAACCTTTAGTTTCTATTTCAAGCTCTTTAAATTCATCAGGTTTCATAAGGGAAGAATAAGGATCAAGGGAGGAAAGCATCCCTTCAATAGCGCCAAAGATTAAATCCTTTGGATTGACTTCAGTAACATAGTTTTCTTCAATTAGGCGAAAAATTTGAGAGAAAAGCTTTAAGGCCTTAAAGGTATCTTCTTTTTTCTCTAAGGATAGGGCTTGAGAAAAGAGAATAAAGAGAAAAAGTCCTAAAAACACAGGTAATATTGATCTTTTTAATTTAGACATTTGCTTTCACCCCACCTATTTTTTGAATACATTAATAAAACACATTCAAGTAAAAAATCAAGACAACCTAAGGATGACAATTCAAAAAAATATGTTTAAATAAAAATCATGAAAAAAATAAACATCTTACTTTGGTTTTTTCTTTTGTTTTTTTTTAGTTCCTGTTCAACCACTCCTGGACCCAATCTTTCCTCTAAGGCCTCTTTAATTCATAAAAACCTCTCTACTAAGGCAGAAGTTTTGTCTTATCTTGGACCTCCTGTTCAGGCCTTTCTTACTCCTGATGGAAAAGAAGAGTGGTATTATTATTACAGGGTGAAAAATTTTTGGGAAAGGCTACCAGTGGTTAATAAATATAAAGGTGAAGATTATACAGAGGTTTTGAAAATTGTTTTTGTGGAAGATAAAGTAGTGGATGTAATTTATTATACTTTGGTAAATCCTTTGAAACAAGGAAAAAATTAAGAATATGATGGAAAAGGATATTTATCGAGTTGCTCGTGAAAGAATGGTTGAGACTCAAATCAAAGCTAGGGGTATTAAGGATGAGAGAGTACTAAAGGCTATGCTTAAGGTCCCCCGCCACCTCTTTGTTCCTTCCTCTCTTAGAGATCAAGCTTATGGAGATTTTCCTTTACCCATTGGAGAAGGACAGACTATTTCTCAACCCTATATTGTAGCTCTTATGACTGAGGCTCTTGAACTTAAAGGTAAAGAGAGAGTTCTTGAGATAGGTACAGGCTCTGGTTATCAAACTGCTATCCTTGCAGAGCTTGCTACCTGGGTTTATACCATTGAGAAATATTCAACTCTTCAAGAAAAAGCCAAGGCTATTCTTTTTGAATTAGGCTATAAAAATATCTCTTTTAAAATAGGAGATGGAACTCTCGGATGGCAAGAGGCTGCACCTTTTGACGCCATCATAGTTACAGCAGCAGCCCCCCAAATTCCCCTACCTTTAATTGAACAACTTGCCGAAGGTGGAAGAATAGTCATTCCTGTGGGAGATGAGTTTTCTCAAGTGTTAGTCAAAGGGATTAAAAAAGGGGGGACTCTACATACTAAAAGTCTTGAACCTGTTAGATTTGTAAAATTAGTGGGTGAATATGGTTTTAAAGAATAGAAGAATAGGTATCATTGGTGCTGGAATTGCTGAAGAAGATTTAAAAGAGCTTGCTTATAAGGTGGGATATGCCCTTGGAAAGGAAGGGGCTATAATCCTAACAGGTGGCTTAGGTGGAGTTATGGAAGCAGCCTCAAAGGGAGCTAAAGAAGCAGGAGCTATAACAGTAGGAATTCTTCCTGGGGCTAAAGCCGGGGAGGCAAACCCCTATGTTCTTATTCCCATTGTGACTGATATGGGACAGGCAAGAAATGTAATCCTTGTAAGATCCTCTGAAGTAGTAGTCTCTATTGGTGGAGGCTTCGGAACACTCTCTGAAATTGCTCTTGCCCTAAAAATGTGGAAACCAGTTATTGGACTTAAGACTTGGAAAGATATTCCAGGCGTTTACTATGTAGACTCACCTGAAGAGGTTTTAGCCAAAGTTTTAGAATTTTTAAGTTGAAGAAAATTTTTCAATTCTTCAAGCTCCTTTTCAGTTAAAGGCCTTATTTGCCCTGGTTTTAAATCTTTTAACCTTAATGGGCCAAAGGCCACTCTTACTAATCTTAAAACCTCTCCTCCAAGAAAGCTAACCATTTTTCTTACCTCTCTTTTTATCCCCTCCTTCACCACAACTTGATAAATATAGGCTCCTCTTGAAGTCTTTATCAGCTTAAATTCAAGAGGTTTAATCCATTTCCCTTCCAAGTAGATACCTTTTTGTAGTAAGTCTTTAATAGCCTTTTCTGAAAGTTTAGGCTTAACCCAAACATGATAGGTACGTGGTACCTCATACCGAGGATGTAAAAGAAGCTGAGCAAGATCTCCGTCATTCGTTAAAAGTAAGAGGCCTTCACTATCTTTATCCAGCCTTCCTACATAAAAAACGGGGTAAGGAAGTTTATCAAGAAAGGGCTTTATAGTTTTTCGATGGTGAGGATCGTAAAGGGAGGTGAGATAGCCCCGTGGTTTGTAGAAAAGGTAATAGACTTTGGGGGGAAGCTTAGCCTCTCTTCCATTAACCAAAACCTTGTCCTTTTCTGGATCAACTCTGTAAGAGAGATCCTTTACCACCTTTCCATTAATCATAACCTTTCCCTGTAAAATTAAATCCCTATTTTTTCGTCTTGAGCCAAATCCACAAAGGGAAAGATACTTTGACAGACGGATTAACATCAATAGAGAATTACTTCTTCATTAAGCTGGGGGATGTAAATTTTCTCAGAAGGATATCTTTCGGAGAGAAGATTTTTAAAAATCTCCATCTTTTCTGGTTCGCCGTGAATAAGAAAGATTTTTTCTGGATTTTTGATAGATGAAATCCATTCCCACAACTCCTTTTGGCCAGCATGAGAGGAAAAGCCATTTATAGTATAAACTTTTGAACGCACATTAATCTCCTCACCAAAGAGATGAATCTTCTCTGCACCGTCTACAATCTTTCGGCCAAGAGTTCCCTTAGGCTGAAAGCCAACAAAAACAAGACTGCATTCTGGCCTCCAAAGATTATTTTTAAGATGATGAAGAATTCTTCCACCACTAAGAGTTCCATTACCAGCGATAATTATTGCTGAAGATTTAACTTGATTGATAGCCTTTGATTCCTCCA
The DNA here is from genome assembly GCA_002877875.1 of Caldimicrobium thiodismutans. Classification (GTDB taxonomy): domain Bacteria; phylum Desulfobacterota; class Thermodesulfobacteria; order Thermodesulfobacteriales; family Thermodesulfobacteriaceae; genus Caldimicrobium; species Caldimicrobium thiodismutans_A. Next base: position 22,425 of record PNIE01000070.1, read on the forward strand.
CATCTTCTGTGAGAAAGAGATTAGGAAGATTAAAAGGATCTTTTTTCTGAAAAATCTGATAGGTTTCTTCATCAAAAAATTCAGGGTTATCTTTGAAGATTTTGGTGGCCCTTATGGCAAGAGGGCTATCAAGGAAAATATAGCAGTGAGGGAGCTCTCCTTTTTCATAAAATTCCCGCAACACAAAAAGAATTTCTTGAGCCCTCTCAAGAGCAAAAGTAGGAATCAGAACATTTCCTCCCTTTCTACAAGTCTCTTTAATTACTTGGAGAAGTTCAAGTTTACTCTCCTCAAAGGTTTTATGATTGCGATCAGCATAAGTAGTCTCAATCAAGACATAGTCTGCATCTTCTGGAGGAAGTTCATAATCTCTTACAATGGGTTTATTCTTATTTCCAAGATCACCAGAAAAAAGAATTTTTTTATTCTTTTTAAGATCAATTATTTCCACAAAAGCAGATCCAAGGATATGGCCTGCATCCCTAAAAGTTATTTTTATTTCTTTATCTATGATATAGGGGGTATGATAGGCAAGTTCCACAGAAAAATATTTAAAGCTTTCAAGAACATCATATTCATCATAGAGAGGAGGTGGAGGAGGCTCAAGCCCTCTTCTTAAAGACTTTTTATAAAGGGTTTTATAATGTTCCTTCATTACTTTGGCAGCATCAAGGAGCATAATTTTTGCTATTTGAAAGGTGGGTTTAGTAGCTATAACTTTTCCACGAAACCCCTGATTAACAAGGCAGGGATATCTTCCACAGTGATCAATATGAGCATGGGTAAATATTAAGTATTGAATATCTTGGAGCTTACAGGGAAAAGGAAACTGATTTTTTTCAGATTCCTGCCCCTGAAAAAGCCCGCAATCAATAAGTATTTTATGATCTCTTATCTGCAAAAGAAAGGAACTCCCTGTAACTCCTTGGGCAGCCCCATAAAAAGCTATTTTAGCTTCCATAACACTCTTCCTCTATTTTATCTCAAAGTAACAGCTAATACCTGTTTTAAAGTGGTTTCACCCATAAGAACCTTAAGAATTCCATCTTGTTTCAGCGTATGAAAACCTTTTTCCAGGGCTATTTTTCTGATCTCGTTAGCAGGAGCTTTTTTAATAATAAGATCTTTAATATCTTCATCGGGAACAAGAATTTCATGAAGAGCAATTCTTCCTTTAAAACCAGTATAATTGCAAAATTCGCATCCTACTGGTTCATAAAACTTTCCCTTTTCAATCATATCATCAGTTAGAGGTTTTACGGGATGGGTTCCATATTCAACTTTAAGTCTTTCAATCTCTTCAGGAGTTGGTTGGTAGGGTTTTTTGCACTTAGGACAAAGTCTTTTGGCCAGTCTCTGGGCAATAATTCCAAGAAGAGAATCTGCAAAATTATAAGGATCGATCTCCATTCCAAGCAGACGGGTCACTGTCTCTGGGGCAGAATTGGTGTGAAGGGTTGAAAGAACAAGATGTCCTGTTAAGGAGGCTTCAATAAGAGTGTGGGCCGTTTCCTTATCACGGGTTTCTCCTATCATGATAATATCAGGGTCTGCTCTAAGAAAAGATCTAAGAACCCTGGCAAAGGTTAATCCTATTTTAGGATTCACTTGAACTTGCCTTAACCCTTCCTGAACAATTTCTACAGGATCTTCTGCTGTCCAGATTTTTTTATTAGGCTTGTTAAGATATTTCAAACAGGCATGAAGCGTAGTAGTTTTACCAGAGCCCGTCGGACCAACACACAAGATAAGCCCATAGGGAAGATCAAGAATAAATTTGAGTTTTTGATAATTTTCCGGAAGCAAATCAATTTCCTCAAGAGATCTAAATTCAATACCACCCAGAATTCTCATTACCACATCTTCATTATTTTCTATGGTAGGAATAGTGGCTACCCTTATCTCAAAACTATTTCCATCCTTAGTTCTAAACTTAATTTTGCCATCCTGGGGAAGCCTTCTTTCAGCAATGTCAAGATTAGCCATTATCTTAATACGGGAAATACATCCTCTCTTTTGATGTTCAGGAATTGTAGTGTATTCAAAACATTCTCCATCAACTCTAAAACGGACAAGAAGCCCCCTTTTTCCTGTAAGGCTTTCCCAGTGTATGTCTGAAGCTCTCCTTTTGTAAGCCTCTTCAATAATAGAATTTACAAGATTAACTATAGTGCTATCTAAGAGTTCCTCTTCACTAACTTCTTCATCCTCTTCAACTGCCTCTATCTGAGAAGATGTCTCCTCAAAGGTTAATTCATAGTATTTTTGAATGGCCTCTAAAATATCTTCTTTTAAAGCAACAGCCAGATTAACTTCAGGAAGTTGAAGAATTCTTTTTATTTTTTCAATCTTTTCGATATCCTCTGGATTATAAACGAAAAGAAAAGTTTTATTTTCCATTTCAAAGGGAATACATAGATTTTCTTCTAAATAATGTTTCTTGACACCAAGAACCCTAGAAATCCTTCTCAATTTATTCTGAGACAACAGGACTTTTAAATCATAGGCAGGAAGATGATGATAGTTTTTTAGAGATTCTAATATTTCTGCTTTAGAAATCTTGAGCTCTTCCATAAGGATGGCTTCTATACTTTTCTCTTGTTCAAGGGCTTTAAAATAGAGTTCTTTAAGCAATTCTAAGCTGAGATTATACTTTGGTAAAAGATATCTAAATCTTTCAAGGAACTTAAAAGTTTTTAATTTTTCAAGTTTTTCTCTATATTCCTCTCGCGGAAAGGTCTTTAAAAGAATATTATATGTTTTAATTGCCTCAGAGATTTGTAAATTTTTTTCCGCAAGCTCTGCCACATATTCTAAGAGGAATCTCTTCGTTGATGATGGTAAAGTTTTTTCTTTTGCCAGTTCTATTAAGTGATAAATTAAAAGATTTTCAGAAAAATCCTTAGAAAGGGCTTCCAAGAAGACCTTTATTTCTTCAAGGGCTTCTGGATTCTTTCTTACAAACTCTAGAAAAGTTTTAAGTTTTTCCATTTTTCACTAATTTTATACCATCTTTTTAGAGCTTTTGAAGCTTAGCTACAAAAAATCCTACCGCCTTTATTTTATGAGCATAAAATCTTTTAGTCTTAGGCATGTCAGGATGAAAGACTTTTTCCATCCACTCTGTAAGACCTGGATAGGAAGGAAGAGGTGATTCCCAGTCAAGGATCTTAACTCCTCTTTTTCTCAATAAATAATCAACTACAGCCTCATTTTCTTCGGGATTAACAGTGCAAGTACTGTAAACCACTATACCCCCAGGTTTAGTTAGATCACATGCCCTAACAAGAAGCCCCTTTTGGATAGAGGGAAGATTGCTTTTTCCAGAGCCCTTTTGATAAAGGATCTCTCCCTCAAGGCCTACTTTGTATCTTCCTTCACCAGAACAGGGAGCATCAACCAGCACCTTATCGAATTCAATTCCAAAAGGAAATTCCTCCCCTTTAGATCGGGTTATAATTACTGAGGTAACTCCAAGCCTTTTAAGATTAGCTGAGAGGGCAGTAAGTCTATCAATCCTCTTATCATTAGCCACAATAATGGCTCTATCCCCAGTCATCATTGCCATTAGAGCTGTTTTCCCACCAGGGGCTGAACAAAGATCCAGTATAAGCTCTCCAGGTTTAGGATCTAACGCTATCACAGGAAGAGAACTCGTAAGAGTCATAGAATGAATTAGTCCCAATCCATATTCTTTAACATTTCCTAAGGATACCTCCTCATTATTAACCACTTTATAAAACTTTGGAATACCCTTTATCTCTTCAATCATAATCCCCTTCTTTTCAAGGATCTTTAAAAGCTTTTCCTCATCCTCTTCTGATACTTTCAGATTATTTATACGAAAGTATTGTTGATGGGAAATCCTAAGATAGTTAAGAAATTCTTCAAAGTCTGGAATTATCTCTTGATACCGCGAAAAATAGGCAAGATATTCAAAATTTGAAAAACCTTTATCTTTTCCCATTTAGAAGAAGATTTTTTAATTCCTGATGGTTTTTAACAATCAGATCGGCAAGGGAAAGATGCTTAGGCTGCAAAGTGGTGGTTATTCCAATACAGAAAAGCTCTGCCCTTTTAGCAGCTAAAATCCCTGCAGGGGCATTTTCCACCACGGTAATTTCCTCTTTGGGAGCCTTAAGAGCTTCTTTGGCCTTCAAATAAGGGTCTGGATGAGGTTTCCTTTTTTCCACCTGATCTCCAGTAATAATTACTTCAAAAAAAGAATGTAATTTCTCAGGAAAGACCTCCTTTAAAATCTCACTGCTTGAAGAGGTCACTAAGGCAAGTTTTTTCTTTTCTTTTTTTAAGGCAAAGAGTAAATCAGGTACCTCTGGATAAGGCTTTACCTCCTTGGAAAATTTCTCTTTAAAAATTTTCTTCTGAAGTTTAAAGACCTTTTCAAAAAATTCCTGAGTAGGATTAACTCCTTTGTTTAAAAAAAGACTTTTAGCACTATCAAGTTCAATGGCTCCTTCATGCAAAAAAATCTCCTCTTCGGTAAAATCAAGTCCGAATTCTTTAAAGGCAAGAATCCAGGCCTTGGCATGATAAGGCATAGAATCAAGAAGAACTCCATCTAAGTCAAAAAAAATAAATTCCTTCATAGGGAAAGCCTCTCCATAAGCTCTTTCTCTGTCAAATCTTCAATAGAAATTATTTTTTTTCTTGAGGTCTTTCCTTTTAGGATTTTAACTTTTTTTGCATCAACCTTTAAAAGCTGGGAAAGAAATTTTATAAGAGCCTCATTGGCTTGATTATTTTCAGGTTTAGCCCTAAGGGCAATCTCCATTTGATTGGGTTTTTTAAAAGATAAAATGGCATCTTTAGAAGAGGCTGGTTTTACCTTTATATCAAGAAGCATCTCTAAGAGGCAAAACGCAGCTGAAAAATTAGTTCTTTTATAAAATAAATTATAAAAATTACTAAAACAGGGCTTAAATCAAGTCCATAAATGGGAGGTATTATCCTTCTTATGGGGCTTAAAACTGGTTCTGTAACCTTATACAAAAATCTAACTAGAGGATGAAAAGGAGAAGGATTAACCCAAGATATTAGGGCTCTTGCCACGATAATCCAAATATAAATAGTAAGAAAAAGATCTATTACTTGTAAAAAAGCTCTAAAAAAAGCCTCAAATACCATTAGTGGGTCTTCCCAAAAGGACAAATAGGATATCTACATTCAGAGCAATTATAACAATATCCCCCGTGGGCCAATTTTGCTATATCATAGCGGTAGAGTTTTTCTCCTGCAAGGACTCTTGGTAAAACTAAGTCAAGAACAGTGGCTCTAAAATACATAGCACAGGCAGGGACTCCAAGAACAACTTGACCTTCTGAAAGATAGGCGTAAAGAAACATATTTCCTGGAAGAACAGGTGTTCCATATAAATAAATTTCTGGATTTAAGTCTCTTATAGCCAGTTTGGTAACGTCATCGGGATCTATCGACATCCCCCCTGTAACAAGAATTAACTCACAACCTCTTTTTAAGAGATTTTCTATATTTTCTTTGATAAATTCTTTATCATCAGGAGCAAAAAGAGGCCCTTCAACCTTAAGGCCAAAAGCTTCCAATTTAGGAATCATCCTCGGCGCAAAGGCATCCTCAATGCGTCCATAGAACACTTCTGAACCTGTAATCACAAGCCCTGCTTTGTTAAGCTTTTTAGGAAGAACTCTTAAAACCTTTACTGGATATTCACTACAAATCCTTTCAACCTCTTCTAGAAGGGCCCTTTTAACGACAAGAGGAATTGCCCTCCCTCCAGCAATTAGTTCACCCTTCTTTACCCAAAGATTGGTGTGCTTCGTTGAAAGGCTTATTTCACCAAGCATATTAATTCTTAAAAGAGCTTCTGTTTCTATCTTTAGCAATCCTTCATAGGCAGCTTTAAAGTTAACTTTGCCTTCTCTAATTTCTTCAGACCACTCAACTCCCTCCCCAGCCACTGCTTTAGCTAGACGAATAGCAGCATCATTTTCGTGAAGTTCATCCTCATCAAGTTCAAGGACATAAATATAATTTTTCCCCAGATCCTTTAGCTTAGGTATGTCCTCTTCCCGAATAATGTGCCCTTTTTTAAAACGAGCACCTTTGAAAACTCCCGGAACAATTTCTGTAATATCATG
>PNIE01000042.1 GCA_002877875.1 Caldimicrobium thiodismutans
ATATGCTTAGAGAAGAAGTAATAAAAGAATTTGAGAAGGCCAAAATTCTCCTTTTAAAAATTGGAAGTGCTGTTATTACCAAAGATGATGAAGGCTTAAATTATCAAATTCTCTCCCATATTGCCTATGAGGTTCAAAGATTTTACCGGAGTGGAAAAAAGGTTTTGCTCGTCTCTTCTGGAGCTATAGCTTGTGGTAGAGCCAAGCTTAAAATTTATAAAAAACCGCTCTCTTTAAATGAAAAACAAGCCCTTGCTGCCTGTGGCCAAGCAGATCTCATTCACGCTTATGAAGAAGTCTTTTCTCAATATGGGTTAAAGGTAGCCCAAATTCTTCTCACCTCAGAGGATCTCTCCCTTAGGCAGCGCTATCTCAATGCCAAAAAAACAATGCAGACCTTACTTAATTGGGGTATTATTCCTGTAATTAACGAAAATGATACTGTCTCCACAGAGGAGATTAGATTTAGTGACAATGATATTTTGTCAGGACTTGTAGCTCTGGCTCTACCTGCTGAGGCTTTGATAATTCTCTCTGATATTGATTCTTTATATAAAGAAGACCCAAGGGTTAATCCTAAGGCTGAGAGGGTTGCCTATGTTGAGGAAATAACCCTAGAAATTATGAAGATGGCGGGATGCAAACCAGGAAAACTTGGAAGAGGAGGTATGTATTCTAAACTTCTTACAGCTCAGATGGTCACCTCTGCAGGAATTCCTATGGCAATCTTACCTGGAAGGACTCCTCTTGTTCTTGAAAAGTTTTTTAGTTATGAGGATATTGGAACTGTTTTTGCTCCTAAGAAAAGAACTCTTTCTATGAGAAAATTGTGGATTAAGTATTATTTAAAACCTGAAGGAAGGCTTTATCTCGATGAAGGAGCTGTTAAGGCTCTTTGTCTTGCAGGAAAGAGTCTTCTTATAGGAGGCATTAAAAGGGTTGAAGGGGATTTTGGAAAGGGAGCCTGTGTTGAATGCATAGGAGAAAATGAAAAGGCTGTGGCAAAGGGGCTTATCAATTATTCCTCTCATGAACTTAAAAAATTTCTTGAAAATTCCTCAAAGCCTGAAAAGGAAATCATTCACAGAGATAATCTCGTAATCCTTGACCAAGTATAAAGATTTTTTATAATTTTATTGGTGAAGTGCCTTGAGATTTCTTAACAAACTATTTTTTATTTTTTTCTTTTTATTTTTCTTTTTTTCAATATCTCCTCTTTATGCTTTTAAGGAGAGACAATCTAAAGATACGCACTTTTATACTTTTGGTATTCTTGCCAAAAGAGGAGAAGAAATTGAAAAAAACCGCTTTTATAAATTAAAGCTTTATTTAGAAAAAAAACTTCCTTATAAAATTAAGTTTGAATTCTTACCCTTTGAAGAACTTAAAAACAAAGCCCTTTCTGGAAAATTAAATTTTATTTTAACTAATCCTTACCAAGCTATAACTATTAAGGAACTGGCTTTAAAAAAAACCCCTCCTAAAAGTTATAGAATAATTCTAAGTCTTGGACAGCTTGAAGATGGAGGCTATTATCCCTTTTTTGGAGGAGTAATTTTTACCAGAAAGGACAGTTCTATTAATTCCTTGCTTGACATAAAAGGACAAACCTTTGGGGCTGTTAATCCTGACTCCTTAGGTGGTTATCTTATAGCTCTCTATGAACTTTATAAAAAGGGAATTTATGAAAAGGATATTAAACCCAAGTTTTATGGCACCCATGATGAGGTTGTTAGAGCAGTCTTAAGGGGAGAAGTTTCTGTAGGAACAGTTAGAACAGGTATTTTTGAAAGGATGGCTAAAACAGGTGAAATTTCTTTAAAAGACTTTAAAATACTCAATCAGAAATTTTATCCTCAATTTCCTCTAATTATAAGTTCTGATCTTTATCCTGAATGGCCAGTTCTTGCTCTTGAAGGAACGCAAGAAGAGGTAATTAAGTCCCTTGCGCAAGCTTTACTGGCTATTCCAAATGATAGCGAGATTGCTAAGTCTATTGAGGGAATTTTTTATCTTCCCTTTGATTATTCTCCTATCAATCAAATTCTTTTTGAATTAATGAAAGGCCCCTATGTAGAACTTAGAGAGGCTTATTTTAAAAGATTTAAGGAAAAATATTTGCCTTATGTTATGGCTCTTCTTATTGTTTTTATAATGTTTCTTAGTCTTTTAGCTTATATATTTTATCAAAGAAACAGACTTTTAAGCCTAACCAAGGCAGAGCTTGAAAAAGAAAAGGCCTTTCTTGATACGGTTTTACGACATACTGATTTTATGGTTTTCTTTCTTGATAAAGAGGGAAGACCTATCTGGGCTAATCAAAAAGGGGAAAGTATTTGTCTTGATGATGGGAAGCCTGAAGCCATTTGGAACCTATGCCCAACCCTTGAGAGAATATCCACCTTTAGAGAATTTTTTGAAAGAGCTATCACCTCCGATGAGCCTATAAATTTTGTTGAAACCATTGAAGAGGAAGATATGGAAAAAACCTACGAAGGGGAATTAATATCCATAAAAAAGGGTAAAGAAATTAAAGGAATTATCTTCTTTTTAAGGGATATTACTGAGAAAGTGATTATGGAAAAGCAAAAGTTATACCTCGAGAAACTCAATGTTTTAAAAAATATTGCAGGTGGCCTTGCCCATGATTTTAATAATAAGCTCCTTGCTGTAATGAATCAGCTTGAACTTATTAAGACTAAACTTAAAAAGAGAAGGCTTCCAAGGGAGGTGGAAAACCTTTTTGTAGATCTTCAAAATAGCCTTTTAAATATGAAAATTCTTGGAAGAGAACTCTTGACCCTTGTAAGAGGAGAGGCCCCCCAAAAGGAAAAGGCTAATATAATTGATTTTGTTAAAGATTATACTGCCCTTACCCTTGCAGGGAAGGAAAATTATGAAGTTTTTTATGAAATTGAAGCACCCATCCCTCTTGTTGAAATTGATAAAGAGCTATTTTCTATTATGTGGATGAATCTTATACTTAACGCTGTTGAAGCTATGCCTAAAGGTGGAAAAATAACCATTGGTATAAAACCTTATTTCCAAAATCATCAAAAATGGGTAGAGCTTTCTATTAAAGATGAAGGCCAAGGTATTTCTTCTAAATATCTGGATAAGATCTTTGATCCCTTCTTTACTACTAAACCAGGTGGAAGTGGTCTTGGCTTATACATAGTAAAGGAAGTAGTTAAGGCCCATAACGGAGAAATTAAAGTAGAAACTGAAGAGGGAAAGGGTACTACTTTTAAAATCTTTCTTCCAGCTCTGGAAAAGGAGATCTTAATTACCAAACCTGAAAAAGAAAAAGGAGAAAAAAGACTCCTTCTTATGGATGACGATGATTTGATCAGAAATACCCTCAAAGAGCTTCTTGAACATTTTGATTATAAGGTAGAAACTGCCCCAGATGGGGAAACAGCCTTAAAAATTTTTACCCAAGCCTTAATGGAAAACCACTCCTTTGACTATGTTATTCTTAACTTAATTGTCCCTGGAAAGTTGAATGGTTTTGAGACCTATCAAAAAATGAAAGCTCTTGATCCGAATTTAAAAGCCATTTTAATCAGTGGCTACTTTGAAGAACCTATTATGCTAAATTATAAAGAATTTGGTTTAAAAGGCGCCCTTATCAAACCCTTTACTATTCAACAACTTCTTGATCTATTACAGGACTAATTTTTTAGGGGGGTGAAGGCTTTTATGGCTGAATTTGTCCATCTTCATGTGCATACTGAGTGGAGCCTTCTTGATGGAGCAATAAGGATTGAGGATTTAGTGAAAAAACTTAAAGAATACAAGATGCCAGGGTGCGCTATAACCGATCACGGAACACTATACGGATTAATTCATTTTTACAGCAAACTTAAGGCCGAAGAACTTAAACCCATCTTGGGATGCGAGTTTTATGTAGCTGAGGGTTCTCGTTTTCACAAAAAGACTTCTCGAAGAGGAGAGGCTGGAACCCATCTTATCCTCTTAGCCAAAAATGAAGAAGGTTATAAAAATTTAATAAAACTGGGATCTAAGGCCTATCTTGAGGGCTTTTATTATAGGCCAAGAATTGATAAAGAACTGTTAAAAGAGTATCACCAAGGTTTGATCTGTCTTACGGCCTGTTTAGAGGGGGAAATACCCCAGCTTATTCTTCAAGGTGAGATTGATAAAGCCATTGAAGTAGCCAAATTTTATAAAGAACTTTTTGGTGAGGATTTTTATCTCGAACTACAAGTTAATGGACTTCCTGAGCAAGAAAAGGTAAATGAAAGCCTTCTTGAAATAGGTGAAAAGCTTAAAATAAAAGCTGTAGGAACTGCGGATTGTCATTACCTTAATAAGGAGGATGCCTTTGCCCATGAAGTTTTGCTCTGTATTCAAACTGGAAAGACCTTAAACGATCCAGACCGTTTTCGTTTCAATACAGATCAGCTTTATCTTACAAGCCCTGAAGAAATGGAAGAGCGTTTTAAAAATTATCCAAAGGAAATCCTTGAAAATACTCTTGAGGTCTTTGAAAAAGTTAATTTAGAACTGAAACTTGGAGAACCTCTTTTTCCCAGGGCTAAAGTGCCCTCTAACTATACCGAGAAAGAATATTTTCTCCACAAGGCAAGAGAGGGACTTAAGAAGCGTTTGGAAGAATTAAAGAAAAAAGGGGCTCTTTATACTGATGAAAAAGAATACTTCGAAAGACTTGAGATGGAGCTTGAAGTTATTATAGAGAAAGGATACGCAGGCTATTTTCTTATTGTGGCTGATTTTTGTGAATGGGCAAGATCTCAAGGGATTCCGGTTGGGCCTGGAAGAGGATCAGCTGCAGGAGCTTTAACCAGTTATGCTTTAGGGATTACCAATCTTGATCCCATAAGATTGGGGCTTCTTTTTGAGAGATTTTTAAATAAGGAAAGACCCAGTCTTCCTGATATAGATGTAGATTTTTGTATGGAAGGAAGGGATAAGGTTATAGATTATGTAGCTAAGACTTATGGAGAGAGAAATATAGCCAAGATTGCTACCTTTGGTCAATTAAAGGCTCGTCAAGTCATTCGAGATGTAGGAAGAGCCTTAGGCTTTAAACCCAAAGAAATAGATCCCATAGCTAAGCTTATAACTCCTGGGCCTGAGGTGAAACTTTCTGAAGAAATAAAAAGAGAGGACCTTCAGGAACTCATTAATAAGCATCCTAAATTAAAAGAACTTTTTGATTTAGCCTTAAAACTTGAGGGGCTTCCAAGACATGCCAGCCAGCACGCAGCTGGAGTAATCATTAGCCCTATCCCTATAGATGAAATAGCTCCTGTTATGAAAGGAGAGGAAGATGAAATAGTAGTTCAATTTGATATGAAAGCCTGTGAAACTATAGGCTTAATAAAATTTGACTTTTTGGGCTTAAAAACCCTTACCATCATTGATAATACCCTTAAAGCTATAAAAGAATATGAAGGTATTGAGCTTGATATTAATGCTATTCCACTTGATGATCCCAAAACTTTTAAACTTCTGCAGGAGGGAGAGACTGACGGAGTATTTCAACTGGAATCTGAGGGGATGAAGGACTTATTAAGAAGACTTAAGCCCACGGAATTTAATGATCTTATTGCAGTCCTTGCCCTCTATAGACCTGGTCCTCTTGAAGGAGGGCTAGTAGACCAATACATAGAAACTAAACATGGAAAGAGAAAGCCCGAATATCTCCATCCCCTTCTTGAACCTATCCTGAAGGAGACCTATGGAGTTATCGTTTACCAGGAACAGGTTATGGAAATAGCTCGAGCCTTTGCAGGTTATACCCTTGGAGAAGCTGATCTTCTCCGCCGAGCTATGGGAAAAAAAGATAAAGAACTTATGCAGCAGTTAAAAGAGGATTTTGTGAAGAGATCTGTCGAAAGATTGATTCCTAAAGAAATAGCAGAAAAGGTCTTTGATCTTATGGAGAAATTCGCAGAATACGGCTTTAATAAAAGTCATTCTGCTGCCTATGCTTTGCTTTCTTATCAAACAGCCTATCTAAAGGCCCATTATCCTGTATATTTCTTAGCCTCCATTCTTACTTATGAAATTAACAAAAGCGAGGAAGTAAGTAAATATTTGACTTTGGCTGAAAGAATGGGAATTCCTATTCTATCTCCTGACATAAATCTTAGTGGAGCTGGCTTTTCTGTGGAGAATGGTGCTATACGAATTGGCCTTCAGGCTATAAAAAATGTTGGAGAAGAAGCTGTTCAAGAAATTATTCGAAAAAGACCCTATAAAGACTTTATTGACTTTTGTCAAAAGGTAGATAGAGAAAAGGTAAACAAAAAAACCATAGAGGCTCTTATAAAGGCTGGAGCCTTTGACAGCTTAGAACCAAATCGAGCTAAACTCTTACATAACTTACCTACCATTCTTTCCTTTACCCAGGAAAGCAAAGGAGCATCGCTCTTTGGTCAACCAAGCCTTCTTAAACTGGATATCTTTAACTCTCTTAAACTTGAAGAGGTTCCAGAGTGGACTTTTGAAGAAAAGCTCAATTTTGAAAAACAAGCCCTGGGCTTCTTCCTCTCAGACCACCCTTTAAGGAAATATAGAAGCCTTGTTGAAATCTTTACTCCCTACAACTTGGAAAATATTAAAAAAGAAAATATTTCTGATAAAATTATCTTATGTGCCCTAATTTCTGAAATAAAACTTAAAACTACCAGAAGCGGAAACAAAATAGCTCTTCTTAAGCTTGAAGATGAATTTGCCATAGGAAAGGCCTTAATTTTTCCTGATATCTATAAAGAAAAAATGAACTTAATTAAAGAATCCTCTATTCTCTGGTTTAAGGGAGAACTTGATACAGAGGAAGAAAACTACACTTTCATAGTGGAAGATTTAAAACCTTTAGAAGATCTCTCTTTCTTTAAAGAGGGTTATTTTAAACTTTACCTTAAGAGTGATAATCTCC
>PNIE01000016.1 GCA_002877875.1 Caldimicrobium thiodismutans
ATTTTCTTTTTAGAGAATCTGAAAAGCAAAGGCTTTCATCTTTTCAAGGGTTTCAGGCAGAAAAGGGATTAAGTCTTGGAAAATCAAGTTTTTTCCTGGGAACTTTAATAGCTATTTTATTGGTAGCTACTTCACAGCTTCAATTTAAATGGCCTCTTCTTTACCTCTTATACCTTTTATTATTGACGGAAATGAGAGTTTTCTTTAATATTGATTTGAAAACTATAGTTATTTCAGCAGTTTTAGTTCTTTTTCTTGATTTTATTCAGCCTTATAGAGAAATTTCCTTTATAGGAGGAGTAATTTTAATTTCTTATATAGCGAATAAAAAAAGAGGGATTCTTGGAGAATGGTTTGATAATTCCTACATCCTTGCCAAACAAATTTTTCCTCTTCTCTTTTTAGGAGTTTTTACTTCAGGATTTTTATTTGGAGGTATAGAAGGAGAAGGTTATATCCCTAAGAGATTTATTGAGACCTTTTTTGGTGGGACAGGTTTTCTTACTCACCTTTTATCTGCCACCATAACTGCCCTTATGTATTTTGCCACTCTTACGGAAGTTCCCATTATTCAAGGACTTATGGCACAGGGGGTTAAAGCAGGTCCAGCTTTGGCTATGCTTCTTGCAGGACCTGCTGTTTCTTTGCCCAGTCTTTTAGTGCTTAGAGCCATAATGGGGACTAAAAAGACTTTAACCTATGCTCTTTTAGTAATAATTATTTCAAGTATATATGGATATTTTCATCAAATATTTTTTAGTATAAAACCTTAAATAAGGAGGAAGGTATGGGTATGAAGAGGGAGATTAAAGTGCTTGGACCAGGCTGTCCAAAATGCGAGCTTCTTTATGAAAATGTGGTTAAAGCCCTTGATGAGCTTGGGGTAGAGGCAGATATTATTAAAATAAAGGATTTTATGCAGATTGCTGCCCATGGAGTTTTGACTACCCCAGGTCTTGTGGTGGATGGAAAACTTGTCTCTCAGGGGAAAGTTTTATCTGTGGAGGAAATTAAAGAGATTTTAAAAGGCTAATCTGGTTTTTAGTGTTTTAAGAGAGTTCTACCCGTGTTAGAACTCCGTGAAGTTTAGTTGGAGGAAGGTCTATAAATTTAACAAAATGGGGGCTGAGTTGTTTTAAGAGAGCGTAGAGCTTCCATATAGGATGCTTAGTTTCTATATCTTCAAGCCCATAAAAAATGACTCTTTCATCTATTCCTTGTTCTCTTAGGATGTTTTCCACACGGAGATATTCCATGTAGCCATAGGCTATTTCAAAAACTTTAGCCCCTGGGCATAGTTCCTCAAGAAAGCCTGTAGTAATTCCATAGGGCTCATTTTTACGAATAAGGGAGACAAAAATATTTTCTTCGTAAATTATTCCATGGTAGAAGAGAGTTTCTATCACATAGGGAGGAAAGATATTAAGATCCCTGATAAAAAAGAGGGCTTTCCCTTGGATTTTAGGATTTTTTTCATAAAATCTACTGAATTTGTGAATAAATTCTTCCCGGGTTAAAAATTTCATACTTTTATACAACTTTTTTTGACCTTGGGTATATAAAAGGATAATTGCAAAGGGAACTCCTGCAAAGATAGTTGCCCAATAACCTCCTAAAGGAAATTTGTAAAGGGTGGAAAAGAAATAAATAAGAGAGGTTAAGGCTGTAAAGATGGAAAGGAAAAAATATTTATATTTTTTCTTTATAAAAAAGATTATTAAAAGAAAGCCCCCGGTAATAACCATAGTGCCGGTAACAGCAAGTCCGTAGGCTGAAGCCAGTTTAGCTGAACTTCCAAAAAAATACATAATGTAACATATTGCCACATAGAATAGCCAGTTTACTGTACTAATATAGATCTGTGAGGCAAGTTCTCTGGAAGTATACTTGACTTTGAGGATAGGGAGCATTCTTGCAGAAATGGCCTGATAAACAAGGCTGAACATAGCGCTAATCATCGCCTGGGAGGCAATAATGGAGGCCAAAAGGGCAAGAATTAAAAAGGGCACATATAAAGGGGGTATTAATAGGAGACACATTTCAAAGAGGACAAATTTGGCGTGAGGATTAAGGAGTAAAAAGGCGCCCTGGCCAAAATAATTAACAGTTAAGGCCGCAAAAACAAGATGCCAACTTTGTTTTATAGGTCTTGCTCCAAGGTGTCCCATATCGGCGTACATAGCTTCACTTCCAGTAGCACAAAGAATAATCTCTCCAAGAGCAAGATATCCTTTCCAACCGTTATTAATAAGAAATTCAATACCATAGAGGGGATTTATAGCTTTAAGGACAGAGGGTACTTTAAGAAGATAAGGGAGACCTAAAAGAAAAAGGCTTAAAAACCATAAACACATTATAGGGCCAAAAGTCCCTGAAACCCTCTCTGTCCCTTTTGACTGAAAAGAGAAAAGCAGAGTGGCGATACCAATACTTATAAGTACAATATGAGTTTCCGTTAGGGAAGGAAGGCCAGGAATTAGAGAAATACCTTCCACAGCACTAAGTATAGTTATAGCAGGGGTTATCACTCCATCTCCCATTAAAAAGGAAATGGCAAGAAAAGAGACAAAAGTTACCACTCCAAGGGCTCTTTTCGATTTTAAAAGAGATTTTAAGATTTCTGCAAGAATTAAATTTCCTCCTTCTCCTCTTAAGCTGAGATTCATAGCAAGAACTGTATATTGAAGGGTAGGAAGGATAATTAAGGTCCAGAAAATAAGTGATAAAACTCCCAGAACATTTTCATAGGTCACAGGAAGAAGAAGGAAAACTACACTTAAAGTATAAATAGGACTTGTTCCTATATCTCCAAAAACAAGCCCTATGGCCTTTATAATTCTAAACATAGCCCAAATTTTAGCACTTGTTGATGGTTTTTGAAGAAGATATTGTTAAAAAACTTAGTCTTTGAGAAGAGCCTTTAAATCAGAGGGTGTATAAATTTTTAAATTTTTTCCATCAAAAAAGAAGTGTTCAGGAAGATTTTTTTCAAGAAAAGAAAGGGCCCTTTTTATTTTATCTTCAAGGGAGGTTAAATCTATAAATTTTTTAAAAAAACTTAGGGCCCAGAGGGAGTAAAAGATTACCAGAGGATCCTTTGAGTTTAGGTGAAAGATAACATAATCTTTGGCTGAAATTTTTAAAAGATCATCTAAATATTTTTGAGAGAGTCTTCCAATGCCCCAGAGAATTCCCCTTTGTGCAGGTGGATATTCAAGGTAATTTCCTTCAGGCCATATATAAGATACATAAATTTGTAAATATTCCTTTTTTAAAGGCAAAGAATTGTAAAGAGCTTCTGCAAAGGCTTCTCCAACTCCCCAGCCCATGCCTCCTGATTCTTCATTTAACATCCACATAAGCCTTCTAATGACAATTCTTGCCCTCTCCATATCTATTTCTGCAAGTTCTGAAACGGTAAATCCAAAGGCATAAATAGTCTTCCAACCAACTTCTTCCTTAGGATGTAAGAAGGCACCGATAAGGAAACTTACCCTTTTACCTGGAGGATAGGGCTTGAGGGCCTCTTTGAGCTCCTCAAGCCCTTTATTTTCAAGAATAGATAAGATCTCTTTTTTTAAAAAACTCTCACTAACCAGAACAAAGCTCCTTTACCTTTTTGGCTGCAGCCTTTCCAAGCTCTCGACCTTCCAAAAGAACTTTTTCATCAGGTACATACTTTACTTTTAGCCCCTCATGGACAATTTCAGCCTGTATCTCTTGAAGATATTGATTGAGAATCTTTACAGATTCGCCACTCCATCCGTAGGAGCCAAAGGCAGCTCCCACTTTTCCTCTTGGTCTAAACCCTTTCATATAAGTCAAAAACCCTGAAACTGTAGGTAAAAGCCCATTATTTAAGGTAGGAGAGCCAAGAATTAGACCTCTTGACTCAAGGACATCTGCCATAAGTTCTGTCCAATCAGTAACTGAAAGTTTGCATAACTTAACCTCTACTCCTTCCTCCAGGACACCATCCATAATGGCGTAGGCCAATTTTTCAGTGCTTTTCCACATAGTGTCATAAATTATCAAAACTCTTGGATCACAGACATAAGAACTCCATCTTTCATAAAGGCTAAGAACTTTCTCAGGATTTTTTCTCCAAATAACTCCATGGTCAGGACAGATCATTTCAATTTGAAGATTCATCTCTTTAACAGTCTTCAAAAGCTTATTTACCTGTGGAGAATAGGGATAAATAATATTGGCATAATATTTACGGGTTTCCTGAATAAGTTCACAAAGATCTACCTCATCATCAAATCTTCCACTTGAAGCATAATGAGCTCCAAAGGCATCCTGAGAGACAAGGATTCTCTCTTCTGGAATGTAAGTTATCATACTATCTGGCCAATGAATCATTGGGGTTTCAATAAAAGTGAGCGTTCTTTTTCCTACCTTAACCGTAGTTCCCGTTTTTACCTCCTCAAAGGGATAGTTTTCTTTATGAAAATGGGCAAGAATTCCAAGCCTTGCATTTTTAGTAAGAAAAATCTTCTCAGGCTTAATGACTTCAACAATCTTAACAAAACCCCCTGCATGGTCAGGCTCAATATGATTGATAACAAGATAGTCAATTTTTTCAGGTTCAATTACAGATTTGACTCTTGAAAGCAACTCTTCTTCAAAACCGTGTTTAACTGTATCAAAAAGAACAATTTTTTCGTCAACCAATAGATAAGCATTATAGGTAGTTCCTCTAAAGGTTGAATATCCGTGAAAGTTTCGCACATTCCAATCAATAGCTCCTACCCAGTAGAAATCTTCTTTAACTTTTATGGCTTTCATAAAACCCCTCCTCTTAATAATAATATTTTAAAATGTAATAATTGAATAGCCCTCTTTTAGAAATCTTCCCATTCCAGCATGATTGGCCATATCATCAAGCATTTTAAGCTCTTTCTCAAGGGCTAGTTCATATGTTCCCATTTTCTGAGAACAGGCTTTACAAACTCCCTCAATTAAGCCTTTTTCCAAAGTATTTTGATAGAGATAGTATAAAGCAGAGGTCTCATCATAAAGTAAAGGAATAAGCTTGGTAGCCTCACCTTCAAGTACAATTTTTACCTCAAGACCTTTGTTATGCATATCAAGGGCATTTAATAAAACGTGGATAAAACACATAGGATCTCCGCGAAAAGCAAAAAGAGCATATTTACCCATCCCTTTCCCTCCTCAAGCCCAAAGTTAGGGAAGTAGCCTACCTTAAGATTTAATCTTCTGGGCTAAAATCGTCCTTAGAGGCCCCACAAACAGGGCAGGTCCAAGTGCCTGGAAGATTTTCAAAAGGGGTCCCAGGAGGGATGTTTTGGCTAGGATCCCCATTCTCTGGATCATAAACATAGCCACAAACATTACATTTGTATTTCTTCATTAGTCGTTCCTCCTTTTAAATTTTTATTTTCCTTGTGGTTCACAAACTTAAGCTCCTTCCCAATAACCGTGTAGATTACACCACTCCTTAGCTGTAACCTTATTGGCTTTAACTGTAAATTCTGCTTCAGGAGCATCTCCTGGTTTCAAGAATTTTATGTAAACCCTATCTCCATCAGCATGGAGCTCAATCCACTCAATATAATGCTCTTCTGTCATAGCATGGGGAACACTTCCAACTTTAACCTTGTAAACCTCTCCATGCTTTTCAATTACGGGAACATGTTTTTCAATTGCAGCATCCACTGTTCCTGGTTTCTGAAGTACCATAGGTCTGTTACAGCACACAAGTTGACCCCTCCCTCCATGCATAACCAATACTATATTTCCACAAACCTCACACTTATAAAGCTCAAGTCTTTCTGGCATGGCTAACCTCCTTTGAAGGATTTTTTATATAAAATTACTTCAATTTTGAATTAATTCAAGGTATATGATAAAAATTTCTCAAGTTATGTAATTTTATCTAATTCTAACTCAAGCTGAAAGGGATTTATAAATTTCCTTAAGATCCTCTAAAACCTCTTTGAGAAGCTTTTTAAGATTTTCTTTTTTTAAAGGTTGAGATTCTGATAGGTAAGAGTAAGAAGGGGGTAACGTTAGTTCCGGAAATAAAGCAGGACTTGCTCTTTCTCTTTTTTTTATCTTTGCCTCTTTTGGAGAAGGAAATAACTTTTTTCTAATTCCTTCTAAGGTATATCCTTCCTCAAGAAGATTTTTTATTTGAAAAAGCATTTCCAGGTTTTCCTTTTTAAAGAATTTTCTTTTTCCGATTTTATGGGGTTTGATTTCAGGGATACGCTTTTCCCAATAATCAAGGATATGTGGCTTTATATTTAAAAGTTTACAGACCTCTTTTAAGGAAAAATAAAGAGGTTCATCCTTTTTATTTTTCCCTTTCATTATGAAGCTCGGCTCTTAAAGTAGGAGCAAGGTGAAAACTTACTTTTTTAAAGGGTTTTATGAGTACTTCTTCTCCAGTTTTAAGAATCCTTCCTTTTCTTGGTTTAGTCTGGTGAGGAATAAAGGTGCCAAAGCCAGTGATTTTCACTTTTTCATTAAGTTCAAGGGCCTTTTTAATTTCCTCAAGAAGGGTTTCTACAAAGAGATTTAAAAATCTCTGGGAAAGCCCAGTTTTTTTTTGTAACTCTTTAATAATTTCCTTTCTGGTTATTTTTTCCATCTATTATCTTGGTATAGCTTTAAAATATTCAAAGATTTTCTTAGCGATCTCGTCCTGAAGAGCATTTACCTCTTCGTCCTGAAGAGTTCTCTCTTCGCTTCTAAACCAGAAGCGAAGGGTTATACTTTTCTTAGTCTCGGGAATGGGGGGGCCTTCATAAAGGGCCAAAAGCTCTACTTTTTCAAAATAAGGAATTTCAACACTATTAACATAAGAAAGAATCTCCGCAAAAGGTATTTCTTTATCAAGAATGAAACTTATATCTCTAAAGGTTGAGGGAAATTTGGGAGGTTTATGAATTTTAAGG
>PNIE01000044.1 GCA_002877875.1 Caldimicrobium thiodismutans
TAAAACTATTCTAAATAGCTTTCAAGACGCTTTCTTAAGAGTAAAAAAATAATAAAAACTAAGAGAAAAAAAATACTAACAATTAAAATTTTCCCTGGATGCCCTCCATAAACCACATCTCCCTGGATAGCAAGGGCAAGGGTTCCAGGGGCTCTACCGAGGGTTGAAATGATAATAAAGGCTCTAAGAGAGATAGGCATAAATGGAACAAGATAATTCAAAAGGTCCTTGGGAAAACCGGGCAATAAATATAAAATAAAAACTCCTGAGATACCATATTTCTTAAAAATTTTCTTAAGTTTTAAATAAAAAGGATGGGTTTCGTATTTTGTCAAAAAACGCTTGCGAAAAGCTCTTATAATGACAAATACCAGGAGAGAACCTAAGGTAATTCCTGTTATACTCAATATAAAACCGTAAAAAGTTCCAAAGATGAAACCAGCTATAAATCCTGTGACCTCACCTGGTAAGGGAGCAATAATAACCTGCAAAGCTTGTAGCAAAATAAAAAGAAAAGGGCCAAGCTTAGGATGTTCATTTACGAAATCTCTAAGAAGATTTCTGTCCTGCCAGAGGCTTATAAGATTTTCCCACATTCTTACAAACCAAAAAGAAGCTTAAAAGCTGAGATAAGGTCCTTTAAGGGAATTAACTCAAGGCCTGATACCTTGATCTCCCCCTTTCCATAATCAGGAACTAAGGCACGAAGAAAACCCTTTTTTTCTGCCTCTTTAATTCTGGCAGAAAGCTCCCTTACAGGTCTGAGCTCTCCAGAAAGCCCAATCTCTCCTATATAGAGAGTCTTCTCAGGAAGTTTTTTTTCCAAAAGACTTGAAAGGAGAGAGAGGGCTACAGCAAAATCTGCTCCTGGATCTCTAATTTTTAAACCTCCTGCCACTTTGACATAAACATCCCTATCACTTAGGCCAACTCCTAATTTCTTTTCAAGAATGGCACAGAGCAAACTTAATCTTATGGGATCGTATCCTACCGATTGTCTTCTTGGAACAGAAAGAAAACTTTTCGTCGTTAAAGCTTGAATTTCCACTAAAAGGGGTCTTGTTCCCTCAAGAATACAGGTAGGAACTCCTTCTCCAGTGAGAAAAAGCTCTTCATAACTTGTATGTGACTCAAGGCCCTTCTCTGTCATCACAAAAACTCCTATCTCATTTACTGCTCCAAAACGATTTTTCATAGCCCGAAGAATTCTAAAACCAGTCTCTTTTTCTCCTTCAAGATAAAGAACTACATCTACAAGATGCTCAAGAATCTTTGGTCCTGCGATAACTCCCTCTTTAGTGATATGTCCTACAATGAAGATTGTTATATCCTTCTCTTTGGCAAGTCTGAGGAGTTGATTAGCGCATTCTCTTACCTGGGAAACACTCCCAGGAGAGGAAGCAAGTTCAGGAAGATATACCGTTTGAATGGAATCAACGATGATAACCTCAGGGCTAATCTCCTCAATGGCTTCAAAAAGTAGGTTTAAATCTGTTTCCGAAAGAAAGTAAAAGTCTTCTGGAACAGAAAGTCTCTGTGTCCTTAATTTAACCTGTTCAGGAGATTCTTCGGCAGAGAAATATAAAACTTTTCTTCCTCTGCGAATTAAATCTCCTGCCATTTGGGTAAGAAGAGTTGACTTTCCAATTCCTGGGTCTCCTCCTATCAGGATCATAGAAGCAGGAACTATTCCCCCTCCAAGGACAAGATCAAACTCCGATAGACCAGTTGAAATTCTTGGTTTTGAAGAACAGGAGATTTCAGAAAGCTTTAAAATCTTAAGAGGTTTTTTCTCCTTTCTCTTTGAAGCTTTTTCTTCTCTTTCTTCAATAAAGCTATGCCATGCTCCACACTCAGGACACCTTCCAAGCCACTTAAGACTTTTATAACCACAATTTTGACACTGATAACTCACCTTTTTTCACCCTTAACATATATCCCTTTCCAGACTGAAAAACTCTTTTCAAGGCCATAAAAATTTAGTCTTAACTCTTCCAATCTCTTAGGATTTAAAAGAACCTTAGGCTCAAAAATACCCTTTTGCACATATAAAACCTCCTTTCCAATAAGTTCATCATCCTTTCTCCATAAATGATATTGATTTTCAGGCCTCTTTTCAAGATTGACCACATAAACTTCGGGATGTGCTTTCATATAAAAGGCAAGGGAGCTTGCAATTTCTCTATGACTTGCAAGAAGGTAAAGCCCTTTCTTGTAATGTTTTTCAACGCTTTGAGAAAGCTCCTTCCAACCATAAAATTTGTAAAACAAAAGAGCTGAATTTTTCCCCAAAAGATCGGGTTTTTTGGGAAGGGCAAGCATAAAAAGACATAATCCTAAGGTTATAAGAAGATTCAAGAGATAAAAAAACCTTGTAATTCCCTTTTGCAAAAGAAAGTATATTCCAAAAAAATAAGAAGAAATGAAAAAAGGCATAATCCAATTATGATTTAAGGGCTTTAAAAGAGAGAGAATCAAGAGACAAAAAAGGGGAATAAAAGAAAAAAGGTAAAAAAGATTTAAAATCTTTAGCTGAAAAACTTTGTCTGCCCCTATTTTTTCATCAAAGCCGTGTTTCAAAAAGAAAAGAAATTTTTTCCAATATTTAAAACCATAATAATAAAAAAAAGGTAAAAAAATAGGCCCAAAAAGAAATAAAAGCCCTACAAAAAATTTAAGGTAATACCTTGTACTAAGCCCTTTTCTTTCAAAGTGTTCTGCCGTATGTATAAAAAGCACAAAACCATATTTTAAATTCCAGTAAAAATTGGGTAAGTATAAGAGAAAGGGTAAAAGAAGGAGGAGATAAGTTTTCTTTAAACTCAAAAGTTTTTTTTCAAAGAGCATAAAATACACGAAGGTGAGAAAGGGAAGAACAAAAGCAGTTTGTTTGGTCAGTATGGCAAGCCCCATAGAAAAGCCCGTTAAAAAGGCCGATAACAAGGTTTGATTTTTTAAATATTCTACGAGAAAAAAGATGGAAAGAGTCCAAAAAAATAAAAGGGGAGGGTCAATTGTCATAATAAAACTATAGACAAAGAAGATGGGAACAAAACTTAATACAAAAAGATGGGCTCTTGCGAGATATTCTCCAAAATAGCGAAAAGTAAGAACATATAAAAGAACTTGAACCCCTGTTAAAGATAACAAAGCTGGAAGCCTTACTGCAAATTCACTTATCCCAAGTACCTTAGTAGAGAGAAAAATAAGCCAAGCCACCATAGGAGGCTTGTTGTAATAACCCCAATCAAGGTGCCTTGACCAATCCCAGTAATAGGATTCATCATAAGAGAGGGGAAGAGGAAACTCCTTAAGATAAAAAAATTTCCCTGTAAAAAGAATTAATAGGAAAAGACCGCCTACACTAAAGAGGCAATCTAAATAGGTGCTCCTTTGCAACTTTTAACTCTTAGCCTATCTCATACAAATTTTTCATATAGAACTTTTCAATAAATTTTTAAGAATTTTAAACTTTTATAAAAAAGCAAACCAATTATAAAACCAAGGAGATATCCAAAAAAAACATCCAAAGGAAAGTGATGCCCAAGGTAGATACGGGAATATCCAACCATTAGGGCAAAAAAGATAAATAAGGGGCTTAATGAAGGTTTTAAAAAACTTAGAAAAGTGGAGGCATAGGCAGTATTTTCGGCATGGCAAGAAGGAAAACTTTTGGTCTGCTTATGGGTAAGAGGATTATTTAGATATTGAAATTCCCCATGGGAATAATAATAAACCTTGGGTAAATTTACAAAGGGTCTTTCTCTATGAAAAAGGGGTTTAAAGAGCTTTCCGCAGGAAAAATCAGAAACCCCAAATCCCAAAAGAAATAAGACTATCAATAAGGGAATTTTTCTTACCTCTAATTTACTAGCTCTGTATAAAAGAAAGGAACTAATTAAAAAGAAAAGAATATAAAAAAAATATATAAAAATTTTATCACTAAAAAGAGGTAAAAGAAAATCTAAGAATTTATTCCTTAACCCATTAATTGAATAAAATAGTCTAATATCAAAGGCAATTAAATCAATCAAAGTATTTGAATCCCCGCCTTTTTAGCATCTTCAAGAAATTTAGAAAGGCCTATGTCAGTTAGAGGGTGTTTTAGCATTTGTTCAATTACTTTAAAAGGGATGGTTGCAATATCTACTCCAAGACGAGCACATCTTCTTACGTGGTCTACATGTCTTATACTAGCTGCAATGATCTCTGTTTCAATTCCATAGACTTCATAGATATGGATAATTTCTTCGAGAACAAGCATTCCGTCATAGCCAATATCATCAACTCGTCCAAGAAAGGGTGAGACATAGGTTGCCCCAAGCTTTCCAGCAACAAGGGCCTGAAGGGGCGAAAAAACTAAGGTTACATTAGTTTTAATGCCCTCCTCGGTTAATACTCTAATGGCTTTAAGGCCCTCTGTGGTAAAAGGGATCTTTATGACCACATTGGGGCCCATTTTGGCAAGCTCTCTTGCCTCTTTGATCATTTCTTCGGCTTTTTCAGCAAGAACCTCAAGAGAGACGGGCTTGTCTGGAACTTCCCTTAAAATCTCAAGGGCAGCCTCCTTCCAAGGCTTCCCTGTCTGGGAAAGAAGTGTAGGATTAGTAGTTACTCCGTCAAGAATCCCCCACTCTTTTACCTTTCTTATCTCCTCAATCTTAGCTGTATCTACAAAAATTTTCATTTTTAACCCCCTTCCCCAAAGGTTTTATTAAAAGGTTGCGAGATTTTTAAGCCTTAAGGCATTAAGTCTTATAAAGCCCTCGGCATCTTTATGGCTGTATCCTCCCTCTTCTTCAAAACTGGCAAGTTCTTTTTTATAGAGACTAAAGGGGCTCTTCCTACCACATACCATTACATTTCCTTTATAAAGCTTTAAGCGCACCGTTCCGGTAACTCTTTCTTGGGTCTCTTCTATAAGACTCTTTAAAGCCTGAAATTCTGGGCTAAACCAGTAACCATAATAAATCAGCTCTGCTATTTTGGGCATAAGAGTGTCTTTCAGGCGCATAACCTCTCTATCAAGAGTTATTTGCTCTAAGGCCCTATGAGCTATATGAAGGATTGTTCCTCCTGGGGTTTCATAGATACCCCTTGATTTTATCCCAACATAGCGATTTTCCACCATATCTACCCTTCCAATACCATGAAGCCCCCCAAGATAATTCAGTTTTTTAAGAAGCTCAGGTGGAGATAGAGCCTCTCCATTTATTGCCACTGGTTCACCTCGGTCAAAGTCTATCTCAATATATTCTGGTTGATCTGGAGCCTTTTCAGGAGAATTAGTCATAATAAAGATCTCTTCAGGAGGGGTCTCCCAAAGATCTTCTAAAATTCCTCCCTCATAACTTATATGAAAAAGGTTGGCATCAATACTATAAGGTTTTTCAGGGGTTACCGGCACAGGGATTCCCTTTTCTTTGGCATAAGAAATAAGATCACTCCTTCCTTTAAATTCCCATTCCCTCCAGGGCGCAATAATTTTTAGTTGGGGAGCAAGGGCTGAATAGGTAAGCTCAAAGCGAACCTGGTCATTCCCCTTACCTGTTGCCCCATGAGCCACAGCATCTGCTCCCTCTCTCAAGGCTATCTCCACTTGAGCCTTAGCTATGAGAGGACGAGCAAGAGAGGTTCCAAGTAAATACCAATCTTCATAACGAGCCCCTGCTTTTATAGCAAAAAAACAATGTTCCTTTACAAACTCGTATTTCAGGTCTTGAATGATTACTTTTTCAGCACCACAAAGAAGTCCCTTCTTTTTGATCTCCTCCCAGTCCTCCTCCTGCCCAAGATCAGCACAAAAGGCAATCACTGGGCACTGATACTTCTCAATCAGCCATTTCAAAATAACAGAAGTATCAAGCCCCCCTGAATAAGCAAGAACAATCTTTTTTGGTTTCAATATGGCCTCCTTTCCAAATTTTTAGACCTTCTCTACTTCCTCACCAAGCTTTTCTTCAAGGGATTTAAGTTTAGAGATTAGACCAGAAATTCTTCCCTTGCGATAATCAATCTTTACATTACAAATAATACGATTACAATCAGGCTCCAAAACTTCAAAACACTTTCGAATAACTGATAGCGCCTCCTCTAAAGTTTCGGTTTCAAAGGATGTTTCCATAGGGGACACTTTATAGGGATACTTCGAGTCCTTAATAACCTTGACGGCTCTGGCCACATAACTACTCACACTTTCTCCTTTATCAAGAGGAAAAATACTTATAGACACTAAAACACTCATACCTTTCAAGTTTACCCTAAAAATTAAATTTCTCAATTATTTAGGCTCATAGATTCTTCCAAGCTCAAGGATATGCTTTACTAAAAAACCTCTTTCTTTTAAGGCACTTGCAATAAATCTTCGGTGACAATTCCAGGGAAACCTTTCAGCACAGATTAGACAAACCCTTCTTTTTTCAGCCATTTCAATCACCTTATAGAGTGACCTTAGAAAGTCCTCACTTTTCATATATTCTTCATAACTCTCCTTTCTAAATCCTCCAAGCTCCTCAAGGTGAAGATACTCAATTCTTACCTCTCTCAAAAGTTTCTCAAGGCTCGCTTTATTGTATTGAGGAAATTTTTTTGAAGAGGGCCATCTTCTCACATCAATGACAAGTTCAATTTGATAATACCTCAGGATCTCTAAAAATTCTGAAGGACTTCTTGTTGAAGTCCCAAGGGTAAATATTTCTTTATTTTTGAACGAAGATAAGTCTTTTTGATGGGTAACAAAAAGCTCTTCCTCCTTTGTGAAGAGGAACCCTCCAAAATTCTTTAAAACCATACTCTTCAAAATTTTTAGCCTCCCAGTTTTTAACTTCTCCAACAAAAAAGGTATGATCTCCGAGGTCTACCTCTTTCACAACCAAACATTCTAAATTTGCAAGGGCCTCTTCAAGAAGGGGCACTTTTAAAAATTTTCCCTTTTTCACCTTCAGGTGAAAAGCCTCTATTTTGTTTATTTCTTCTCCACTTGTACTCCCCAGCTTAAAAATAAGTTCACAGTCCTCAATGACATTAACGGAAAATTGATGGAATCTCTTCACAAGCCTATGAGTATAATTTTCCTTGGAACAAGAGAAACCTACCAAAGGAGGATCTTCAGAAAGAGGGGTTATCCAAGCACAGGCCATAAAATTTATCTCTCCCTTTTCCACCTCCCCACTTCCAATGACTACCACAGGCCTTGGATGTAAAGTTCGATAAAATTTCATACTCTTAGTTTACAAAAAAATAATAGGTTAGACAAGGACTTATTTTTCATCTTCAAAACTGATAAAATTGTATTATATTAAGGGCGGAGGTTGAGAACATGAAGGCTCAAAGTGAAATAAAAAATCACAAAATAGAAAATTTCTCCGCTTTAAAAAGCATTGATTTTGAGAAAGTTTTTAAAAACTTTGAAGAGAAACTTTCTGATTTAAGGAGGTGTCTTTGAACCCGAGGATCTTAAAAAAAGGCTGGTCCAGATAGAGGAGCTTCTTCAAAAAAATCAGGATTGGAACTCTCCTAAGTTTAAACAACTACTCAAAGAGCGCGCTACTCTCTCTCAAAGACTTTTAATCTTTGAGAAACTTGAAAGATCTTACCAAGATCTCCTTGAGTGGTATGCTCTTTACAAAGAGGAGGAATCTGAGGAAATTTTTGAAGGGCTTCTTAAAGAAATTAAAAGTTATGAAGATTTTCTCCTTAAGGAAGAGACGACGCTTCTTCTATCTGAGGAATATGATAACTCTAATGCCATATTGAGTATTCATGCAGGAACAGGAGGTACAGATGCTCAGGACTTTGCAGAGATGCTTCTTCGGATGTATTCTCGCTGGGCAGAAAAGAAAGGTTTTAGAGTTAAACTTGTGGATTATCTTCCAGGAGAAGAAGCAGGTATTAAGAGCGCCGTTTTACTGATTGAGGGCCAAAATGCTTATGGGCTTCTTAAAGGGGAGAAGGGAATTCATAGACTTATAAGAATTTCCCCCTTTGATGCTAATGCCAGAAGACATACCTCCTTTGCCTCAGTTACGGTGATTCCAGAAATAGAAGATGACATCGAGGTTGAAATAAGACCTGAAGATTTGAGAATCGAAACTATGAGAGCAAGTGGACATGGTGGGCAGCATGTCAACAAAACTGAAAGTGCTGTAAGAATCACCCATATTCCTACAGGAATTGTAGTTACTTGTCAGAATGAAAGAAGTCAGCATTTAAATAAAGCCATGGCTCTTAAAATCCTAAAAGCAAGACTTTTTCAACTTGAAAAGCAAAAACTTGAAGAAAAAAAAGAAGCTCTTATTGGAGAAAAAAGGGAAATTAGTTGGGGGAACCAGATTCGCACTTACACCCTTCATCCTTACAAAGTAGTAAAAGATCACCGTACTCAGTACGAAGTCTATAAAGTAGATGAAGTCCTTGATGGCGAAATTGACGGTTTTATTAGAGAATATCTTTTGTGGTATACTAAGGAAAAACTTCAAAAGCAGAAGGAGTCTAACTATGAAAAAAAACAAAATTAAAGCCCTAGTTATGCTTGAGGATGGTACTTATTTCTGGGGCTATTCCTTTACTATAAGAGGAGAAACCTTTGGAGAAATAGTTTTTAATACAGGGATGACTGGTTATCAGGAAATTCTTACTGATCCCTCCTATTATGGTCAAATCGTCACTATGACCTATCCCCTTATTGGAAACTACGGAGTTAACTCGGAAGATATAGAAAGTGCCCGCATCCAAGTAGCTGGTTTTATTGTCAGGGAATATCAGCCTTTTTATAGTAACTGGAGGGCCAAAAAATCTCTGGGAGACTGGTTAAAGGAGAATAATATTCTTGCGGTAGAGGGAATTGACACCCGTGCCTTAACTCGTCACCTAAGAAACTTTGGAGCTATGAAAGGAGGAATTACCACCGAAACTCTGAATCCCAAAGAATTTTTGGAAAAAATTAAGGAAAGCCCAGATTATGTAGGAAGAGATCTTGTGCAATATGTAACTACAAAAAAGCCCTACTTTTATGACAAAGAGGGCTTTGACTTTTCAGCAACCACCTTTAAAGGAAAAGCTAAATACAAAATAGCTGTGCTTGATTGCGGGCTTAAATACAATCAGTTAAGGCTTTTTGCTGAGAGACAGGCCGAGTGCCTTATCTTTCCTGCTAAAACTCCTGCTTCAGAAATTCTTAAGCACGATCCTGATGGAATCTTTCTTTCCAATGGCCCAGGAGACCCAGCTCCTTTGACCTATGTAGTAAACACAGTAAAAGACCTCCTTGGAAAAAAACCTATCTTTGGTATCTGCCTTGGCCATCAGATTCTTGGTCAAGCCCTTGGAGCTTCAACCTTTAAACTTAAATTTGGCCACAGAGGAATCAATCACCCAGTTCTTAATCTAATAAATAAAAGAGTAGAAATAACCTCCCAGAATCACGGCTTTTGTGTAAAGATGGAAGAACTTCCCAAAGAGGTAATTAATACTCACATTAATTTAAACGACAACACCTTAGAGGGGCTATATCATCCCGAATTAAAGGCCTTTTCAGTGCAGTATCATCCCGAAAATGCCCCTGGACCCCATGACTCTATCTATCTCTTTGACAGCTTTCTTCGTCTGATAGAAGGTAAATATGAAAATCTTTTCCATTAAGGATTTTCCTCTACCCTTTGAAACAGCTATTACTATCGGTGCCTTTGACGGCATTCATATAGGACACCAAGCCCTCTTTAGAGAAACCTTAGAGGCCTCCCATGAATTCAATTTAACTCCTTTAGTAGTTACCTTTGACCCTCATCCAAGAAAGGTCCTCCAACCCCAACTCTCCTTTAAACTTTTAACTACCTTTGAAGAAAAAATTTCCTTGATAGAAAAAGAAGGCTTTGATAAGATGGTTATTCTACCTTTTACTCACTCCCTCTCAGAGCTTTCGCCAGATCTATTTGTGGAAAAATATCTTGTAGATTCCTTAAAAGCCCGCTTGGTAGTTGTAGGCTTTAATTTTCGCTTTGGGAAAAACCGTATGGGAGATGGAGAATTGTTAAAAAAATTAGGGGAAAAGTATCATTTCCAAGTAAAAGTAGTTCCACCTGTTGAAATAAATGGAAAAAGGGTTTCAAGTTCTTATATAAGAGACCTTATTTCAACGGGAGATGTAGAAAAAGCAGCCCTTTTTTTAGGAAGGCCCTATTTTTTAATAGGAAAGGTAATTAAGGGAAAGGGAAGAGGAAGAGCCCTTGGCTATCCTACAGCCAATCTGCTTGTTCCTCAAGAAAAACTTATTCCTGCCAGAGGAGTTTATGCTGTCTGGGCCTACCTTTCTAATCAAAGATATAAAGGTGCTTTAAATATCGGATTTAACCCCACCTTTGAAGAGAAAGAACTCTCCATCGAAGCACACCTTCTAAATTTTAATTCTTCTGAAGATTTATACGAAAAATATCTTCGTATTGAATTTATCAAATACATAAGGCCAGAAAAAAAATTTTCTTCTATAGATGAGTTAAGAAAACAAATTAAAGAAGATTGTCAATTAATAGAAGAAATCCTTGCTTAAATGTTCCCTTTTTTCTTTAATTCTTCAACAAAGGCATCATACACGTTAATTTTTTTGCCAATCTTCTTAGGAATTTCAACTCCTCTTTTTCTTAATTCATTAACAATTTTATTAACCTGAAACTTGCTAATCCCTAATTTCTCAGCTATCTCACTTGCACTCATTTTAGCATAATTTTCATACACAAATCTAACATCATCCATAGTAATAACTCTACTTCTTTTTCTCATATATTACCTCCTTTTTTTCTTTAAATATAAACCGTTTTTTTCAAAAAACAAGATTAAATATGAAGGGATTCTAAAAAATTGGAACTTAATAACTTATTAAGATCTCTATAAGAAGTCAAATCAAATTGAATAGGTGTTATAGTGATATATCCTTTTTTTAAGGCTACTACATCAGTTTCTTCATCAGTTTCAGTATGTTCTTCCGCACCCTGCCAGTAATAAATTTTACCGTGTAAATCCAATCTTTTTTCAAAGAATTCTTTTAATTTGGCTGTAGATTGTCTGACAAACTTTACACCTTTTATTTGATGCAAATTTAAATGAGGAATGTTAATATTTAGACAAAAGGGAGAATCAAGGGGAATTTTCTCTATTGTTTTAATAAACTGAGCAATAAAATAAGAGGCGAAACAATAATCAATATTTTCATAAGCATCAATTGATACAGCTATACTATTAACTCCAAGGATTTTAGCTTCTGTTGCAGCCGAAACTGTACCTGAATAAAGCACATTTATCCCCACATTAGCCCCTCGATTTATGCCTGAGATAACAAGATCAACAGGACCTATTAATTCGTAGATAGCAAGTTTTACACAATCTGCAGGAGTTCCTGATACAGCATATCCCCAAAAGAATTTTCCCCTTCTTACTTCCCTTACTCGCAGGGGATAATGAATAGTTATGGCATGCCCTACAGCACTTCTTTCCACCTCGGGTGCTACTATAAATACCTCATGCTCCTCTTTTAAAGCAAAATAAAGTCCACAAAGACCATCAGCATAAATTCCATCATCATTAGTAATGAGTATTCTCATTCCTAAAAATCTTTAAATTTCGACTTAAAATAAAGCAAACACTGCTTTCTAAATTGACAATATTCCTTCGGATGTTTACACCCTATCTCTACAAGTACCCACTCTTTATATTTCTCGCAAAATAATTTCTCCTCTTCTTGTTTCTTTTCTGTTTTTTCCACTTTCATTTTTAACTCCTATAAGAGGCATTTATTTTTATATATTCCTCTGTTAAATCACAAGTTAACATCCAATAATTTTGTTTTCCTCTTTTGAGTTTGATCAAAAGTTCTATATCATTCTTTCTTAACTCATTTTTTAAGACTTCTTCTTTATTTTGAGTTTTTAGTTTCTTTATCCAAGGAATACCATTAAGATAAATTTCAATCTCCTCAGGATCAAAAGGGATTTGAGTCTTTCCAAGGGCTGCCAAAATTCTTCCCCAATTAGGGTCTCCACCATAAAAGGCTGTTTTTACAAGGAGTGAATTAGCCACAGCTTGTGAAAAATTTTTGGCTTCTTCTTTGGTTTTAGCCCCCTTTACAATTACCTTGATTACCTTTGAAGCACCCTCTCCATCTTTTACAATCATATAGGAAAGTTCATAAAGCACCCTCTGAAACTTTTCACAAAATTCCTCCCAATTTCCTATTTCCTTCTTTCCACTGGCAAGGGCATAGACTGTGTCATTTGTGCTGGTATCACTATCCACTGTTATGCGATTAAAAGATTCCTCAACAGCTTTTAAAAGAAGAGTTTGCAAGTCTTTTTTATCAATTTTAGCATCCGTTAGAATAAAAGCCAACATGGTTGCCATATGAGGAGCAATCATTCCTGCACCTTTAGCAATCCCTAAAATTGCTATGCCATCCCCTGTTAGTTGAGAAGAAATCTTGGGAAAGGTATCAGTAGTCATTATAGCTTTAGCAAAGTCGGCATAATTAGAGGGTGATAGTTTTTTTACAAGATCAGGAAGCTTAGCTATAATCTTTTCTTCAGGAAGCTGCTCTCCAATAACTCCAGTTGAAGCAGGAAGAATTTCTTCTTTTTTTATGGATAATAAATCAGAAAGGGCCTTAAGAACCCTTTCAGTCCTCTCAAGACCTTCCTTTCCTGTACAGGCATTAGCGATACCGCTGTTAACAAGAATAGCCCTTGTCACAAGATTTTTTATATGTTTTTTTCCTATAAGAACCGGAGCTGCTTTAACAGTGTTTTTAGTAAAAACACCCCAGGAAATACCTTTCTCTTCACAAAAGATAAGACCAAGATCCAGTCGGCCCTCTTTTCTTATCCCTGCTGAAACCCCTGCAAATAAAAATCCCTGGGGAATATTCATAAAGTCCCTCCATCCTTTAACTCTATGTCTTTATTATTAAAAGTATAGCTGATATTAATAAAATAAAATTTACTAAATAATAAAAGACTTTATTGCTAAGCTTTTCGTATAATTTTTGTCCAATAAACATACCCATAATAACAACAGGCAAACTAAAAAAATAAATTTTGAAAATCTCAAAGGTAAGATTCCCAGATAAATAGTGGTTAATAGCTGCATTTAGAGCTGAAAAGGCAAAGATTAATTGTAGGGTAGCTTTAAAAAGATTTTTATCAAAGCGAAGAAGAGTTAGATACATAACAATAGGAGGGCCAGGAGTATTAAGTAAACCAGCTAAAAATCCCACAAGGAAGGCTATAAATAAAGCCTTAGGCCTCTTAAAAACCTCTGGCTCTATTTTGTGAGTAAAGGATATTCCTTGGTGATATTTCAATTGATAAATTTCCCAAAAAAAGAAAAGGAAAATAGCTATAAAAAGGATCACTCTTAAAGAATACTCAGAAGATAGATTAAACCCTCTAACCCCAAGAATTACACCAAGAATAATTACCAAAAAAAATCTTAAAGGGATTTTTAGAATTCTTTTTTCTTTAAGGATAAAAAGCATAAACAAATTTACTGTAAAGGAAAAAAGAGAAATAAGAGGGACCGCAAACTTTACACTTTTAAAGAGGGCAATAAGAGGTACTGCAGTAAGGGCAAAGGCAAACCCAACCAGTCCATGAATTAAAGCTGAGATAAATAAAATAAAAACAAGAATATAGATTTCTGGCATTTTTACGATGACTTTTTCTGATTATAGACAGCGATTATCTCTGATAGAGTAAAGAAGGCTTTAAGTTGATATCCCCTTTCTTTTAAAGCCTCTTCTCCTCCCTCTTCTCTATCAACAAGAGAAAGGACAGCTCTAATAGTTAATCCTTCCTCCTCACAGGCAGAGATAGCTTTAAGCAAAGAGCCCCCTGTGGTAACGACATCTTCAACTACTGCGACCTTCATCCCCTTCCAAAAGTTACCCTCAAGCTGCCTTTTTGTTCCATACTTTTTGGGTTCCTTACGAATAAGGATACCTTCAAGGGCTCTTTCTTCACTCAGAGCAGAAGAGAGTATAGCACAAACAATGGGATCTGCTCCAAGACTCATTCCCGCAACTCCCTCAATATCAGTATATCTCAATTCCTCCCAAAAAAGATCTCCTATCAATTTGTAAGATGGAGCATAAAGGGTAACTTTTCTACAATCGAGATAATAGGGACTTTCTTTACCACTGGAAAGAATGAAAGGCTTATCTGGACTATAAAGAAAAGCTCTTGTAAGAAGATAAGTCATAATTTCTTTTTTGAGGTGTAAAATATTTAAAGTTTTTACAAGTTGATGAAGGGAATCGTATTTACCTAAAAATTTCATTAATTCCAGCTCTGCTATCTCGGGTGAGGGAGCATTGTAAATTAAATAATTCTTTAAATGTTGAAATGATTCTTGAGGGATGCTTAAAATTTCCACTGCAAAGCCCTTACCTTTATCAATTCTTACAACCTTTCCTTTAGCAAAAATCTTTATAGGTGGTTCGGTATCTTTTAAGTGAAAAATAAGACCTATTTCTTCATCTAAAGAAGGATACTCTTCAGGATTCGCAATAAAAAAGGAAGCCAAACTAAAATCTTTTAAATTCCCTAAAAAAGTGCCTTTTCTAGTAATAAATTCAACTTCTTCTTCAAAAGGAAGCCGAAGAAAGGACCTTTTTTCTCTCATAGCTTTTAATTGTAATTTATTTATTTCACCTTTGCAATATAAAAAAACAAAAGTTATAAAAATTCAAATAAGAAAGAGCAGTTTTTATTAAAAATTTTTATCAATCTTAATTCTTTCATAAAAATTTTTAAATTAAAAATAAAAAAGTTAAAAAAGAAGGTAATTATGTGTGTAAGACCTGGAATTTTTGCTCCAGATTTTGAGACTCAGGCCTATTTTAAAGATGGAAGTATAAAGACTGTAAAGCTTTCTGATTATAAAGGAAAATGGTTGGTTCTCTTTTTTTATCCAGCGGATTTTACTTTTGTTTGACCTACAGAGCTGGCAGCGGTTGCTGCCAAAGTGGAGGAGCTCAAAAGATTAAATACGGAACTTCTTGCCATAAGTATTGATACAGTATTTGTTCATAAAATCTGGCAGGAAACTGAACTTTCTAAACTAATACCTGGAGGTTTCCCATTTCCTATGG
Source organism: Caldimicrobium thiodismutans (assembly GCA_002877875.1). Taxonomy (GTDB): domain Bacteria; phylum Desulfobacterota; class Thermodesulfobacteria; order Thermodesulfobacteriales; family Thermodesulfobacteriaceae; genus Caldimicrobium; species Caldimicrobium thiodismutans_A. The sequence continues at coordinate 15,131 of PNIE01000044.1, forward strand.
CTTCAGACCTTGGAGGTAAAATAGGCACCCTATATGGTGTGTATGACGAAAAGTCGGGAATAAATCTTAGAGGAACCTTTCTCATTGATCCTGATGGCATAATAAGAATTGGGCATATTTATGATGCTCCAGTAGGAAGAAATTTTGATGAACTTGTAAGAATGATCGAAGCAGCTCAACACATTAGAGCCACAGGTGGCGCTGAAGCCTGCCCAGCAAACTGGAAACCTGGTAAAACTACCCTCAAACCCTCTCCTGAACTTGCAGGAAAAGTAGCAGATACCTGGAATCCCTCTGAAGTAGACGATTAAAATAATAAAAAATATATTAAATTTGGCTTGACTTAAAATTTCATTTTCTTAAAATTAAAATTATGACAAACAAATCTTTTAAAAAAGGAGGGGAGATATGTATCCAATATGGGATGTCCCCTATTTAAGCTCTGCTTTAGTAATAGGGCTTATAGCTTCTTTTCATGTTTTACCTTCCCATCTTGCGGTTGGTGCCTTATGGGTAACCGTTTATATTGAAAAACTTGCCTATTTGCGCAATCGTCCTGATTATCTCGATTTCGTTAAACGTTTTACCTTATTATTACTTATTTTTAGCTTTATTTTTGGATCTCTTTCAGGAATTGGTATTTGGTATTCTGCAACGGTTTCAAGCCCAAGAGGAATTTCTGGCCTTATTCACAACTATGTGTGGGGATGGGCCACCGAATGGGTCTTTTTCATTATAGAAATCGCAACTATTTATGCCTATTACTACACCCTTGGAAAGGTTGATCCCAAAACCCATATCCGTATCGGATATTTATATGCTCTAGCTGCTTGGATAAGTATGATCATTATCACAGGTATCCTTGCCTTTATGCTAACTCCTGGGAAATGGCTAGAAACAGGGGACTTTTTTGATGGCTTCTTTAATCCTACCTATTTTCCTCAACTATTGGCGAGAACTTTCCTTATGTTTGGTGTGGCTGGAATTTATGGACTAACAATTGCTTCAACTCTTAAAAAACCAACCAAACTCGATCTTACCAAAATTATCTCAAGAGTTGCCTTTGGTGGGATGATCCTAGGAGGTCTCTTTGTTATCTGGTATCTCTCAAAGCTTCCTCAAAGTGCTAAAGAGCTTTATACAGGCCTTCCCTATCTATCTAAACTTGGGAAAATTGCCCTGGTTTGTTATTTAATTTTAGTTTTTTATTTTCTACTCACAGGATTTGTAATTCCAAGGCTTAATAATTTAATTCTCACCTCCCTTTTAATGTTACTTACTTTTGTGGGAATTCTTTGTGCCGAAGGAATCAGAGAAGGCATTAGGAGACCATTTATTATTAATTATTTTATGTATGGACATCAAGTTATTGCTAAAGATCTTCCAGCCAAAAATATAAAAGCAGAAATTGAGGTGATTCAAAAAGAGGGGCTTCTTCCAAGGCTTGGCTACTTACCAGATTCTCTAAGAAAAATCACTTCTGAGAATCGTTTAGAAGTAGGAAGAATAATTGCTTTACATAATTGTGCTAATTGTCATGCCTTTACTGAAAAGGGTCTTAGGCCCCTTCCTGCCCTTTTTGGAAAATTATCTCCTCAGAGTCCTGAAGATATCGATGCTTTTCTTGCTGCCCTTGGGTCCTTCCCTTATATGCCTCCCTTTGCAGGGAACGATGAAGAAAGAAAGGTGGCAGCAGAATACCTCTTCACTTTAATTAAAAAGTAAAAAGGAGGTAAGCTATGGCTATAGGAGAATACATTAAAGCTATGAGAGATGTAGCAGGTTTGCCTTCTCCACCTATAGTTTTTGATTTCTTTCTAGTTTTAACCTTTACTTTTCATATACTTCTTGTCAATCTCGTTGTTGGCTCACTGGCTCTTATTATATGGGGAAGAATTAAAAAGGAAGGATACTGGATAAAACTTTCTTCTTCTCTTTCAAGGCTTGTTGTAAGTTCTATCTCTTGGGCTATTGTTCTGGGGGTTGCTCCTTTACTCTTTATTCAGGTAATTTATGATCCCTTCTGGTATACCGCTAATACTCTCTCTGCAGTCTGGGCCCTTGCTTTTCTAGTCTTTATTGCCCTTGCCTTTGTTTTTGCTTATTGTTTTTATTTAGGAGGTGGTTACGAAGGGAGAGGACAAATTATCTGGCCCTTTCTATCCTTAGCCTTACTTCTTTTAGCAGGAATAGTCATCCACTCTCTTACTGTAACCCAACTTCATCCTGAAAAATGGCCAAGCTTTGCTATTCAAAATAATACCTACATCTCAAGTGGTAAATATTTACACGAATTTGAAATCTTTAGATTTTTACACTTTATATTTCCAGCCTTTGCTGTCACAGGAACCTGGCTAATTTTCTATTCTAAATACTTTAAAGAAAAATATGATTCAGCCTATCTTAATTGGGTAGAAAAGCTTGGAGCTAAGCTTATCCTTGTGTCCTCTCTTCTTCAGGCAGCAGTGGGGATTCTTTGGTTAATTACCCTTCCAAAGGAACTTAATTTTATTAGTAATCCCTATTTTATCTTAGCCTTAATAGTAGCCCTCCTTTTCATTGCCTTTCTTTTCTATATGCAGAAAAATCCTTCCCAATATGCTGTACCTACTGCTTTATTCCTTGGTATTACCGTTTTTGTAATGAGTATTGCTCGTGAGGTTTTGAGAATGAGTTATTTTGGCCTTGTAGGTTATACCTTTGCTGATTACCCTGTGAATTCCTCTGTAGGATCACTTGTTCTCTTTTTACTTACCTTTTTAATGGGTTTAATAGTTCTTTACTATGTAGCCATAGTAGCTTATAGGGCTGGGAAAGGGATCAAAGAGGTAGGGGCCCATCAACTTGGAAAAGCATCGGTTACTTTAATGTGGCTTTGGATTATCATTATGGTCATCCTTGGAATTTATATCTCTTTAAAAAACGGAACCCTCTTCTAAATTATTTCCATTATTTCCTCTTAAAGGGATGCCCCAAAAAGGGGTATCCCTTCTCTTTTGTTTTTATTAGATTATAATTTTGACTAACATGGTGCCTAATTTTTTTTCCTTAAAATTCTATCTTTCCTTAACACTTTCTATAATCATACTCCTTGCCTTTATTTATCTTTTAAAGCCCTTTTTTGGGGTAATTTTTTGGGCAGGGATTCTTTCCTTCTTTATGTATCCCTTATTTAAAAAAATAAACAGACTCTTAAGATATCACAAATCTATCTCTGCTTTGTTCACTATATTAATCTTTGTTCTTTTTATCCTTATCCCCTCTATCCTATTTTTTCTACTTTTATATACCCAACTTCAAAATGTCATTTTTAACCTAAATCTTTCCTTCTTTGAGAAATTATTTTTAATTTTTTCTAATTTAAAAAATAAACTTATCTTTTCTCATATTTATCCTTATATAGAGCCATATATTCAAAATCTTCAAAATCAATTACCACAACATATTTCTAATTTAATACAATATATAGTACATTCTCTTGGAAATATTTTTATAACCACATTTGGAACTATTTTTAATATGGTCTTAACTCTTTTTACTCTTTTTTATTTTCTTATTGATGGAGAAAAGATATTAAATATTACAAAAGAACTTCTACCCGTTGAGTCATCTTCTAAAGAAAATCTTTTGAAAAAAATTTCTGAAATTTTAAAAGCTATACTTTATGGAAGTGTTTTAACTTCTATTGTTCAGGGGGTTCTTGCCTTAATTATTTATTTAGTTTTATCGGTTCCTCAACCTTTTCTTTTCGCTTTTTTAACTATGCTTGCCTCTTATATGCCTTTTTTAGGAACAACCTTTATTTGGCTACCACTTAGTCTTTATTTTCTCTTCATAGGAAGTTATCTTAAGGCTATACTCTTATTTTTACTTTGTGCATTAACAGTAGCTCAAATAGACAACATTCTAAAACCCTTCATCATAAGTGGTAAAACCAAAATTCACAATCTTCTTATGTTTTTTGCTGTGCTTGGAGGAATATATCGCTTTGGTATCACTGGTCTTTTCCTTGGACCAATTATTCTTGGACTTTTTCTTTCCATCCTTGAAATCTATAGATCTCTCTTAAATTCCAAAGAAAATACCTCAGACTCTCTTTCCTAATTATGCCAGAACTACCTGAGGTTGAAACCATAAGGAGGGACCTAACCTCTAGAATTTTGAATAAAACTCTAAATGAAATTTCTGTTCTTCATAAAAATTTTCTTACAAAATCAAAAATATCTTTAACCGAACTCCTTACCTTAAAGGGCAAAAAACTCCTTTCTTTAGAGAGAAAAGGTAAATACCTTTTTTTAAACTTTGAGGAAAAGACACTTATTTTTCACCTTGGATTAACAGGAGCTCTCATCTTAGATCTTCACCCTATACCTGAAAATTTGAAAAAACATCATCTTTTAACTATGACCTTTGAACAAAACACTCTTCATTATATTGATATACGCAAATTCGGGAAAATTTACTTAATAGACTCTTTAAAAATTTCTTTTTTTCTAAATCGAATAGGGCCTGATGCTCTTCAAATAGAGTTTGAAAAATTTAGAGAACTTTTGCAAAAGCATAATCTGAAGATAAAAACTCTTTTATTAAATCAAAGATTAATTTCAGGTCTTGGAAATATTTATACTGATGAGGTTCTTTTTAGAGCTAAAATCAATCCAGAAAGATTATCTAACACCCTTTCTGAAGAGGAAATAAAGTCACTTTATGAAATTATGAAGAGTCTTTTAAAGGAGGCTATTTTATTAAGGGGCTCATCTGTTAAAAATTATGTGGATGGAGAAGGCAAAAGAGGTAAATTCCAAGAAAGGCACTTAGTTTATGGTAAAAAAGGAAGGCCCTGTCCGGAATGTGGGACACCCCTTCAATACAAAAAAATTAACCAAAGAGGAACAGTCTTTTGCCCTAATTGTCAAAAATAATTATGACTGAAAAGATTTTCACCTTTGAAGTAGATAAGCTTTCTTCTAAAATAAGGCTTGATCACTTTCTTAAAGAAAAAATTCAAGAACTTACTCGTAATAGAATTCAAAAATTAATAGAAGAAGGATTCGTAAAGATACAACCAGATCCAGGGGTAAAGGTCTTAAAACCGGGATATAAAATCAAAGAAGGTCAGATAATAACCCTTATAATTCCTCCTGAAGAACCCTTAGAGCTAAAACCTCAAGAAGTCCCCTTTGAAGTTCTCTATGAAGATGATGATTTAGCAGTGATTTACAAGCCTGCAGGAGTGGTGGTTCATCCTGCTCCGGGGCATAAGGAAGGGACTCTCGTTCATGGTTTGCTCTATAAGTTAAAAAATCTATCAGGAATTGGTGGGAAACTCCGCCCTGGATTAGTGCATCGTTTAGATAAGGATACTTCTGGACTTATGCTCATAGCTAAAAATGATTTTACTCATCAGGCCCTGGTTAAAGCCTTTAAGGAAAGAAAAATAAAAAAAGAGTATTTAGCCATTCTTTATGGCCAAATTCAACCCCCCAAAGGAAAAATAGAAAAACCTATTGGAAGACATCCTGTCCATAGAAAGAAAATGGCTGTTCTAAAAGAAGGAAAGGAAGCTATCACCGAGTACGAAGTTTTAAAATATTTTAAAAAAGCCACTTTGGTTTGTGCAAAACCCATCACGGGAAGAACTCACCAGTTAAGAGTGCATTTCAACTCACTTGGGCATCCCATTCTTGGAGATCCTCTGTATGAAGGTTTAAAACCAGATCTCCCTAAACCTGAAAGATTAATGCTTCATGCAGCAAAATTGACTTTTCTCCACCCAAGAACTAAAAAACTTCTCTCCTTTCATATGGACCCTCCCAAAGACTTTAAAAAATATCTCCAAGTTCTTGAAAAAATTAATAATCAGTTTTAGGTAGTCTTATGCTTAAAAAGATTGCTATAACTGGTGGGATAGCTACAGGAAAATCAACCTTACTAGGTCTTTTAAGAGAGCTTGGATTTCCCTGCATTTCTTGTGATGAGATTGTAAAAAAAATTTATCAAAGAGAAGATATTCAAAAAAACTTAATAGAACTTTTTGGAAAAGAAGTTTTAAATAAAGATAGAAACATTAATGTTAAGTTTATCCTTGAAAAAATTCTTGCAAATTCTAACTTAAAAAGGAACCTTGAAAACTTAATTCATCCTGAAGTTTTGAAAGAAATCTTTCATTTCTTTGCAGAGATAGAAAAAAAGGGTGAAAAAATTTGCTTTGTTGAAGTTCCTCTTTTATTTGAAGTTGCCTGGGAAAAATACTTTGATGAGATCTGGGTAATTACTTGCTCAGAAGATGTTCAAAAGGAGAGAATTAAAAGATTAAAAGGTTCTGAACTTTATTTAGACTTATCTAAATGTCAAATAGCCCTTAAGGAAAAGGAAAAAATGGCTCATAAAATTTTTTCCTCTGAAGTACCCGTCGAAGAACTCAAAGAAAGTCTCAAAACTCTCCTAAAGGAGTATCTAAAAGAGTAGTACCTTCAGAAGTAAAACCATGAAAAAGAAAATCTTTTCCCACTTTTTGAACTTGGCAGTTATAGAGAGAAAAAGCCTCAGATAAAGCTTTTAAAGGCCTAACTTCAAAACTAAATACTCCCTTGGGATCTCCAATAATCATAGGCGAGATCATTATAAACACTTCATCTATTAGATTGGCCTGTAAAAAAGTTCCATTTACTTTACCACCACCTTCAACAAGGATAGAAAGAATATTAGCTGAAATAGCCTTTTCCATAAGACTATGAAGATCAATTTTCCCACCTTTTAATGGTAGCTTCCAGATCTCGACTCCTTTTTTTCTAAAAGGTTGTAGTCTCTCTTCTAAAACATCCTCTCCACAACAAAGAATAGTTCTCTTCTCCTCGGAAACTTCAAATACTTTAAGACCTGGGCTTAGCTCTGCCTTAGTATCTAAAATTATCCTTATAGGGTTTTTACCTTTAACTAAGCGCGTTGTAAGCTCTGGATTGTCTATTAGGATGGTATTTTTTCCAACAAGGATTGCGTCTGCGATACTTCTTAATTTATGTGCCAATTTTAAAGCTTTCTGCCCTGAGATCCATTTAGAATCCCCACTGGAGACAGCAATTCTTCCGTCAATGCTCTGGGCTATCTTTACCATAATCCAAGGTCGCTTTCTCAAAATCTTGCTTAAAAAAAATCTGGTCAAATACTTAACTTCTCTTTCAAGAACTCCTGTTTTAACCTCTAACCCCCTCTCTTGTAAAAACTTTAACCCATTGCAGGCAATAGGATTTGGGTCTTTTATACCACAGACCACTCGCTTAATCCCAAAAGCCAATATGGCCTCTGTACAAGGAGGAGTTTTCCCGTAGTGTGAGCAGGGCTCAAGGGTTACATAAAGATAGGCGCCTCTTGCTCTATCACCAGCCTTACTTAAAGCTTCTCTTTCAGCATGAGGCTCTCCCCAGGCCCTATGATAACCCTTTGAAATTATCTCCCCTGTCTGTGGATCAACTACCACAGCACCAACAGGAGGATTAGGTGAGGTCTTCCCCAAACCCTTATAAGCCTCTTTTAAAGCTATCTTCATATAAAATTCATCCGATTTTAGAGACATAAGAAAAAACTCTCCAATAAAACTTAAAATTAGCGTCTCTTTTTATAAAAAGACTTTACAGAGAGTAAAACCTGAAGTTTAGAAAAGTCTATCTTTGGAGGTTCCTTTTTATCGCTTTTATCTACCTTTTCCTTATATAATCTAATTTTTTCAACAATTTTGGCATAATACTCCTCCTCTTCAACTTGTAAAGGTTTGGAACGTATCTGATTCAAATGAAAAAGCAAAGAACTTAATTTCCTTATTTTGAAAAGAGCATCTTGATGCTCTTCATCAAGGTAATTCTCAAGCTCTGCAATCTCCTTTCTAAGTTCTACCTCTTTTGGCAAAAAACCAGCATTTTTAAGCATTCTATAAGCTACTCTTAATTCTTCAGGGACAAAAGGGTCTTCCTTAAGCTCAAGTGGTTTTCCTTTAAGTTCAAGATCATCGAATTCTCCTCTTTCCATAGCTTCTCTAATGCGCTCTTCAGCGATTTTCTTAAAAACTAAAAAGGGCATATTTATGAGCCTTTCAAATTTTGCATTTTGTAAAGGGTCCAAGCTTTAAAATATCCATCTTCCAATTTTTTGGAAACTTCTTCTAAGTATTTTAGAGCCTCAGCTTTATTTCTTTTTAGAGATATTCTTGCTAGATCTAGCAATACAATCTTTCTTAAAGGTTCTTCCTTTATTTTTTTATAAATCCTTTCTGCTTCTGCTAAATTCCCCTTATTCTCATAAAGCTTTGCCTCGGCATAATATAAGTTTTCCTTTAATGGTCGAGGATAAACCTTTTTTAAATGGGGAAATTGCTTTTCGAGTTCTTGTAAATTATTAAATTTTAGAGCATTCTCCCATAATAAAAGAGTGGCTTGAAGTCCCGCTTGGGTTGAGCCATACTTATTGATAAATTCATTCCATTCTTTTACACTTCCTCCTTTATGTATCAATTCAAAAAAAGCCTGATAAGCCTTTTTTTCTTTAGTTTTTTGATAATACATCCATCCCAGAGCAAGTACTATAATAATAACAAAAAAAAGAACTATATTAAGCAAAAGAGTTAAATATTTTTGAATAAAATCTTTTAATCGTTCGTGAAAGCGAAGGAGTTTATCTTCTTCCATTACCCTTCAACTCCTCCAAAATAGTCTTCCCACTTGAAAATAAGTGGTTTAGCCGTAGGTCTTAAAACCTCGTAATCACCAACCTCACCAACCACCATTATATGATCTCCTGTTTCATACATATGAGTTACTTCGCACTCAAAATAAGCTATGGCTGAAAGAATCACAGGAGAACCTTTAAGAGCATATTTAAAAGGCACTGTTTCAAATTTATTTATCTTTCTTCCGCTTTGAAATCCAAAATGCTTAGCAAGTTCGATTTGATCCTCAGAAAGCACATTAATACAAAAAACTTTGGATTTTTCTATCAATTCATAAGTATACCTTTGAGGGGCAATAGCTACAGCAAGAAGCCTTGGTTTAAAGGAAACCTGAGAAACCCAAGCTACTGTCATTCCATTGATTTTACTATCTGCCTGAGCAGTAACTACAAAAACTCCCTGAGTTATATAATTACTAATAACTCTCTGTAAACCCATAATTCCTACCTCCAAGATTAGTCTTGTAATTTCAATTTAAAGGATTTTTCTTCAGCCGTCAAGAGAGAGGACTATTACTTCTGTAAGCTAGAGTTTAATTATCGGTAGCATTTCCAAGATTATCTCTTAGAGGTGGCTCTTCTTTGAATGAGGGGATGGGTTTAGTCTTATGAGTTGTTCCTTTCATGAGATTTAGCCAGATAGGACAGGCAATTTTCCCTCCAGTTTCTCCTTTACTTAGAGTTTTCCCTTTATCATAACCAACCCAAACTCCACAGGTGTAATCAGCGGTAAAACCAATAAACCAAGCATCCTTATAATCCTGAGTTGTACCTGTTTTTCCAGCAACGGGGACTCCCAAGGCTAAAGCACATTTTCCAGTTCCATAAGAGGTGACCGCTTGGAGAAAGTCATTCATAATAGAAGTGGTTGGGGGAGAAAAGATAGGTTTATTTTCTGGTTGACTTTGATATATCAATTTTCCTCCGTAAATCTGATCGTATATAGCTTCGATAAATCTTGGATTCCATTTATTACCAAGATTTGGAAAAACAGTATAGGCAAGAGTTAATTCCAAAGGGCTTACTTCGTAAGTCCCAAGAGCAACACTTAAATTCAGGTCAGAGGGAAAATTGAATCCAAGCCTGGCAAAGAGATTTTTGAGCCTTTCTATACCTAGTAAAAGAGCAATTCTAACAGATACGGTATTTCTTGAATAAGCAAGCGCATCTTTAAGACTGATCAATCCCATATATTTACCGTCATAATTTCCTGGGCTCCAATCTTTCCCAGCATCTGCACCTGGTAAAGTTATAGGCTCATCTGGTAAGATTGAATCCGGCTGTAAAACCCCTGTTTCAAGTGCTTCAGCCCATATAAAAGGCTTTATAGCAGATCCAGCTTGTCTTTTCCCAAGAAGAGCTCTATTAAAGGAGGATTCCATATAATTTTTTCCTCCCACTAAGACCCTTATACCACCATCATTGTTAGAGATACATACGGCAGCTATTTCAGGAGCATCTTTTTTATAAATCTGTAATAAAAAATTCAAAATATTTTCATAGCCTTTTTTTTGCCAATCCAAATCCAAAGTGATAACAACACGATATCCTCCCCTTTCAAGCGCCTCAGGAGGTAAGATCTTCTCAAGTTCCGCACGGACAAGGTCTATAAAATAGGCTGAGTACCAAGGAATATTTACATTCTTCGGATTAACCACAATTGGTTGATTTATAATTTTTTGAGCCTCCTCCCATGAAATAAATCCCACTTCAGCCATCCGCCTTAATACATAATTCCTTCTACTAAGGGCAGCTTGAGGATTATTAAGTGGACTATACCTGGTTGGCCCTGGAGGAAGACCTGCTAAGGTAGCTGCTTCATTTAGATTTAGCTCCCAAACATGTTTGTTAAAATAAGTAAGAGCTGCTGCTTCTACTCCATAAGCTCCTTCACCAAGATAGATGTGGTTTAAATAGATAGTTAAAATTTCATCTTTAGTAAGGTTTTTTTCAATTTGCCAGGCAAGAATCATTTCCTTGATTTTTCTTGAAAGAGTTCTTTCAGAACTTAGAAGCAAAGATTTAACTACTTGCTGTGTGATGGTACTTCCTCCCTGAACAATTCTTCCAGAGATAAGATTTTTAAATAGAGCCCTTAGGAGACCGTAAAAATCAATGCCTTTATGTTTATAAAAATTAGCATCTTCTGCTGCAATAAAGGCCTTTACCACATGAGGTGGTATTTTATTTAAAGGAACAAATATTCTTCTCTCTTTTCCCAAAAAGCCAATTATTTTTTCATTGTGATCAAAAATTAAATTACTCTGTTTTGGTCTATAATGTTTAAGACTAGAAATACTAGGAAGGGAAATTTTTAAGTAGATAAAAAGTATAAAAACAACAATTCCCAGGAATAAAAAGAAAATCAGAGAAAAAAGTAAGATCAATTTAAGAGCTGATTTCATTAAGATAATAATTTTAATGAAAAAAGAGGTTTTTTCAATTTGCTTTTATTTTTAAATTAGTATTTTGAATTTAGGATTTTAAAAATAGAAAAAGCCCAGCTTTTTGCCGGGCTAAGAAATTTATTCCCCGGGCACCGACCTACTCTCCCAGGCGGGTAACCGCCCAGTACCATCGGCCCTGGAGGGCTTAACGACCGTGTTCGGAATGGGAACGGGTGTTTCCCCTCCGGTATGGGCACCCGAGGAAATCTATAAATTTTTTACAAGTGAATAGAGAAGATTTTGAAAGGATTAAGCTGGTACTGCAGCCAAGCCGCACGGGCGATTAGTACCGGTAGGCTCCACCCATTGCTGGGCTTCCACCTCCGGCCTATCAACCAGGTGTTCTCCCTGGGCCCTTCAGGGGGTGGGTTGCCCCACCCTCGGGAGGCCTTATCTTGGGGTGGGCTTCCCGCTTAGATGCTTTCAGCGGTTATCCCGTCCACACATGGCTACCCGGCTCTGCTCCTGGTGGAACAGCCGGGCCACCAGAGGTGTGTCCACCCCGGTCCTCTCGTACTAGGGGCAGCTCCCCTCAAGCCTCCTGCGCCCGCGGTGGATAGGGACCGAACTGTCTCACGACGTTCTGAACCCAGCTCACGTACCCCTTTAACGGGCGAACAGCCCGACCCTTGGGACCTGCTTCAGCCCCAGGATGGGATGAGCCGACATCGAGGTGCCAAACCGCTCCGTCGATGTGAACTCTTGGGAGCGATCAGCCTGTTATCCCCGGCGTAACTTTTATCCGATGATCGATGGCCCTTCCACTCAGGACCACCGGGTCACTAGGCCCGGGTTTCCCCCCTGCTCGGCCTGTCGGCCTCGCAGTCAAGCCCCCTTATGCCCTTACACTCAACGGTGGATTTCCATACCACCTGAGGGGACCTTTGGGCGCCTCCGTTACCTTTTAGGAGGCGACCGCCCCAGTCAAACTGCCCGCCAGACACTGTCCCTCGGGAGGCTAACTCCCGCAGGTTAGAACCCTGAGGCAGGAAGGGTGGGATCTCACCGGCGCCTCCACGGGAGCTGGCGCCCCCGCTTCACAGGCTCCCACCTATCCTGCACATCCTACCCCAAGATTCAATGCCAAGCTGCAGTAAAGCTGCACGGGGTCTTTCCGTCCCACCGCGGGTACCCGGCATCTTCGCCGAGACTACAGTTTCGCTGGGCCCCTGGCTGAGACAGCGCGGCAGTCGTTACGCCATTCATGCAGGTCGGAACTTACCCGACAAGGAATTTCGCTACCTTAGGACCGT
>PNIE01000053.1 GCA_002877875.1 Caldimicrobium thiodismutans
GGGGGGTCGGCGGTTCAAATCCGCCCGTCCCGATTTTTTTTATTGTAAAATCAAAAAAACCGGGCACCTTGCCTGGGGGGAGGTGAGGTATGAAGGTGATGCAAAATGCCTGTCTTGTTGAAAATTTTGAACTTTCTCCCATCCAGCAAGGTGCTTTTAAACGATGCATCTGGAGCTACCACTTAGTGGTAGAATTCTGGAATTCCCCTTTTGAGCTTTTGGCTCATGCTAAAAAGGTTGAAAATTTTCTCCGGTATGCTTTAAATGGTAACCAAGAAGATAAGACTATCCATGCCATAAGCTACCAGTTCAAACCTTTTGGAGTTTCTGCTCAGGTTAATTCAGGACAAGCCCATATTTATATTCATACATGGCCTGAAAATGGTTATTCTGCCATTGATATTATTGCTGAAAGTAAAGAAAAGGCTTATGAAATTCTTGATAGACTTCAGGAGAAATTTTTACCTGAAAAGGTTTGTGTAGCTGAGGTGGCAAGAGGCCTTACTCAAATTGAATGGGAGGAAACTTGACTGGCCAATTTTGGTGGCGAGAAAGAATTTTTAAAGATTTTGGGCATAGCTACTCTGTTGAATTAGTTTACGAAGAGCGACATCTTCAAAAGATACAGATCTTTCGAAATCCCTCTTGGGGCTATTTTCTTGTTCTTGACGGTATTGTTCAATTTACAGAGAGAGATGAATACATCTATCATGAAACGATAACCTATTTACCAGCAAGCCTCCTTCCTCATCCCCCAGAAGAAGTGGTTGTTATAGGAGGAGGAGACGGAGGGGTTTTAAGGGAACTGCAGAAAATTCCTGAAATTAAAAAGGTTATTCAGTTTGAAATAGATCAAAGGGTCTTTGAGTTATCCCAAAAATATTTTTTCAAAATCAGTGGAGATTATGAAGATTCGAGGGTAAATTTTCAGATAAAAGACGGTTTTCTTGGGCTTAAAGAAAGCCCTTCTCAGGCTTATGATCTTATAATTGTTGATTGTACTGATCCCGTTGGCCCAGCTAAAACACTATATAGCAAAGATTTTTATGAGGAAGCTAAAAGGGTGCTTAAACCCTATGGAATTCTTATTCAACAGGCAAGCCTTCCTGTTTATTTCCCTTATGTTCTAAGAGAAGCCCTTCCTTTAATCAGCCAAGTTTTTCCCTATGTAAAAGTAGTTAGGGCCTATGTTCCTTGCTATGGAGAGGAAATTGCTTTTTTTTTAGCAGCTCTTGAGGAAAAAGACTGGTTAAATCCTTCTCAACAGTTTTTTGGAAGGTATTATCATCCTGGGCTAAACCCTTACTATTTCTCTCTCTCAGCAAATTGGTTAAATCTAATCTCCTCTCTAAAGTAAGAAAAATTTGCAAATAACCGGTGGCAAATTTAAAGGACAAAGATTAATTACTCCTCCTTTAAAATATCTTGAAATAAGACCTTTAAGAAGCCGAATAAGAAAGGCCCTTTTTGATATTTTAGGAAACCATCTTGAGAACTTTGAAATCCTTGACCTTTTTGCAGGAACAGGGGCTCTTGGGATAGAAGCCCTATCAAGAGGTGCAGAATATGTTCTCTTTGTAGATTTAAATCCCTTAAGTCTTGAAATAATAAGAAAAAATCTAAAAAAACTTGGGCTTGAGGAAAAGGCTAAAGTTATAAGAGCCAATCTTCCCCAAGATCTCACTAAAATTTTAAGGCTATGCCTTTCCTCTTCAAGAAGGTTCAAGCTTGTTTTTATAACCCCTCCTTATGGAAAGGGATTAGCCCTCAAAACCTTAGAAAAGCTTCCTATTTCTTTACTTGAAAAAGAGGCCATAATTGTAGTTGAAGAAAAAAGGGAAGTTGTCTTCCCTGAGAAAATAGCCAATTTTTACCTTGATGAGTCGAGATTTTACGGAGAAACAGCCCTTCATTTTTATATTTTTAAGGATTCTAATCCTTAGGGATAACAGAGATATTCACTAAAAGGTCCAGGAAGGAAGGTTCCATAGTAATTGAGAAGAGCTCTAACTCTGTAACAGCTCTTTTCATTCTCAGTAAATTTATCCTTAAAATAGGTTTCTCTTATATTAAGATATTCAATTTTTCCATTTTTTACTCTTTCTATAGTATAAAAGAGTTCCCCCATAAGAGGAGCACCTTTAAGATTAAAAAGAGGTGGGTTCCACTTAAGAGTCAGTTCCCTCGGGGATGACAAAATCAAATTCAAATCTCTTACCCAGGAGGGAGGATCAGACCAGTAAATTACTCTTTCAGGTAAAAAAGGAGTTGCCACCAGAAAGTCCTTTTTAATTCTCAGCCTGTAGGTATATTTGTAGCCTGATTTTAGATCGGTATCTGTATATAAAAAAAGTCTTCCTGCGGAATGAAGGTTAGGTTTTATTTTGAAAGATTTGATTTTCAATTTTCCTCCTTTTTCTATAGATTCTTCTTTCTTTTCAATTTCTACATATTGAATTTTTGTTAGGGTATAACCTCCCTGGGTTTTTTCTGGAAGAGTTATCCAAAGATTTATTCCATTGGGTGTTGGTTCTAAGGTTAAGTCAGCCCCCTGAGGTATACTTTTTTCGATAGGAAGGGGTGGAGATTTCTTGCCACAACCCTGGAGTAAGAAGAGAAAGATAATAAGTAGACTTAAAAAAATTTTCTCTATGCGCATAAAGATTTCATAAGATTTTTATTTTCCTTATTCTAGCTGAGTGGCATTGAAGATTAACAGCTACAGGTAAACTGGCAATATGGCATGGTTCTATCTCTATGTGTACAAAAAGGGCAGTGGTTTTTCCTCCAAATCCAAGAGGGCCAATTCCAAGGGAATTAATTTCTTCAAGAAGTTCTCTTTCCAGTTTGGCTACCTCTGGATCACGGTGGGAAGTTCCTTCATCTCTAAAAAGGGCCCTTTTAGCAAGATAAGCTGATCTTTCAAAATTACCTCCAACCCCAACCCCCACAATAAGGGGAGGACAAGGATTAGGTCCTGCCTCTTTTACTGTGTTTACCACAAATTCCTTTATTCCATCGATTCCCTTTGCAGGAGGGAGCATAGCCAGTCTACTCATATTTTCACTTCCACAGCCCTTTGGCATTATAAGAATTTCCAAAGTATCATCTGTAGTATATTCGTAATGGATGATAGCAGGGGTGTTGGTACCGGTGTTCTTTCTCGTTAAAGGATGAGCCACAGACTTTCTAAGATACCCCTCCTCTACCGCAGAGGCTATTCCCTGATTGATAGCTTCTTTTATCTCTGAAAGATCTACTCCCGAAGAAAATCTTACTATCACTACGGGAATGCCTGTATCCTGACAAAGGGGAATTTTTTCTCTCTCAGCTATTTTGGCATTTTCAAGAAGGATTTCAAAGACCTTTTTGGAAAGGGGGTTTTCTTCAAGCTTAAGGGCTTCTTCAAATTTCTTTAAAATCCCCTCAGGAAGTTTTACGCAAGCTTCTATGTAGCTTTTTTTAACAGCTTCTTTAATTTCCTCAAAATTTATCTTTTTACACATGGGTATTTAGTTTCTAATACCTTTCAAGGATTGTCAAGGATTCTTTAATTCTTGCTTTAAGAGTTGAACTCTTTTCCAACTCATTCTTTCCCTTCAAAAGGGCTTCCATAAGCTCTGTCATTGAGCCACAGTAAATAAGAAGATTATGCCCTGAAACCAAAGAAAAAATAATTCTCTCGATAAGGGGATAACTCTTTAAAGCTCCCATAGCAAGATCATCGGTGAGAATTGCTCCTTTAAATTCAATTACTTTTCTTAGGAAATTTATAGCCTTTTCAGAAAAGGTTATGGGCTTTGTTTGATCTATTTCTGGAAGGAGAAGATGGGTTGTCATAATAAATTCAGCCTCTAAAGAGAGTGCTTTAAAGGGATAAAGGTCTTCTTCAAAAAGTTTTTCCTTAAGAGGAAGTTCTTCATGAGGATCCATCTTTACTCCGTATAGTCCTGGAAAATGTTTAAGACAGGTTTTTATGCCTCTTTTTTTATGTTCCTCAATAAAGAGCTTTCCTAAGTTTGTGATTACTTGAGGATCCTTTCCAAAAGTCCTTCCATTAAGAAAGGAGGGAGCCTCATCATCCCCCCTATCTATCACTGGGGAAAGATTCAAATTAAGTTTATGTTGCTTAACTGTTTCGGCGATCTTTCCTGCCCACTCTATAAAAATTTTTATACCCTCCTGCTTGGCCTTTTTAGCTATCTCTAAAGGGCTCTCAAAGTCCCCCTTGATCCTGCAAACTCTTCCTCCCTCTTGGTCAACTGCTAAAAATTTTATACTCTTTAAGGCTTTTTTTAAACAGCTAAGATACTCCTCGAAATCATTCTCAAAGTGTTCTCTAAAGAAAATAAAATTTTCAAAGGAAAGATCACGATAAAACTCTTTTTCTTCCTCTGAAAGTGAGCCTGGTTTCACGACAAAGAGCTTTCCAAGGTTTTTGAACATGAAATTATTTCTTAAAGTAGGCTTGAAAGATTTCAAGAGTCCTTTCAATTTCTTCGAGAGTGGTATATTTTCCTAAGGAGAACCGAATAGTTCCCTCTGCAATCTCTGGGGGTACCTTTAGGGCCTGAAGGGTTATAGAACCCTTTCGATCATGACAGGCAGCTCCGGTTGAGGCACAGATCTCTGGAAGCTCTGAAAGTATCTTTTCTGCACTTCTTCCCACAAAGGAGACAGTTAAAGTATTGGGAAGAGTTCTTTCAGGGTCTCCGTATCTGTAAAGTTCAGGGTAAAGCTCTTTTAGGCCTTGATAAAGTTTTTCTCGAAGAAATTTTAATCTTTCTCCCTCAGCTGAGACCTCCCTTTTAGCCAATTCGCAGGCTTTAGCTAAGCTTGCAATGAGGGGAACAGGCTCAGTACCTGCTCTAAGGCCTCTTTCTTGACCCCCTCCAAGGAAAAGAGGTTCCAAATTAAGTCCCCTTCTGACCATAAGGGCTCCAATCCCCTTAGGGGCATACATTTTATGCCCTGCCATAGATAGCATATCAACCCCAAGCTCTTTAAAATCTACAGCTATCTTTCCCACAGCCTGACAGGCATCAGTGTGAAAAAGGATCTCTCTTTCCTTAAGAATAGAAGAAATCTCTTTTATAGGTTGAATAGTTCCAATTTCGTTATTAGCAAGCATAATGGAGACAAGTTTAGTATGAGGTCTGAGTCTTTTTTTCACTTCATCAGGATCAACATAACCCTCAGGGGTAATAGGAACGAAGTCTACCTCATATCCCATCTGAAGAAGTTTTACTGCAGGATTTAAAATAGAGGGATGTTCAAAGGAGGAAATAAGAAGGTGAGCCCTCTTATGCTGAGTTAAAATTCCGAAAAGGGCTAAGTGATTAGACTCAGTTCCCCCTGAAGTGAAGATAACCTCTTCTTTTTCAGCAAAAAGAGAATCCGCCACTACCTTTCTAAATTCTTCAAGGGCCTCCTTGACCCTTTTTCCTAAAATATGCCCAGAACTGGGATTATAAAACTCCTCAGAGGCATATAGATTAAAAACAGAAAGGACTTCCGGTAAAACAGGAGTTGTAGCGTTATAATCCAGATAAATGGGTCTCATTTAGTTAATAATTATACTCCCTATTGTAATTTTTACCAAATTTTTTTGCCCTCTCTTTTTTGACTGCTCTTATAAATAATCTTCCCTCCTTTTCTTACAACTTAAAGGTATAAGACTTATGGTATTGACGAAACTCATCTTTTAGCCTAAAGTTAGAATATATGGCTGGGAATAGTTTTGGAACCCTTTTTAGAGTTACCACCTTTGGTGAATCTCATGGGAAGGCCTTAGGGGCTGTTATTGATGGATGTCCCCCTGGTCTAACTCTTAATGAGGCCTATATTCAGGAGGAACTTGATAAAAGAAGACCAGGGAAGGGAAAAGGAGAGACTCCGAGAAAGGAAAGAGATAGGGTTGAAATTTTATCTGGTGTCTTTGAAGGGTTGACTACTGGGACTCCCATTGCTCTGATTATTTATAACGAAGATCCTCAGAGCTCAGCCTACGAATCATTAAGAGAGGTATTTAGACCGGGACATGCGGATTTTACCTATTATATGAAATATGGAATAAGGGATCATAGAGGTGGTGGAAGGGCAAGTGGAAGAGAGACAGTGGCAAGAGTAGCAGCAGGGGCTGTGGCTAAGCGCCTTCTTGAAGAGTATGGAATTGAAGTGCATGCCTATACTATAAACCTTGGAGGAATTGAGGCTAAAGAAAGAGATTTGAACTTCGTTTATCAGAATAGACTGTTTGCTCCTGATCCCGAGGCTTATGAAAAAATGCTCCAAAAAATTGAGGAAACAGTCAAAGAGGGGGATACCCTTGGTGGTATTGTAGAAATTCTTGCTAAAAATGTTCCTGTTGGCCTGGGAGAGCCAGTTTTTGATAAGCTTTCAGCCGATCTGGCCAAAGCCATCTTTTCTGTGGGAGCTGTTAAGGGATTTGAAATGGGAGCAGGCTTTAAGGTGGCCTATCTTAAGGGATCTCAAAACAATGATCCTATTACTAAAAAGGGCTTTACCAAAAATGATGCAGGTGGAACCTTAGGTGGAATTTCTTCAGGACAGGATCTTATTATAAGGGTAGCTGTTAAACCCATTCCCAGTCACAGACTCCCTCAAAAAACCATCAATCTTCATAAGGAAGAGGTTGAAATCCAAATTAGTGGAAGACATGATTTGTCTGCTATTCCAAGGATAGTTCCTGTCCTTTCTGCTATGACAAGAATAGTCCTTGCAGACCATCTTTTAAGACAGCTTGCCCTCCTTGCCTTTAGAAACCGCCTTTCTTTTCCCTGTTTTTTTGAAGATTGAGCTATCCTAAAAATCTTCTTAAAAGCCCAGCCTCGATGATAAGAGGGGTAAGGTTTAAATAATTTTCTTTCTTTATATCCTTAATTATACTTCCTGTAATTTCTCGATGATCAAGATCAGTTTCCACCTTGAGATTAAGGCTATTAATCAAATTAAGAGCCTTTAGAATGTATTCTTTTACTTCAGGAACAAGTTCAAGACTCTTGGGATTAAAGTATCGCATAGCTAAAGAAAGATCTATTTCGAGGTTCTTGTAAAATTCCTTTAGTTCCTTTAATTCTTCTTTATTTAGAGCCGAGAAGCCAAAGATTTCAGGGGGAAGACCTATAGAGTAACAGGCAGCACAAAAGCCAATAGCTCTCGGAAGGGTTACCCTCCCTACTTGTCGAGAATAACCAAAAAGACCTACATGAAGCTTTCTCATTCTTCTTTTGGGAACAAAACGGGAAATTAAATTAATGAGAGGAGCTATTTTTTCCACAATTCTTTGATACTCTTCCGAGGTTTTTTCAATAAACTTTAAAGCTCGTTTTTCGTCAAAATCCTCTATAGGGTATCTTACAAAATTTTTAAGTCTTTTTATAGCTGTAATGACATCTTCAATAGGATTATCATACTTGAAGGCTGATTGTACAGTAAAGGTTTCTACGCAGGGATATTCAGAGAGGACATAATCTACAGTATAGGGAGAGAGATTCCCTCTAAAAGGGGGAGAGCCTGCCCCCAGTATGGGAAAAAACTCCTTTTCAATCTCTTGAGAAAGTTTGTTAAGTTTGAACAAGGCAATTTTGTTAGCAAGAACAGCAGCTACTACTCCATAATTCAAAGCCGGATCAGATCTTGCAAGAAAAACCCTTAAATAGGACTCTTCTTTATCCTTTAAGAAATCCCTTAGGATTTCATCTGCTTTAAGCATATAAGAAACATCTTCAAAAAGGGGTATTACATTTATTTTTTCTGGAAGAAAATCTCCTACCCATTCAGCTACAGTAATTGAGCCAGGATAAATAGCTTGATGTTGTTTACCTGAAATAAAATTTCTATAAAAGTAATATACTCTGTTTAGGTCCTCAGAAGAGGTTGTCATAGGTAAAATTACTTCAAAAATGGGGGGAGGAGGATTATCCCCATAAAAAAGCTTGGCTGCATCCATCGAACGGGGAATACTTTCTAAGGCTTCAACTAAAATTTTGGCCTCTTCTCTCTCTACCGCAGGATTGGGAACTCTTAGAGTCAGAAAAACTTCTTCTCCTAAGCGTTTTTTCTTAAAAAAGTAGGGATATTTAGTTAAGAGTTTTTTTACTACGAAGTCATCTACCTCTTTTCCCTCGCTATCCCACATCTGTTCATCACAGCCTAAATGGGAAAAGGCATAATAGGCCTCTTGAATTTCGTCCTCTCCTGACATATCAGGAGTTTCAGCAAAAAAGGGGAGAGAAACATTATCGGGATGCTGAGTAGACATAATCTTAGGAATTTTGGGTAACATAATTACCTCCTTATTTAGAGGAGAATAAATTATTATTTTAAATTGTCAAAGTGGGGTTTTAACAATTCGTATACTTTTAGATAATGTTGAGAGGCTAGTCTCACATCATCGAGGATGCAAAGAAAATTAACATCTCCTTCCCAGCGGGGGACAATCTGAAGATGAAGATGTTCAGGATATCCAGCTCCAGCAACCTTTCCAAGATTAAAGCCCACATTGAATCCATCAGGCTTTAAAATATTTTTAAGAATTTTAAGGCTCTCCTGGGTCATCTTCATTAAGGCTAAGGCTTCTTCCTCGGTTAAATCTTCAAGCTCAGCTATATGTCTTATAGGAGAAATAAGTAGATGCCCTGTATTGTAAGGAAATTTATTTAACATGACCATAACTAAATCATCTTGATAAAGAATTGGCCTAACTTCTGGAGGAAGCTTCTCTTTGGGTGGACAAAAAATACAACCCTTCTCCTTTTTCCCACTGACATATTCCCCTCTCCAGGGAGCCCATAAAATACGCCTTTCCATAGTGATCCTACCAACAAGAAGATTATAAAAAAAGTATAACCTACTTTTTAAGTTTTAAAAGTCCTTGTAATATGATATAATGCACTGGCAATGTTAAGAAATCTTTTAATAGGCTTAATTTTGCTCATAATCATTCTTGGTCTTTCCTTTACTTATCTAGCTATAAAATATTTCCCCAAAGATCTTTGGAGGGTTTTATTAACCCTTGAAAAAAGACATCTTTTTAATGCTTTCTTTTTTCTTTTCCTCTTTCATACCTTTGACACCTTAAGAGTGATGCTTCTTGCAAGGGCTTTGAAGGTTAGATATTCATTTGGATATGGCTACCTTGTCTCTTTTGTCAATACCTTTGGGGCCACTGTAACCCCTGCCCATATAGGAGGAGAAATCCTCCCTCTCTATACCCTTACTAGAAAAAATGGCCAGTTTTATCAGATCCTTACTATAATTACTATGAAAGGCTTTTCAGGTTTTTTTTTCTATTTAATCTTCTTTCCTTTAACCTTAAAAAGCCTATGGGAGGATCCACGCAAAGCCAAAGAATTCCTTGCTATTGCTGGAACACTCTTAATAATCTCCTTTATTATGTACCTTTTATATCTTTTCATGAGTAAGAAAGAAGAATTATTTAAACAAAATTATATAAAAAAACTAAAAACTACTCTTTTTCGTTATATAATTACTTGTAAAGCTTTTTTTAAGACTCAAAAAAAGATTTTTTTTCTAGCTCTTATCTTCAGCTTTTTTATGTATTTTTGTTACTTGCTTGAAGGGGTCTTTTTAGTTAAGGCCTTTAATCCTGAAGCCAAAGCATCAGATGTTTTTTTAGATCAACTTCCTCTTCTTTATGCCATTTTTATAAGTCCTACTCCAGGAGGAAGTGGAGTAGGGGAGTTTGGAGCCCTTCCTATTTTTTCTGCCTACCTTCCAGAAGAAAATCTCGGACTTTTCGTGATCCTCTGGAGAATCTTAAGCCAATACCTTTCTGCCTGCATTGGGGGTTTTATCTTCTTGATCTTTCTCATTAAAGATTTACGAGGAAAATGATTCTTGATTATCTTAATCCCTACTTCTGGCTTGTAAGTTTTAGAAATTTTTTATACGATCATAAATTTTTCCTTTCTCCAAAGAAACCTCCTATTCCAGTAATTTCAATAGGAAATCTATCTTCCGGAGGAACAGGAAAAACAAGTCTTGTAAGATTCCTTGCTGATTATTTATCTAAAAAAATCCATGTGGGAATACTTCTTAGGGGCTATAAAAGGAAAAGTAAAGGTTATTTTATAGTTCTAAAACAGGGAGAAATCTTTGCTTCTCTTGATGAAGCTGGGGATGAAGCTTTTATGCTTTCCTTTCTTTTCCAGGGAAATCCCAGGGTAAGCGTATCTGTCTGTGAAAAACGAGTTTTAGGGGCTGAGAAGATGTATCAGGAATTAGGGGTTGAACTCCTACTCCTGGATGATGCCTTTCAGCACAGAAGGATCGGAAGAGACCTTGATCTTCTGCTATTAAAAAAACAGGATCTTTCAGACAAACTTCTTCCTTTTGGATTATTAAGAGAGCCACTTAGTTCGATTAAAAGGGCTGACGCTATAATTCTTGCCTATCAAGAAATTTATCCCTTTGAGTTTTTTTATGAGAATAAGAAAGTTTTCAAGATGTATAGGAAAAATTTTAGGATTTTTGATTTTCAGAGAAAAGAGCTCTCAAAGGAGTTCCCCTCTTCTTTTATTGCTTTTTCGGGGCTTGGATTTAACGAACAATTTAGAAAAATCCTTGAAAATCTATCTATACCTGTAAAAAAATTCATTTCCCTTCCAGACCATTATGATTACAAGAATTTTCCTCTTGATCCCAAGGAGAACTATCTAACTACCCTTAAAGATTTTATAAAACTTCAACCGAAGCCCAATCTCTATTATCTTGATTTTGAAATAGAGATACCAGGGCTACTTGAATTTATTGCAAAAAGCTTAGATCTTGAGTTTTGATAAAATTTGATTATGATTTACCTTGGGATTAACCGAGGAGTCCTCTGATTATGCAAAATCAACCTGTGGCAAGGAAGCCTGTTTTGTTTCAACTACCAACAGGGCTTTATCTTGGGATGGTCTGTTATAATCCCCTTTACGAAAATTTGCAGTTTGTGCTTGAAAAAAAGGAGTTTTTTGAGGTTGAGTGGCCAGCCCTTATGATTTCTCAGGAAAAGGGTCTCTTTCCAGTTTTAATCGGGCTTCCCCATATTACCGTTCAGCGCACCCAAATTCTTTGGTATGCTACACACATCCCTGCCGAGCTTCTGAGGCAATATCAAGCCTTTTTACCTTATCCTTCAGGGGAGACAGTTCTTCCCCCAAAGGAGGATACCATAAAATCTTCCTCCAAAGTCTCTACTAAAAAGACTGAGGAAAAGATTATTCCTTTTCCACTTAAAAAAGAACCAAGTGATATATCCTAATGATGAACTTTAAACTCCCCGAAAGAAGGCCTCTTATTGCACCCTCCCTTCTTTCAGCTGATTTTTCACGATTAAAAGAGGAAGTTAAAGCTGTTGAAGAGGCAGGGGCTGATCTTCTTCATCTGGATGTTATGGATGGCCTTTTTGTTCCTAATTTAACCTTTGGTCCTCTTGTAATTTCCGCTATTCGGCCCCATACTAAACTTCCCTTTGATGTCCATCTTATGATAGTTCAGCCTGAAAGATATTTAAAACACTTTGCTGAAGCTGGGGCTGATTTAATCTGTGTGCATGCTGAAGCTACAGCGCATCTTCATAGAGCTATAACTCAGATTAAAGAATTGGGGAAGCTTGCTGGTGTTTCCCTTAATCCCCATACTCCACCTGAGATCCTTGATTATGTCCTTGAGCTCCTTGATTTTGTGCTTGTTATGACTGTAAATCCTGGTTTTGGAGGTCAAAAGTTCATCCCCCAGTGTCTCTCTAAGATTGAAAAGCTCAAAAACACTATCGTAAAGAGGGGATTAAATACTCTCATCGAGGTTGATGGGGGTATTAATGAAAAAACTTCTCAACTTGTTATTTCAGCAGGGGCAGATATTTTAGTTGCAGGCTCATATATCTTTGAAAAGGAAGATTACAGAGAGGCTATCTCAATTTTAAGATCTCCCACATAATTTTCAAACTCTTCAAACCATCTCTGTAAAGGCTAAAAAGTAAAACACCAAAGAGGCTATAATAGAGCCTTCCAGTAAAAAAGGCCTCAAAAGAAATAAGAAGAAGGAGAAAAACTATTAGTAGAGATTCTTCTTGGGCGTGAAGGGGAGAAGTTCTTGCAAGGGCCTTTCTAAAAAAATAAAAGGAAAGGGTAACCTGAATTATCCAAAAAAGCTTTCCTGCGTAAGGAAAGATCAAAAGAAGGGTTATGCTAAAGTTTAAGGATAAAAGGGATTTTCCCAAGGCTTGGGGTTCAATTTTAAGGCGAGAGAGGGCTCTTTTTACCCGATAAAAGTAAGGAAAAGCAGAAAGATAACTAAAAATGGCAAGGCCATAAAGCATATAATGAAACACTTCTATATATTTTTTATTAAAGATACTTACCAAAACGGTTATTCCTGCAAGACTCATTTGAAAAAAAGTTTTCCATCGGGCCAGGTTGGTAACTTTCATTTCTTCAGGGAACCAACTTCTAAGAAAAGCTACAAGAATTTCTCTTGAAAGAAGGAGGGCACAAGGAAGATAAGGAAAGTACCCCATATAAACCAAGGTAAGATAAACTACAGTGACAAAAATCTTGTCAGAGATTGGGTCAAGCATTGAGCCAAGGGTTGTAACTTTTTTTTGCCTTCTTGCAAGAACTCCATCAATGTAATCAGTAAAGCCAAGTAGAGAGCCAAGGCTTACTGAAAAAATTTTGGCAAGATAGCTCTCAAAAAAAAGAAGGGCACAAGGAAGAGGTAAAAGGAGAATTCTTAAAAGGGTGATTCTGTTAGGGGTAAAAGAAGCCAAAAATCCCTTTTCTTCCTTTGGCAGAGGCTTTTCTAACTCAAGTTCCGAAGTTCCTTGAGACATCTCTTAAGCTCTGAGATAACCATTTTATCAAAAGGTTTGTCTTTATAATAATACTCGCTATAGATTTTGGCAAACTTTAAAGCCCTATTTTTTAAAGCTTCATCCCTTAATTTTTCTATAAGCTCAAAGATCCCTTCATTTTCTCTCTTTACATAGCCCCTTTTCTTAAGCTCCTTGAAAAAGGCTCTAAGAAGTCTTTTTTCCTTTGGCTCAAAAAGAGTTCTTCCATATTTAAGAAAAAAGAAAAGCCCAAGAAGTATTAAGAAAAAAATAACCAAGAGCTTTTTCTCTTTTAACCCCGATTTAAAATTAAAATCTTTAAAGGGCTTTTCCTCTCTTAAGGTTAATTTTTCTCTTAAGATTTCATAAAATTTCTTTTGTTTTTGGTAATTATAATCAAGAATAAGTTTGGTGTAGTAGTGATTCAGAAGGTCATAGTAAAGCCTTAAAGTTTCAAGTATTCCTTTTTTTCTGATAAGCATTTCGTAAGAAAAACCAGGTGTAGGATCAATTCTTACCCAGCTTCCCTGAAGATAGGCCTCAACCCAGGAATGGGCAAATCTCTCCTCTACGAGATAATATCCTCCTTGAGGATTATAGATAGCCCCTCTGTATCCCCCTATAACCCTTGAGGGTATCCCATTTAATCTTAAGAGAAGAGCGGTTGTTCCTGCAAAATATTCACAATTTCCTCTCTTTACCTTA
Source organism: Caldimicrobium thiodismutans (assembly GCA_002877875.1). GTDB lineage: Bacteria > Desulfobacterota > Thermodesulfobacteria > Thermodesulfobacteriales > Thermodesulfobacteriaceae > Caldimicrobium > Caldimicrobium thiodismutans_A. The sequence continues at coordinate 13,568 of PNIE01000053.1, forward strand.
AAGAGGAAATTTTCCAAGGCTTTTTCTCCAAGAGGAAGTGAAGAGAGACTATATTGAAATCCCTCTTTTTTAAAGTAGTTAAGGATATTTTCCAGGGTTTCCCTATCATTTTTACCTTTAAGTTTTTCTGCAAGCTTCTTTATACTTTCGCTAACCTCAGGAACTTGAAGATATTTTACGAGAAAGGCCTCAGGTTCTTGCTTATAGAAGACTTCAGAGCCTATTTCGGTGAAATAGAGCTCGTATTTAACAGGGTAGTTAAGGGGCTCAGCGCTTTTAACTATTCCATCCTGATAATGTCTTAAGGGAAAGGAAGCCTTTATGTAGAGTTTCCTTTCTAAGAAGGGAAGGTAATCTTGCTGCCCTGAAAGAAGATAAAATGTTGCCTTTTTAGCTGGGCCTTTTTGGGCTCTTAAAGGATTTTCTTCCTCTTTACTTACCGTTCTTTTCCAGGTTCTTCCATCAAAATAGTCAAAGGCGATGACTTTGAAATAAAGCTCTTTAGGATCGGGTTTATAATTTTTTTCAAAGATAATTCTTAAAACAGGGGCTGAACTTTCTTGAATTTCTGAAAAGGAGCCCAATCTGATTTTATCAGTAAAACCCGTTTTAGCCCTTTCTTTTTCAATACCTAAGGTAAAAAGGGGAACCTGGAGTCTTGGTAGTCCAAGAAAAAAAACTATGGAAAGAATAAAGCTTAGGAAAAGAAGGGCTCCAAAGGAGAAGATGATAGCTTTAATTTCTTCTCCTGTAAGTATGGAGACTTCGCCTTCTTCCATATATAGATGAAGAAAAAGGGCATAACCGAAATAGATAAAACTTAGAGCAAGAATTAAAAAGAAAGAAAGCTCTGCATAGTAAAAACTTGCTCCACAGAGAATAAGGAATTCGAGAAGATAAATCTGGAGGTAATCTCTTAGGGTTTTATTTTCAAGAAATTTCAGAGAAAGAAGGAGAAAAAGAGTCTCTAAGGCCTTTTCAAGAAAGTTTGTAAGACTTACTGTGAGAAAAAAGATCAAAATAAAGGAAAGTCCAAGAAGGTTTATCAAAAATCTTGGAGGATGCCAATTTTTTTTCTCAAAAAGTAAAGAAGGGATTAAAAGGAAAAAAAAGACAAGATAAATTTCTTTGGCAAGGATATTAAAGAGGACAGAAAGGGGAAAAAGGAGGCTTCCGTAAAGAATAGATATTTCAAGAGTTTTTCTTTTAAAACTCATTTTAACTCTTCATATTTGGCAAGAAGAGTAAGAATTTTAAGTTTTTGAGCCTCGCCACTTTTTGGAGGAATAACCTTCCCATCTATTTTCAAACCAAAAGGATAGCCCCTTTCATAAGCCTTAAGAATAAGGTAAGTAGCACAAGATAGTTTATCCTCAAGGTCCTGTAAAGGCAATTTTTGGAGCTCAATCATGAGGACAGGGCTTTCTTCTTCGCTAAAAAGCTTTCTTTTTAAGACTTCCCACTTGGCAAAGGCCTTCCAAGAAATAAGTTTTTTGGGGATTCCTGCTCTATAGTCAGACAAACCCTGAAATTCAGAAAAGCCCTCCAGATTCCTCGGTAATTTTTCTCCTTTTCTTTGAAGATCTTCAGAAAAGAATTGACACCGCTTGGGCTCAGGAAAAACTATAAAGGAAATTTTCATCCTAAGTCTTAAAAACCTCCTAAAAAAGGACACTGGAAAGGGGGAAGAGATCTCAACTTCATAAATTTGGTTTTCTCCTCTTTTTTCTGGAAAGAACTCAAGAATAAATTCTCTTTGTTTTTTTAAGAAAGGAACCTTTTTAATAAGTTCTTTGTTTTTTTCTGAAGGGGAGAACTTAAATTTTAGGGTCAAAAGAAAGGAGGGAAGGGGACCTCTCTTTCTAAGGATAACTTTGATGAAGGTCCTTCTTCTAACATAGCCTTCCCTTGGTGGAATTACGTTCACTTCAAGGCCTTTTAGATTTAATTTGGCAAAAACCCCGGAAAGCCACATAAAGCTTAGGAGAAAAGATACGGCTACATAGAGGAGATTGTTGCCGGTGTTTACCGCTGAGATTCCAATAAAAATGGTAATTAAAGTATAAAAAATCCCTGCTTTAGAGATTTTAAGAGAAAGCCTCACTTCTAAACCCCTCCTTTGTGCCTCATCTCAAACATAAGATTTTTAGCCTCTCTAAGGACCATGAGTTTCTCTTTCATAGAAACACTTCTCTTAAGAAGGTTAATTTTACATTTATTTTTTTGTCTTTTTATCTGCGAAAATTTAATACCTTTCCTTTGGAATATCAAAATACTTATACTTTTTTTCTCTCTTTTTACTCCTTCTATTACCTCTTCTCGTAAAAAGCTTTTCAAAGGAGGTTGCTGAATTTTTGAGGAAATTTTTTAACAGGGCAATTGGTAAGCTTGTCTTTAAAGCCTTTGTTAATTATAATATTTTAAAAAAAATTACTAAAATAACTAAGGAGGAAAAGAATGATTAAATGGTTTTTAAGTGTTTTGGTTCTTATTTTTTTACCTTTAAGTGCTTATGCTGTCACAGGAGAGGATATTTTTAAAAGTAAAGGATGCAGTGGGTGCCACAGCAAGAGCTTTGATTCCTTTGCCCCCTCTTTAAGCACTATCTCTAAAAGCTATTATAATAAAAAAGAAGACCTTAAGGCTTTTTTACGCGGTAATAAACCAGGATTAATTAAAGGAGAACCAAAGACTATGAAGGGTTTCATTAACTTAACTAAAAAACTCAATGATTCTGAGCTTGAAGCTCTGGTAACATATCTTCTCTCATTTTAAATTTTTGTGATTTACGAAGATTTATTAGTTCTTTGGCTTGCTTATCTTTTATGGAAATTATCTCCTCCTTTAGACTGGAACTTCCCTTTTTGGTTAAAATTTATACTTTTTTTCACTAAGGAAATCTTTTTTAATTTTACCCTGCTTCTCTTACGAAGAAAAGTTTTACAATGGAGTTTTTCTAAGAGCCTTTTTTTTGAAAGAATTTTTACTTTATTAGCCTTTTTGTTTTTTTCTTTAGATCTTCTTTTTTTTGATTTTAAAAAGTTTTTTGCACCCTATTATTTCTCTGATTTCTTAATTATATTTTGGTTTTTGCATTATTATTTCATATTAAAACTCGTTTTTTATCGTTTACATATTGAATATTTCCGAATATTACTCGGATTGTATCTTCCCTTTTTTATTTTTATTTTGGCTGATGAGATTTTTGATCTCTTTAAAATCCAGTTTCCTGGACAGATTATTCTGCTTCTAATAGTTATTTTTGCTTTGTCACCCTATCTGGTGATTAAAATATGGCCTGTTAAGAGAGTTCCTGAAGGCTATTTAAGAGACCTTATTTCGGACTTTTTTAAGAGGTTAAATCTTAAGATACGAGATTATTTAATCTTACCAAGGCTTGGGGCTAAATTTTATACAGCTGGAATTCTTGGATTTATTCCCCCTTTTAGATACCTCTTTTTTTCAGAGGGATTGTTAGAGCTTGTTTCTCCTGAAGAGGTTCTTGGAATCCTTGCTCACGAGGCAGGACATCTTAAGAAAAAACACGGTTTTTGGCTTTTCCTTTTACTTCTTACTTTTCCGCTATCCTTTTTGAATTTCGTTTACCTATTCTTTCTTTTGTTTAGTCTCTTTTTTGAAACTCCCGAAGAGGTAGTTTCCTTTCTGAAAGGCCCTTATGGAATTTACTTTGAACTTAGCTTTGGTCTTTTTCTTTTTGGTTTTTCCATCTTTTTCTTTAGGGTAATTTTAGCTTATATCTTGAGATCTCTTGAGAGAGAGGCGGATCTCTATGCCCTTTATCTTCTTGGAGATCCTTTACCCCTAATTTCTGCCCTCTACAAAATTGGTGAGATAACAGGACAACTCTATCGCAAGTCCTGGCACCATTATGGTCTCTACGAGAGAATTCAATATCTAAAATATGCCTACCAACACTCACAGGTTATTAAAAAACACTCTTTAAAATTGAGAAGGATCTTGCTTTTTTGGATTTTGCTAAATCTTATCTTGATTTCTCTATTTACCTATTTAGGAGCAGATATTTTAGAGCAGGTCTTGAAAATTTTTACAGCTTGAGTAATTTACCAACTATGCTAAAACCTCCTTATCAAAAATACGAAACCCTTTACATCTACGGCTTCAGAGAGGGGCATCCTGAATTAAGAAACCTTGAGGAGAAAGATCTTATTGGTTACTGGGAAGAGGATGGGATTGGAGTGCTTTTTTTTCATCAGCCCAAAGATGAGCTTGTTGAAGAGTTAATTAAAAAGTATAACCTCATTTTAGAGATCAAAGATAGTGTTCCATATTCTCAGTGGAATGAAAAAAGAGTTCCCCAACCTTTGGAGATTGGCCCTTTTAGGATTGCTCCCTTTTGGTATGAGGGTAAGTGGGATTTAATTTTTGATCCCAGTGTAGTCTTTGGAGAAGGAAGGCACCCTACCACTTTACTTATGCTCCTTGCAAGTTGGGATTTTTACCAAGAAAAAGGGCTTCCTCAAAGTGTGCTTGATCTTGGATGTGGATCAGGTATTTTAACCCTCTTTTGGGCAAAGCTTTCTGCCAAAGTTAGAGCCCTGGATATTAATCCTCTCTGTGTTAGAGTCACCCGAAGAAATCTTGAGATGAATGGCCTAAGAGCCGAAGTTCTTGAAGGAGACGTTCGTAGCTTTAAAGACTTTTCCTCAGAACTAATTCTTGCCAATCTTTACAAAGGTCTTCTTTTGGAATTATTTGAGAGAGAAGAATTCTTTTCTGCTAAATTTTATCTCCTTTCAGGTTTTACTATTGGGATGGAAGAGGAAATTAAAGCCGGCCTTAAGAATAAACCAGTAAGTCTTTATAGGAGATATGAAAGGGAAAACTGGGTCTGTTATTGGCTATGTCGGAGTTAATTTTAACCGTTGATATTGGTAATACCACAACCACCTGCGGTGTCTATGACGAAAAGGGACTTATAAAGGCACTTTTTAGGTTCAAAACAGAAAAGCAAGTCTCTTCAGAGGAGTTATTTCTCAAAGTCTCCCAATTTCTAAGTCTCTTTAAAATTAAATCACAGGATATTAAGGGCTTAAGTCTTTCCTGTGTAGTTCCTCCTCTTGAAGGGCTTTGGGTTGAGGTAGGAAGAAGATGGTTTTTAAGGGAGGTAGTGGTTGCCTCCTCTGAGACAATAAAGATACCTATTGATTTATTGTATCCTGGAGAAGTTGGGGCAGATCGTTTGGCTAATGCTCTGGGAGGCTGGGAGAAATACCGCACAGCTCTTATCATTGTTGATTTTGGAACAGCCATTACCTTTGATTGTCTCTCTGATAAGGGGGTTTATCTGGGGGGTGCAATTGCTCCGGGAATTTTCCTCTCTATGGAGGCCCTTTTTAGGGGAACTGCCAAATTGCCTCGCATTGACCTTTCTAAGCCTCCAGAAAAAGCCATTGGGAAAGACACAGTATCTGCTCTAAAAAGTGGGCTTTTGTTCGGCTTTGCAGGCCTTACCGATTCTCTCATAGAAAAACTCTCTGAGGAAATGCCTTTTAAACCAAAGGTTATTGCCACAGGTGGGCTTGCCCCTATCATTTTCCCCCTCACTAAAAATATTGAAAAAATCGACCCTACCCTTACTTTAGATGGACTCTTCTATTTATGGAAGAATCGATAAAAATTGCTATCATTCAGCCTTCAAGTCCCCCAGAGAAAGAGGCCTTTGAAAAGGGACTTTCCATCCTTAGAAAGGAGGGTTTTTTTGTACGGAATTTTGTGGACTTCAGAGAGGATCCCCCTTCTCATAAAGCCATCTTACTCTTTGAAATAATGACCTCTGGGCTTTTCACTCATCTTTGGGCAGCTCGGGGTGGAGCTGGGGCTATAAAACTTCTACCCTATTTTGACGAACTTTTTAAGGCTTCAAGTCTAAACCCTCCCCTACCTCAGCTCATAGGCTTTTCTGACATTACAACGCTTCATATCTATTTCTATAAAAAATTTGGAAAAAGAGGCCTTCATGCTCCAATGATTGTTAATCTGGCCACTTTGAAAGCAAACTCCCTTAAAAGAACCTTAGAATTTATCCAAGGGAGGCCTACTTCTTATAAGCTAAAGGGAAAACCCTTTAGAGTGGGTGAGTCCCAAGGGGTGCTTCTTGGAGGGAATCTCCTAACCCTTTCCTCTTTGTGTGGAACTCCCTATTTTTTTGAAGAAAAAGAGTTAATTCTCTTTATAGAAGAAACGAATGAACCTCTCTATCGAGTTGAAAGGGCCTTTTTGCAGATTCTTTTCAGCTTACCAAAGGGATCTCTAAAGGGTCTTATACTTGGAAATATGGGGAAGGTAAATTCCTACGAATTTTTAAAGAGGATTTCAGAATTTTTACCTGAGGAAATACCTATAGGCTATGCCTTTCCTTTTGGGCATACAGCTAACAATAATCCTCTTCTTATAGGCTCTAAAGTCAAAATGCAGGTTACCGAAAAAAGAGCTGAACTTCTCTTTATAGATATCTTAAGGCCCTAAGAAAGAGCTTAAAGAGGATTTCTGGGTCAAGACAGGGCCTTTCTTTACAGACCTTTGGGAAGCATGGCCTGCAAGCGAGAGGTCTCTTTATGAGGTGAATTCTTTTTCCTATAGGTCGAAAGATTATTTCATCGCTTGGTCCAAAAAAAACTAAGGTCTTTAAGCCAAGATAGGAGGCCAGATGGGAAATACCGCTATCATTACCCACAAAAAGGGAGGCTTCCTTTAAAAACTTTGCTATTTCAAGGATATCGGTTGAATAAAAAAGCTTGGGTTTTAACCCTAAAAGCCACTCTTCAGCCTCTCCTGCTAAATAAATCACCTTGAAACCAAGCCTTTCAAGAAAATTTTCTATTCTTTCAAAGAGTTCAAAGGGTGGATTTTTTTTAGATGAGCCAGAGCCTGGATGAAGAATTGCAAGATCAGGCTTTTTTCTCTGAAAGAGGGGAAAAGGAAGAGTAAGAGAAAAATTCCTCGGTAAGCCAAGTGTTTTTAGATAGTAGATGGGAAGCCAGATCCTTTTTTTAGGGAAAGGATTTAAATTTCCCTCTGTTGAAATAATAACTTTTTTATCAAATTTTTCCAAAGAAAGAGATAAAAAGAATTCGCTACTTATGATTTGGTCAGTAAGACCTGACAATTTAGCTAATTGAAGATATTCAAGATTTCCACAAAAGGTAACCTCATAACCAAGTTTTTTAAAAATTTCAGCCACTGGAAAGGTTAAAAGGGTATCTCCAAGGGCGCCTCTTCGATAAATTAAAACTTTTTTTAATTGGCTCATTCTTCTTGTATCTTCTTGTAAAAGGGATTTTTATAAAATATAATGCAAGGACATAAATTTTTTTAAAAGAGAAGGAAAAGAATTATGGAAATACCCTTTTTGGATTTAAAGAGGGCTTATGCCAGATATGGAGAAGAAATAGAAAAGGCTGTTATTAAGGTTTTGAGAAAAGGCGTTTATCTTAATGGAGAAGAAACTAAGGCTTTGGAGAGGGAGTTAGCCTCCTATCTTGGAAGGAGGTATGCTATCGGGGTATCTTCAGGCACTGAGGCTTTGTATTTGATTTTAAAGGCCCTTTCTCTTCCCAAGGGAAGTGCCATTTTGCTTCCCTCCTTTACTTTTGTTGCCACGGCAGAAGTGGTGGTAAGGGCAGGGTTAAGGCCTATTTTTGTAGATGTGGAAAGAGAAAGTGGGAATATGAGTCTTCCCTATCTTGAGAAGGCCTACGATGAGGCCAAAAAAAAGGGATACAAAGTATCAGGGGTTATAGTTGTAAGTATTTTTGGAATTCCAGCAAGGCTTGATGAAATTTCTGAATTTTGCAAAAATAAAGGGCTTTATTTGATTGAAGATATTTGTCAAGCCTTTGGTTCAGAACTTTCTGGCAGAAAGGTGGGAACCTTTGGAGTGGCCTCAGCTACCTCCTTTTATCCCACGAAAAACTTATCTGCCTGTGGGGATGCTGGTATGGTCTTTACTGATGATGAGAAGCTTGCCAAAAAAATAGAAGCTATGAAAGAGCATGGGCAGACTAAACCCTATTACTATGAGTATCACGGAGTAAATGGAAGAATTGATGAAATTCAATGCGCAATTCTAAGGACTAAGTTCAAATACTTTGAGGAAGAGGGGAAATTAAGAGAAAATATAGCTAAGTTATATAGTGAAAACTTAAAGGATCTTTTTCCCATTGTGAAGTTATTACATAGTCCTCCTAATTCAAGGCCCCTTTTCTCTCTCTTCTCTATAAGAGTAAAAAAAAGAGATGAGCTTATGGATTTTTTGAAAAAGAGTGGAATTCAAACCAGAGTTTACTATCCTCAACCCCTTCACTTACAACCTATCTATAAAAGGTTTGGTTATAAAAGAGGAGCGCTTCCCGAAACAGAGGCCCTTTGTGAAGAAATCTTGAGCCTTCCCTTTTATCCCTACTTAAGAGAGGAAGAAGTTTGGGCTGTGATAGAAAAGATTAGAGAATTTTATAAAATTTAAAGATGAAAATAAGAGTCACTATTCCCTTTGAAGAGCTTTATAGTATCTATCTTCCCGAGGTAATAGAGAGGGGAATATCCCCTGAGATAACCCTTAAGGCTGATGCCCTTGATACCTTTGAAAGAAAAATCTTTAGAGAGGTGGCTAACCTTTTGAAGAAAGAGGCGCTTTGTCCAACGATTCACTTACCTTTTATGGATTTGTCTCTTTCTGCTCTTGATCCGTGGATAAGAAAGGTTAGTCTCAAGAGACTTTTTCAAGGGATGGAAATAGCCTCACTCTTTGAACCAGAACTCTGCGTTTTTCACAGTGGTTATCACCCTGATTATCATAGGGAACCTAAGGAGGAGTGGAGAAAGATTTTTATAGAAGAGAGTCTTCCCTTGATTCTTGATAAAGCCAGAGAATTTTCTCTTAGCCTTGCTTTAGAAAATGTCTTTGAGCCTTATCCTGAATTTATGAGGCCCATTTATGAGAGTTTTAAAGGAGAGCTTTTTTGGTGTTTTGATCCTGCCCATGCTCGAGTCTTTTCTGAAAGGGAAGAACTGTATTGGCTTGAAGTTTTATATCCCTATCTTTCAGAAATTCATTGTCATGATAATTTAGGTAAATGGGATGAGCACCTTCCTGTTGGACGAGGAATAATAAAATTTAAAGAGATCTTTCAATTTTTAAAAGAAAAGGATTTGAAACCCTCTTTAACTATCGAGGCTAAGAAGAGGGAAGATGCCCTACTATCTTTTCAAGCTTTAAAAAATTTTTTAGTTGATTAGCCTATGAAGCTTATTTTTCGATTTTTGATATTTCTTTTATTTTTTTTAGCCTTTATTTTTCCTTCAGTTAACGCAGAAGAAAATATACTCTTAGAGGAACATATAGAAAATATAGAGGTTCTTCCTTCTAATATAGTAGTAAACCTTCCCCTTGATGTTAATCAGCAGATAGCCTATTTTGTGAAGTATTTCACAACTGAGAAGAAAGAGGTTATTCAGCGCTGGTTTAAAAGATGTGGTCCTTATTTGCCTTATTTTAAGACTATCTTTAGAGAGGAAAAGCTTCCTGAGGATCTGGTGTATTTGGCTTTAGTTGAGAGTGGTTGTAATCCCTTTGCTGTCTCCCGAGCAGGGGCTGTTGGAATTTGGCAGTTTGTAGAGGTTACAGCCCGTCAATATGGATTGAAAATTGATTATTGGATTGATGAAAGAAAGGACTTTATTAAAGCGACCTATGCGGCTGCTCGCTATTTAAAAAGGTTATATGAAATCTTTGGAGACTGGAGACTTGCAGTTGCAAGTTATAATGCTGGTGAAGGAAGGGTTTTAAGAGCTTTAAAGTCAAAAAATTATGCTGATTACTGGAAGGTTATGATGAGCGGAGCTATACCCTTTGAAACTTTTGCTTATCTTCCCCAGTGGCTTGCTATAACTATTTTGGTTAAAAACCCTCAAAAATACGGTTTTGAACCAATAGATGAAACTCCCTGGGAATATATAGAAATAGAGGTACCAGGAGGCATAGATTTAAAAGCTATAGCCCTTGCTGCCAATAGTGACCTTTATGTTATAAGAAGTCTCAATGCCGAGCTTAGAAGAGAGTTTACTCCCCCTGGATATTTTTATTCTCTTAAGCTTCCTTCAAAATCAAAAGATTTCTTTTATAAAAATCTTTCAAATTTGCCTTTAGAAGAAGTAAAGGTAAATACTCCTAATGGAGAAGTGAGTCTTTTTGTTTTGTCGGAAGTAACGGAAGAAGTAAAATCAAAATGGCCAAAGGAGAAAGAGGTACCCCTTTCTAAAACTATAAAAAACTCCTCTGACACTAAAAAGGTCCAAGCTAAATTAAAAGAATCTTCTTCTAAGACAAAAAAATCCTCTTCTAAAAGAAAAAAGCCTTCTTCTACAATCAAAAAAACGAAAAAAAGGTAAAATTAGGTTTGGACAAAGGAAGTTTTTAATTTTTCAAGGAATTTTTCTGCACTCTCTAAAGAGTCAAATTGAAAGACAAAACAGGGTTTTTTCCTTTGCATTTTAACGAGGACCTTTGTGCCTACAAGCTTACTTAACTCTTCGGATAGATAGAGAAGATCAGGATCTGGCTCTTTAGGTGGCTTTTTCTCTCCTGTTTCATACTCCTTTTTTATTCTTTCGACGAGCCTTTCAGTTTCTCTCACAGATAGATTTTTTTCAAGGATAAGATCCCTTGCCTTAAGCTGTAATTCCTCATTGGGAAGAGAGAGAAGGGCTTTTGCATGCCCAACTGTTAGACGTTCTTTTAGAAGATCCTCTTGAATCTCTTTAGGTAATTTTAAGAGTCTCAAGAAATTAGCTACCGTTGCCCTATCTTTCCCAATTTTATTAGCAATATCCTCTTGGGTGAAGCCAAATTTTTCTATAAGATTTTTGTAAGCTAAAGCTACCTCAAGGGGATTTAGGTCTTTTCTTTGAAGATTTTCCATAATGGAGACAAGAAGGGCTTCTTCATCAGAGAGGTCTTTTACAATAGCAGGAATGGTTTTAAGACCAAGTTTTTTGGCAGCTCTAAGTCTTCTCTCTCCTGCTATGCATTCATAAAGATCCTCTGAAATTTTTCTAACGATAATTGGTTGAAGGACTCCTTTTTCCTCTATGGATTTAAGTAATTCCTGGAAGGATTCATCTTCCCTAAAGGTTATTCGAGGTTGAAGATTGAAAAAGGTCACGAAATCAAGAGGAAGCTCCGTGTAACCTTTTGTTGGATCTTTGACTTTTTCTAAATTTTCTTCAGCTAATTCAGGAATAAGCTCAGCTAATCCCTTTCCTAAGGCCCTTTTTTTAATCTTTATCGTCATCGCTCAATCCTGCTCAATCTTTTAGTATAGGAGGAATAAATTTTAAAGACAAATCCTTTTCTATCTGATAGGCAAGGGCAAGAACTAATTCATCTTTGAATTGAGGCCCAATTATCTGAACTCCTACAGGAAGATTATCAGTAGTTAGCCCCACTGGAAGGCTAAGAGCAGGAAGCCCAGCCAGGTTAACTGGAATAGTAAAAATGTCAGACAAATACATCTGTAGAGGATCAGAAATTTTTTCACCCAGCCTAAAAGGGGGCGTTGGGGTGGTTGGAGTAAGAATTAAATCTACCTCTTTAAAAGCCTTTTCAAAATCTTCTTTTATAAGGGTTCTTACCTTTGAGGCTTTGAGATAGTAGGCATCATAATATCCTGCTGAAAGGGCATAGGTTCCAAGCATGATCCTTCTTTTTACCTCTTTTCCAAAACCAAGTCCCCTTGATTTTTTGTACATTTCAAGAAGACTTTTAGCCTCTGCTCTAAATCCATATTTTACCCCGTCATATCTTGCAAGATTTGAACTTGCCTCAGCAGGAGCAATTATATAATAAGTAGCTACCGCATACTTAGTGTGAGGCAGAGATATTTCCACCATAGTGTGCCTTTTTTTCAAAATTTCAATAGTTTTTTCAAGGTATTTAGTAATTTCAGGATCAATATCATAGGAGTAATATTCTTTGGGAAGACCTATTTTAAAGGTGGTATTTAGATTATTTTCTATGAATTCGAGATAATTAGGAATTTCAATTTCTGCTGAAGTAGAGTCTTTAGGATCATTTCCTGCAATAGCTTGAAGAAGAAGAGCGGTATCCTCAACTGTTAAACCAAAGGGCCCAATTTGATCCAGAGAGGAGGCAAAGGCCACAAGCCCAAAACGGGAGACAAGGCCATAGGTAGGTTTCATACCTACCACACCGCAAAAGGCAGCAGGCTGTCTTATGGAACCACCTGTGTCTGACCCAAGAGATCCAAGCCCCATTCTTAGAGCAACAGAAACAGCAGAACCTCCCGACGAGCCTCCAGGGACTCTCTCAAGATCCCAAGGATTTCTTGTAGGGAAAAAACCAGAGTTTTCTGTAGAAGAACCCATTGCAAATTCATCCATATTAGTCTTTCCAATAAAGACAACTCCCTGGCTTTTTAATCTCTCAATAACAGTAGCATCATAGGGAGCAATGTAATTAGCAAGGATTTTAGAGGCACAAGTTGTAGGATGCCCTTTTATAAGAATATTATCCTTTATAGAGAGGGGAATCCCTGTAAGTAAGTCCCTTTTTCCCTCTTTTCTCTTTTTATCTGCCTCTTCGGCCTGTTTAAGCACCCACTCCTCATTTACATAAAGAAAGGCCTTAACCAAGGGATCATATTTTTTAATTTGTTCCAGAGTTAAGGTACAGAGCTCTTTGCTGGAAAGCTTTCCCTCATCAAGGAGGTTTAGAGCTTTTTTTAAAGTAAGCTCTTTCAATTCCATAAATTTTCTCCTTTTTTGTTTGAACTTTCCTTAGGGTGCCTTAACCACCTTAGGCACAACGATTAAAGTGTCTTTAAGCTCAGGGGCAATTTTAAGAAGCCCCTCAATATTTTCAAAGGTTTCTACCTCGTCCTCTCTAAAGGGAGTTTTTTTCTTATAGGGATGAAAGGTTGGTGCTATTGTTGAAGTATCAACCTCTTGAAGTTCTTGAAAATAGTCAAGAATTTTAGAGAGCTCTTCTGTATAAGCTAAAAGTTCTTCTTCAGAAAATTCAAGCCTTGCAAGATGGGCAATCTTTTTTACCTCATCAGGGGTTATAGGCATAAAAACCTCCAATTTTTAAAAGAATTGGCTATAAGTATAATCAATTTTCAAAGTATTTCAAAGTCCTTAAATCTCTCTCTTTTTCCCTGTAAGAAGAGTCACTCTTTACATAAAAGCCCCTATATCCCCTTACCTAAGTTCGAAAAATTTAATTTATGGCTGAAAAAGTGCATTTTAAAAACAAAAGGATGCCAAAGTTAAGAGGCAGAATCACGAGGAAGATGGAGTGAAATTAAGAGATTTGATGTGGAAAATGCTATTTTAGTTTGACAATTTTTAATTTTTTTGTTAAATTTTTGGTAACGATAAATTTAAAAAAGGGGGTAAGATGAATATTGCTTCTAATTTTAGCGATAAGGAAATAAGAGAGATAATCCGTGAAATTTTTGAGAAGGAGCTTGAAAAAAGGATTTCTGAGATTATTGAGAGAAAGATCATAGGTTATGAGAAGAGCCTTTCAGAGGTTTCTCTTCTTGAGAG
>PNIE01000056.1 GCA_002877875.1 Caldimicrobium thiodismutans
AGAAAGAGTTTTTCTGAAATCTTAACTCATTTTTCTCCCAATCTCAAGAAGAAAATTTTTTTACAAACCTTTAGATTAAAACATATTTAGCCTTTACAGTTGGCTAAATTGTTTTTAACAATTATATTTATTAAATATGGAAGAAGAAAAAAGGGGCCTAAACCTCTTCGAAGTTCTTAGAGATTACTTTCTATATTATGCAGCCCTTGGTTTTTCTGAAATTCCCTTTAGTAAGGAATTTTCCTTTCTTCTAGATCAAAAAGAAAAATTTTCTAAGGACACAATGGAGGCCCTCTTTGAAAAAATTTCAAAATGTGAAGATTGTAAACTTTCTCGTGTAAGAAAACACCCAGTGCTTGATAAAAACTACGAAAATAAACGGCTCATGTTAATCGGAGATTTTCCTGATAGAGACGATGATTATTTTGGATGGCCCTTTTCAGGCCCTATTAAAGATGTGCTCCAAAGGATGCTTTTTAGCATCGGCCTAAGAAAGGAAGATTTCTACATCACCTTGGCTGTGAAGTGTAAACCTCCTGCAGGAAGGCTCCCTGAAGAAGACGAAATTGAGGCCTGTAAAAAATATCTTCTAAAGGAAATTAGGTTATTAAAACCAAAACTAATTCTTGCCCTTGGATTTATTCCTCCTAAAATCTTTATGAAAAAAGCTGAAACCTTCTCTTCCGTAAGAGGAAACCCCTTTTCTTACAAAGATAGCCTAATTATTTTTACCTATCATCCCTCCTATATGTTAAAAAATCCCGCTGTAAAGAGGCTAATCTGGGAAGACCTGAAGACCTTTAAGAGGCTCTATGAAGAAAATTTTAATAGCTAACCTTTGGCTTTTTTTCTTTTTGAGCTTTTTGCCAGCTAAGGCCTTTTCTCAAAAGATTTATACTATAAAAGTTGATTCAGCCATAACCCCTGTTACAGCCAATTTTATAATCTATGCTCTTCATTATGTCGAAGAGAAGAGGGGGAAGGCTCTTATAGTTCAGCTTGATACTCCAGGAGGACTTGTAGATTCAACCCGTGAAATTGTAAAGGAGTTTCTGCAAAGCTCAATTCCTATCATTGTTTATGTAAGTCCTCAGGGAGCAAGAGCAGCCTCTGCAGGGGTCTTTATAGTTCTTGCAAGTCATTTAGCAGCTATGGCTCCTTCTACTCACCTTGGGGCAGCCCATCCTGTGGAACTCACGGGAAAGGCAGACTCAAAGATGCTTGAAAAAATTGCCAATGACCTTGCCAGCTGGGCTAAAAGTCTTGCCGAGTCAAAGGGAAGAAATCCCGAATTTGCAGAACTTGCCGTCAAAAAAAGTAAAACCCTAACTGAAAAAGAGGCTCTCTCCCTTAAAGTAGTTGAAATTATAGCTAAAGATCTTGAAGATCTTATTCAAAAGGCCCAGGGAAGAAAGATAAAAATTAAGGATCAGGAAATTACTCTTGAGCTAAAGGGCTATCCTATAGAAGAAATTAAAGAAGACCTAAAGACCAGATTTTTTAAAATTCTTGCCAATCCTAATTTAGTATACTTTCTTTTAATGCTTGGTCTTCTTGGTCTTTATTTTGAGCTTTCCCATCCTGGAGCCATCTTTCCAGGTGTTTTTGGAGCAATTTGCCTTATTCTTGCCTTTCTTGGACTAAGTATCATTCCTATGAATTATGCAGGCCTTGCCCTTATTTTTCTTGCAGGCCTTCTTTTTTTCCTTGAAACCCAAGTCTCCTCTCACGGGCTTTTAACCCTTGGTGGAATTATCTCCCTTCTTCTTGGTTCCCTTCTTCTTTTCGGAAATAATCCTCCCAGTTTAAAAATAAGTTTACCCTTTCTAATCTCAGTTGTATTAACCTTTGCCACACTCTTTGGTGGTATTACTTACCTTGCGGTAAAAACTCTAAAGAAAAAACCGGTTTCAGGAAAGGAGGGGCTTATAGGAAAGAAAGGGAAGGCTCTAACCAGTATTACCAAAGAGGGAGGAAAGATTTTCGTTGAGGGAGAGATTTGGCAAGCTGTATCTGAAGAGGAGATTCCTAAAGGATCTCAAGTTAAAATAGTAGAAAAAGAAGGCTTTATCCTAAAGGTCAAGAAACTTTAATCAAGCACATGCTTTTCTGGCACTACACATAAGAAGTCTCCTACAAAGACCACTTCTTCTCCTCTTTTTACCTCTACATAAACCTTTCTCTTTTTTCCCTCAATTTCTCTTACCTCAGCGTGGGCCTCTATTTCATCTCCAAGACGAACCGGTTTTATAAACTTTACCTCAGCCTTGGCTAATACTACCGTTTCCTCATTTACAGATAGCATAGCAGCATAGTCAGCTAAACTAAAAATAAAGCCTCCGTGAATTAATCCTTTTTCATCAGCCACCATGCGTTCATCGGTTTTAAGTTTCACTATGGCCTTACCTTGAGAGAGCTCAACAGGGGTTCCGCTTAGCGTTTGATCAATTCTTCTATGGGTTCTGATTTCCATAAATTCCTCCTAGGCTATCTTATCAAGGCAGAACTCTACGTAAAGAAACTGATCCCCAATCTTGAATTTAAAGGTAACTCGAGGGGTTTTACATAAAGAATGAATTTTGTAATCCTTTCCGGTAATCATACTTGGCACCGAGGCCTTAAGGGTGGCTCCGAATTTTTCAAATCTTCTTCTAAAGGCTCCACAAATCATATTGGCAAGCTCACCTGCCATATCAAGAGCCTCTTGATTGAGTTCCGTTGGGCTCTCACCTAAAAGAAGTTTCATAAATTCAAATAAAAGCTCTTTATCCAGAGAGACCACAAAGGCCCCTTGAAGTTTCTCTCCTGTTAAGCCAATTATTGAGGAAATTTCTGCTAAAGCAAAATCGTCCTTTCGAGCTTCTGTAGCCACAAGTTCTGGACTATTGCCAGTATAAGTAGAAACTACTTCACTTACAGCCTCTTTAATTGCCTCAGCAATGGTATTAGCCATCTTTAGCCCCCTTTAGAAGAATTTCTTTTATTTTATTTACCACGGAGTCTAAATTGTCATAAGTGGTATCTACTTCTACGTGAGCCCATTTCTGATAAAGGGGCTCTCTCTCTATATAGAGCCTTTCCAGCTCCTCTTCAAAGGAAAGAGACGTTAAAGCCGGCCTTTGACTCTTTGTTTTTTCATCCTTTATTATTCTTTCTTTTATCTTCTCAAGAGAGGCTTTAACCCAAAGAATGATACTCTCCTTTGAAAGGGCCTCCATCTCCTCCTCATGTAATACCGCGCCTCCTCCTAAGGCACACACTAAATCCTTTCTTTTAACAAGTCTTCTTAAAAAGGCCTTCTCAAGACTTCTAAAATAGGCCCAACCTTCCTTTTCAACTATTTCCTTTATACTTCTTCCTTCCTCTTTTTCTATTTCCTCATCAGCATCCAAAAAAGATAAATTGAGACTTTTAGCAAGTTCTTTCCCTAAGGTGGTTTTACCAGCTCCTCTAAAACCTATGAGAAGTATTTTCATAATATATCTTTTCAAAAAGCTCCCAAAACTCTGGAAAGGACTTGGCTACACATCCGGGATTTTCTATTTTCAAAGGGCCAACTCTTAATCCAAGCACTGCAAAGGCCATGGCAATACGATGATCATCGTATGTTTCAATTTGTGCTGGATTAAAGCTTTCTCCTCCATAAAGGATAAGTCCATCAGGAATTTCCTCAACCTTGACTCCGAGCTTTGAAAGCTCCTTTGCCATAGCCTTTATGCGATCTGTCTCTTTATATCTAAGGTGAGGTGCTCCATATAAGACCGTTCTTCCCTCAGAGACTGCTCCAATCACTGCCAGGGTTGGAAAAAGATCTGGGCAATCTCTTATATTAAGAGAGAGAGCCTTTGGCCTTCCCTCAAAAGAGAGCTCAACTCCAAGAGGCTCATAAACTTTAACTTCAGCCCCAAAAGCCTTTGCAAATTCAAGAAAAACTGCATCAGCCTGCTTCGTCTTTCCATCAAAATTTTCAATCCTAATCCTTCCTCTTCCTAAAATAAGAGGGATAGCAAGAAAATAAGAGGCACTTGAGGCATCAGCAGGAACCTCATAAACTCTCCCCTGGTAAGCTCCTGGAGAAACCCTCAAAAGCCCATCACTCTCCTCTGGAGAAATTCCAAAGTGTCTCATCACTTCACAGGTCATCTCTATATAACTCTTTGAAAAAAGCTCTCCTTTTATTTCAATTTCAATCCCTTGAGGAAGATAGGGACCTATAAGAAGAAGCGCTGAAATAAATTGACTGCTTATATGCCCTGGAAGTTCAACCCTTCCAGACTTTAAAGAACTTTCATAAATTCTAACAGGAAGATAACCCTCTTTCTTTAGACACTCAATCTTGGCTGAAAGACCTCTTAGAGCCTGAATTAGGGCCTCCATGGGGCGTTCATGGAGACGATCTTTTCCGTAAAGTTCTATCCACTCACCCTTTCCAAGGCATGCATAAGCTAAGAAAAACCTTGCCCCAGTCCCATTATTCCCAAAAAATACCCTCTCCTTGCTTAAAACAGGAGTACCTGAGACTCCTTTTACAAGATAGCCCTCCTCTTTTTCCTCAAAGATTACCCCTGTGGCTTCAAGCGCCTTTTTCAAAAGTTCAGGATCTTCACTCCTTAAGGGATTTTTAACCAGGCATTCTCCTTGAGCCAAAGCTGAACAAAGATAAGCCCTCTGAGTGAGGCTCTTTGAAGAAGGAAGACGAAGAGATAATTCCTTAAAGTCCTTTAAAGGATGTACAATTTTAATCTCCAAAACCAAGCTCCTTTTCCATCTTTTTTACCTCTTCGTAGAGCATTTTTTCCATTAAATTAACAGGTGGATTTAACCCTGTAAAGAGTTTGAATTGTTCTACCCCCTGATAAAGAAGCATCCTTAAACCATCAATAATTTTACAAAATTTTTCCGCGTCTTGCAAAAACTTGGTTTTCAGAGGCAAATATACGATATCCATGGCCACCTTAAAGTTTTTGAAGATTTCAGAAGGAACAGGGGATTCCATACTTTTTAATCCTACACTGGTTGCCTGGATAATAATATCGCCTTCTGCTTTTTTTAGTTCTTCCCAAGGAAGAGCCTTACAGGAAAATTCCTCTGCAAGGGCCTTTGCCTTTTCAAAGGTTCGGTTGTATAGGATTATTTCCTTGGCTCCTCCCTCCCTTAAGGCATAAACTACTGCCCTACTTGCCCCACCTGCTCCAATAATTACCACCCTTTTCTCTCGAATTTCTATTCCCTTCTCATAAAGGGCCTTTAAAACTCCAAGCCAGTCTGTATTATAGCCCCAAAGTTTCCCTTCTCTGTTTACAATAGTATTTACTGCACCTATCTTTTGTGCCACTTCATCTACATAATCAAGGAGAGGAATTACAGCCTCTTTGTGAGGAATAGTTACAGAAACTCCAGAGATATTTAGGGCCTTTATACCCTCTATAGCCTCTTTGAGATGTTCCTTTTTTACTTGAAAGGCTCCATAAACTGCTCTTATTCCAAGCTCTCTTAAAGCAGCGTTATGCATCACTGGGGATAGAGAATGAGAAACAGGATCTCCTATGATTCCAAAGACCCTATACATTTCTTAAAGTTTCATAGAGGTTTTTAGCAGAAACTATATCAAGCTGGCCTGGGGCAAGAGGCCTTCCTTTGGGAGAAAAAACATAGGTAAAGGGGGAGCCTGCTAAAAGACACAAGACCCTTGAAAGTTTTCCTACCTCACCCATTCCAAAGGCCAAGATCTCCATCCCAAGGTCTCTTCCATAAGAAATAAGCCCTAAAAGTTCTAAGGCCTCTGAAAAATCCTTAACAAGTGTAGTTATCTTGAACCATTTAACTCCTTCTAAAGAGGCTCTCTTAAGTAATACCTTTAGAACTTTCAAAGAAGGGGTACCCTCAAAGTTGTGATAAGAAAAAAGAATCTTTTTTGGAAAAAGGGGGCTTTTCTTGATGAGGGTCTTGTATTTTCCAAAAAAAAGGCTTTTCCATTCCACATCTATGAGATAGGCCCCTTTGTTTCCGCAAAATTCAAGGATCTCCCACCTCTGAAAAGGTGAAATTTCCCTCTTCCCTCCCTCCTCCTTTGCTCTTACAGTGCAGATAAAACGATAGGGAGCCTTAAGAATTCCCTCTAAAGAGTCTTTGTCTATTTTCTCAAGATAATCAAGCCTTAATTCAAAAAGATCAGTATAGTTTTTTCCCTCCTCCAAGGCTCCATAGAGATCCTCTATAGTGTTTTCTGCAAGAACCAGACAAAACATTTAATTTAAATTTAGAGCTCAAAGGTTGAAAGGTAATTAAAGATCATAGCATCGTAGGAACTTGTCAACTGAAAGACCTTTTTAGCAAGCTCAAAGCGGGTCTTTAGGGTAGTATTCCCATAAGCTTTTATTTCTTCAAGTACTTTAGAATAATCTGAGGGGTCAACAATCACCGTGACATACTTAAAATTTTTAGCACTTGCTCTAAGAAGAGTTGGCCCTCCAATATCTATGTTTTCTATGGCTGTATCAAGATCTCCCTTTTTTTCTACCACCTTATCAAAGGCATAGAGATTGACCACTACCATATCAATGGGCTTAATCCCCATCTTTTTTATAGTCTCTACATGGGATGGATCGTCTCTTTTAAAGAGAATCCCTCCGTGCACAAAGGGATGCAAAGTTTTTACTCTTCCCCCAAGAATTTCCGGA
The DNA here is from genome assembly GCA_002877875.1 of Caldimicrobium thiodismutans. Taxonomy (GTDB): domain Bacteria; phylum Desulfobacterota; class Thermodesulfobacteria; order Thermodesulfobacteriales; family Thermodesulfobacteriaceae; genus Caldimicrobium; species Caldimicrobium thiodismutans_A. Next base: position 6,681 of record PNIE01000056.1, read on the forward strand.
AAGCCTGTAAGTTCTGAGATATCAATCACCTTTACACCACCTTCCCGAATAACCTTGGCTGTGCCTCCAGTGGAAATTATTTCAATGCCAAGTTGGGAAAGTTCCCTGGCAAATTCAACTATTCCCGTTTTATCTGTAACACTAATTATTGCCCTCTCAATCTTTGACATTTCTTACCTCCCTCTTATATTTGTTAAGCAAGACCAATCTCTTCGTCAGTTAAATAACAGGCTGGATCAGGCGCCCAAATGTCTCCATAATAAGCCTCGGCTCTAACTCTAAAATTCCCCCCACATACCTCAAGAAACCTGCATTGGGCACATCTTCCTTTAACATGTTTTTTCTTTTCTTTTAATTTGGCCATAAGGGGATCAGAGGTATCCATCCAGATCTCACTAAAGGGTCTTTCTCTCACATTACCAAAACTATAATGTCTCCAAAACTGATCAGCATGCACCGAGCCATCCCAGGACACACACCCAATACCAACCCCGGAATTATTTCCACCATTCATAAGCAGAAGTTGATAAACCTCTTCAGCCCTTGGATTGCCTTCTCTTTTCATACGAAGATAAAGATAGGGGCCATCGGCATGATTGTCCACCGTTAAAACTTCGACCTTGTGGCCCTTATCGTGAAGTTCCTTAGTTCTATCAATGATGTAATCCACCCAAAATCTGGTCTCTTCATGGGTGAGATCCTGTTCAATAAGATGGCTTCCCCTTCCCGCATAAACGAGATGATAGAAACAAATCCTTGGTATCTTCATTTCTTCAACAAAATCAAAGACCTTAGGTATCTCTTGAGCATTAAATTTATTCATGGTAAATCTTAACCCTACCTTTATGCCTTCCCTTTGGCAATTTTCAATGGCTCTAACTACCTTTTCAAAGCACCCCTTAGAAACTCGAAAACGATCATGGACCTCCCCAATTCCATCAAGACTTATCCCAACATAGGATAACCCTAATTTTTTTAATTCCTTAGCTAAGGCTTCATCAATAAGTGTCCCGTTAGTAGATAAAACCGCTCTCAAACCAAGGGTTACAGCCTTATGAATAAGGTCAAGGATGTCAGACCTTACTAAAGGTTCTCCCCCTGAAAAAAGAACCACTGGACAACCAAATTGAGCAAGATCTTCAAGAAGTCTAAAACCCTCTTCAGTGGTTAACTCATTTTCAGCAGGACTGTTATCTGCAGAAGCATAGCAGTGAATACATCTTAAATTACAGGCTTTAGTAACATTCCAAACTACCACAGGTTTTTTATCCACAGAAAACTGAAGAAGATGAGAGGGGAGATCTTTGGCTCTCCTGCCGTATCTCAAAGGATCAGAAGGTTCAACCGTTCCACAATAAAGCTTAGAAATTCCAATCATCTTTAAAATACTCCCTTCTTATTTTTTCAAATATCTTTCAAGATACCTTACCACTTCCTCTTCTTTTATGGGGCAGTGAATAATATCATCTGCCCCGCTATCTCTTGCTTTAATCTCCTCTTCCTGATAATCACATTTGCAAACAGCAAGGATAGGAATCTCCTTAGTTTTGGGATTAGATTTTAAAAGAAGAGTTACGGCAAAACCATCAAAGAGAGGTAAGTCCTTCTCAAGAATTACTAATTCTGGTTTACTCTTTTTAGCCTTTTCCAAAAGCTCTTCTCCTGTTTCAACCTTTTCATATTTGACCTTAAATTTCTCAAGAAAAGGTTTTATTTTCTCAAATATACCTTCTGAAAGAGCAACTAAAATCATCTTAATTTGTTATAAGCTCTTCCAAATATCGATCAGGATTCACAAAAGCCAAGCGGGTAATATAAAATCTATTTCTTTGAAGGGTCTCTTTCAATAAAGAAAAGGTATATTCAAACCTTGATAAGAATTTTTCACAAAAAGGAAAGACCCCTTGATCCTTTCTCACAACCTCTTCCATAATATGATCAATGGCATCCTCTGTAAACACTGCTTGAATCTGGTTTCTTCTTGAAAAAGAAGTCTCATATGCCTTAATCTGGTGGTATATATGATTTAATCTCTCTAAAGCTTGTATTAGCTCAATATCTTCCCCTTTATAAATCTCAAAGAGCAAGTTCAATCTCTTAGGAGTAATTTCAAAGGATTTTACTTCTTTAGAGTATGGCTTTTTGCTTTCAAGATATTCAATCACTCTTTGCCTTTCATCATTTAGAGCTCTCGTATAAGCTTCAACCCATTTGTCTGATGAGGGATTATTAAGCATAGCTTTTAAATATCCCTCTGGATCTCTAACCAGTTCCTCTGTTACTCCAAGATAATTTATAGATTTAGAGGGAAGAATCCTTTCAAAGGAAATAAGTGAGCTTTCAAGGACCCTAACCAAGGCCCTTGCCCCTGTATTATCCTTGTAAGCAAGCTTAGCAATCTCTCTTAAAGCAGTATCCGTAAAGGCAAGATCAATTCCGTATACCTTAAAATCCCTCTTTTTGTTCAGCATAATTACATTGTTAGGATTGGCAAGAATTTGATAGAGCTCCTCCTCTGTTAAAGGATCAAAAACAGCAATTACAGGAAATCTTCCTACAAACTCTCGCTCAAATCCATAGGCCACAAGATCTTCAGGGGTTACAAATTTCATATAATTAATTTTTTTATCCTCCTTTCCCTCAATTTCTGAGAGGAATCCAAGACTCTGCTTTTTTAAGCGTTTTTTAATAATTTCTTCAAGCCCTTGAAAAGCTCCACTCACCACAAAAAGAATATATTTGGTATTCAAAGTAATCTTTTTTCTTTTATTTTTCCCTTCATCTGGATATTCCATGATTTGTAAGCCCTCATGGGGCATTTTTATCTCAACTTCCGTTTCCTCAAGAAGCTTAAGAAGGGCTCTCTGAACCCCCGTTCTTGAGACATCTGGCCCAATAACCTCACCAGGGGATGCAATCTTGTCAATCTCGTCAAGATAAATTATTCCAAATCTAGCCTTTTCTAAATCTCCCCCTGCCTCATAATAAAGATCCCTCACAAGATCTTCTACATCTCCTCCTACATAACCGGTTTCACTAAACTTGGTGGCATCCCCTTTAATAAAAGGCACACCAAGCTTTTTGGCAATAAGCTTAATAATAAAAGTTTTTCCTACCCCAGTTGGACCAATGATAATAATATTGTTTTTGACAAAACCCACATTTTCATATATAGGTTCTCTCATGAGAAAAGATTTGGCCTTATGAAAATGGGTACAAATTTTAGTAGCTATAATTCCCTTGGCAAAATTCTGCCCAATTAGATATTCATCAAGATAGGCCTCGAGTTCAACAGGTTTGAGATCAAAATTTAGAAGAAAATTAGATTGGGTTAGATTTATTCGCTCTATTTTTGGTTTGCCAGCTTTAAGCATAATCTTAAAAGTTCAATATAAGCCCTATTCCAAAAAAGTAAAGACTTTAATTTTTATTATAACAAATCTTCGGGATCAATGTCTATCTCCACTTTTACACCGGTATATTTTACTTCTTTAAAAGGCTCTAAAAGGGCGTGTATTTCTCTAGAACTTTCTCCTTTTATCAGAATCTGCCAGCGGTAAAGCCCTCTTAATTTTCTCATTGGACAGGGTGATGGGCCAAGAATTTCCAATGAAAATCCTTGGCGAGCTTTCAGATTTTCCATCTTCTCTCTCAATTTAACCGCAATTTCTCTTATTTTTTCTTCCTTTACTCCCTCAAAACGCATTACTGCAAGCTTTTTAAAAGGAGGAAATTGATATTTTTTCCTCCTAAGGAGCTCTTCATAAAAAAAACCCTCATAATCCTGAGAAACTGCCTTAGTAATCACATAGTGGTCAGGAAAGGAGGTCTGAATCAAAACCTTCCCTCTTTCCTCCTTTCTTCCAGCTCTTCCTTCGGCTTGAAGCAAAAGTTGAAAAGTTCTCTCTGAAGACTTGTAATGAGGGAGAAAGAGCCCTTCCTCAGCCCTCGTTATTACAACGAGATTCACCTGAGGAAAATTATGGCCATGAACCCCCATTTGGGTTCCCACGATGATCTTAGGAAAGGGTTTATAAAGCTTTTCAAAAAGCTCTGCAAGCCTTTTTTCAGAACTAACCACATCTCTATCAAATCTCACTACCTCAACCCCAGGAAATTCATTCCTTAAAATCTCCTCAATCCTTTCAGTTCCAAATCTTAAAAATTTCCACTTTCCTCTCTTGCACTTCGGACAGAGGACCTTCACACTTACAGCAAAGGAACAGTAGTGACACAAAATAGCCTCTTCATCTTTGTGATAAGTGAGAAAAATACCACAATTGGGACATTCCCAGAGGTATCCACATTCCTCACATTTAACTAAAGGGGCATACCCCCTTCTGTTGAGATAAACAAAAACAGATCGGCCTTTTTGAAGAGTATTTTTAATTTCCCTTCTTACCTCTTCTGTAAATATGTTCCCTTTTTTATGAAGAACAAGTTTCACTTCTGGCATAGAGACAAAAGGTCTCTCTGTGAGGGTAAGGAGCTGATAATGACCAGTTTTGGCAAGATAGTAGGATTTTAGGCTTGGTGTGGCAGAGCCAAGAAGCACAAGAGCTCCCTCCATTTTACCTTTCACAAGGGCAAGGTCTCTGGCATTGTATTTGCAAGATAGGTTTTCTTCTTTATAAGAAGGGTCGTGCTCCTCATCCACAATAATAAGCCCGAGATTTTCAATAGGAGCAAAGATAGCTGACCTTGTTCCTATCACAATGTCAGCCTTTCCCTCAAGGATTTTTAACCATTCGGAAAGTCTCTGTTGTGGTGTTAAGGCACTATGAAGAAGGGCTAAACGATTTTTAAAATGCTGATAAAGTATCTTTTCAATATAATGAGTAAGCGCTATTTCAGGAAGGAGAAATAAAATTCTTTTTCCTTCTTTTAACGCCTCCTTTATAAGTTCTAAATAAATAAGAGATTTACCAGAGCCTGTAACTCCATAAAGCAAATAAGGAATAAACCTGTTTTCTTTTAGCCCTAAAATAAGTTGATTAAGCACCCTCTTTTGCTGGGGAATAAGTGTATAATCCCTTATAACTTCAGAGGGAATTACAATTCTTCTCATTTTTGGAATTTCAATTCTTTCTAAATATCCCTCTTCAACCAATTTTTTTAGGACTCTTGCAGTAATCAAGCCTTTAAGGGCCCTTTCAGGAATTTCTTCATTTTCTGCAAAAAGGGGTTCAACTTTTTCTTTATATGAGCCTTCTAAAGGCCTTTTCAATCGATAGAAGACCTCAACAGGGATGCGAACCTGAGGAACAATAACCTTTAAATCAAGTAAACCAAGTCTTACCCATTCATTTATCTTTTTTAAAGGAATTCTATATTTTCTAGTAAAATTCCTAAGACTTACTCCTTTTTTATTTCCAAGAATTGCTTCAAAAGCTGAAGGAAGCAACCCCTTTCTTAAAGCCCTTTCTCCTTCAGAAGTTAAAAATAGTCTTCTCTCAGGAATTTTAAAAACCCCTGAGGGTAGAGCCGTTTTTAAAACTATCCCAAGAGGGGAAAGATAATATTTAGAAACCCACTCAAGAAAAGGAAAAAACTTAGGAGGATATAAAGGAAAAGCGTCAAGAACCTCCTCTATTTCTTTATATTCTATATCAGGATTTAGGTCTTCCGAAGTAACCTCTTTTATATTCCAGACAATCCCTACAAGCTTTTGACCACCAAAAGGGACAACTACTCTCAGTCCAGGAGAGACAAATTGTGAGCTTAAATAGTGGAACCTTTTGAAAAGAGGAAGAGGCAAGGCTACTTCAAGAAGATACATTAAATTTCAAAAGAAAAACTCTTTAATATCTCTCTCAATTCAGGATCCTTTGAAGCGTAGTGAAGGATAGCCTTAAAGTACCCCTTGGGATTTCCTGTATCAAGGCGTATCCCTTGAAAGATATATCCATAAAAGGGATAACCCTCTTCTATCATAAGTTGCATAGCATCCGTTAACTGATACTCCCCTCCCTTTTTGGGAATTCTTTTGAGATATTCAAAAATAGCAGGATGAAAAATGTATCTACCAACTATAGCAAGATTTGAGGGAGCCTCTTCTGGAGAGGGCTTTTCAACCATTCTTTTTATTTTGATTAGGTTATCAGAAATTCTCTCTCCCTCAACTATGCCATATTTTGAAACCTCCTCAAGAGAAACCTCTTCAAGGGCAATAAGGCTATGGTTTTCAGTTTGAGCTGAAAGCTCAAGATAGAGTTCTTTCATTTGTTTAAGGCAAGGAGGTTCTGCATCGATAAGATCATCTCCAAGAATTACAGCAAAGGGCTCCTTACCCACAAGCCTCTCAGCAGAAAGGACTGCATGGCCAAGCCCCTCTGGAATCTTTTGCCTTACCGCACTTAAAGTCTTCACCTTACTCTCAACTTCCTTAATCAGATCCAAGAGAGACTCTTTCTTTCTCTCAGCAAGAAAGCTTCTAAGCCCAAGATCTACATCAAAATAGTCAATAATAGCCTCTTTTCCGTAGGAAATAACAAAAATAAAACTATCAAACCCTGAGTTTAGGGCCTCATCCACCACATACTCAATGGCTGGACGATTTAGAATAGGAAGGAGTTCTTTAGGAACCACTTTGGTTACAGGAAGCATGCGTGTGCCAAAGCCTGCAACAGGAAAAAGGACCTTTCTTAACACTTACAGCTCCTCCTCTAAAAATTTAGCCATGGCTTGAAAGTAAGGTTTATAAAGACTTACCCAATAGGTCTTTGCCTTGCTGTAAATCCTCTCCATATCCTTTAAATCCCTCTCATTAACCAAAAGATTAGCTGAGTAAAGGAAGCTTCCTTTTGTGTCAAGAGTCTCAACCTCTGGAGAAATATAAATAATAAAAATCTCCCTTCTTTTTTCTATAGGTAGCTTTTCAAGTAATTGATTGATCTCTTTAATTTTCTCAGCCTTCTTAACACCAGCCATAAAATTCCTTATCTCAAGGACAGTAAACCACTGGTAGAATTCATTAAGATTTTCCAAGATTTTTAGCTCTGTTTCTCCTTCAAGAAAGGAGAAAAAATTTTTAAATTCTCCTTCAAGTTCCCAGTAAATAAGACTTACAGGTTTTTCAAGCAGTAAATCTTCAAGCTGAAACTTCATTTAACACCCTTTCCGGCAATTTCAAGGTTAATTATTGGTTCTTCCTTTCTTCTTTCCTTTTTAATAAGCTCAATTTGTCTTCCAACGATATCCTTTCTGATGGAGTGATAATAAGCAATTTCTTCCTCAATTAAGCCCTCTCTAAAGAGTTCAATAAGATTTTGATCAAAGGTTTGCATTCCAAAGGGGCCTCCTTGGGTCATCACATCATATAAAGTTCTCCCCTCCGATTCTCCTGTAAGAATAATCTCTTTTGCCCGAAGATTAGTATAGAGAATATCAAAAACAGCAATTCTTCCTCCACCGACTTTAGGTAAAAGTTTTTGACCAATAACCCATCTTAAAGCTGCTGCAAGACGCTGTCTTATCTGACTCTCTTCCTCCTTGCTATAAAATCCAATAATTCTATTAATGGTCTGAGAAGCTCCTATAGTATGGAGGGTAGAAAAAACGAGGTGCCCAGTTTCTGCAGCAGTTAAAGCAATATCCATAGTTTCTCTATCACGAATTTCACCCACAAGTATTACATGAGGAGCTTCACGAAGAGCAGCTTTTAACCCTTCGGCAAAACTTGAAAAGTCCGTTCCAAGTTCTCTTTGGTTAATAGTTGCCTTAATAGGTTTATGAAGGTATTCCACAGGATCTTCTAGAGTAAGAATATGAACAGCTTCATTTTTATTGATCTCGTGAAGAATCGCTGCAAGGGTAGTAGTTTTTCCTTGCCCTGTTGCACCTGTAACCAAAACAATTCCATACTTCTCTTTGGCTATTTTATAGAATACCTTAGGAAGATTAAGCTCCTCTATAGTCTTTATCTTGCTTTCTAGCTTTCTCATAACAATATTATAAGTTTTCTGCCTTGAGAAAACATTTACTCTGAAACGAGTTTCGTCATCAAGAAAATAAGAAAAATCTGCATATCCATCCTTAAGAAGTTTTTTGAAAAGGTAGGGCTTATCTCTTAACATAGAAAAGGCAATTTCTTCAACCTGAAAGGGACTTAATTTTTCCACAGGATAGTCAGAAAGAAAAATACTTTTTATTCTTCCATAAACCATAATTTGAAAGGGATATCCAGAAAGAATAAAAATATCAGAAATTCCTGGTTCATGAAAGGCAAGTTTACTAATTATGTCTTTAATCTCAAAGTCTGTAAGCATTTCTACCCTGGTAGTTCTGTAAAATCTATAGCTTCTCTGTTTTTTACAAAGGGTAGAAACCTTGTCTTATCAACGGCTTTTATAAAGGCCTCTTCAGGACTTATATATCCCTTATTAAGATATTCCATAATGCAATCATCGAGACTCATCATGCCATATTTTTTTCCAGTTTGAATCATAGAAGGAATCTGATGGATTTTTCCTTCGCGGATAAGATTTCTTACAGCAGGAGTAGCAATAAGTATCTCAAGGGCTACAATTCTTCCAGGTCTGTCTATGCGTTTAAACATAGTTTGGGAAATAACAGCCCTAAGAGCCTCAGAAAGAGTGGTTCTAATTTGAGCTTGTTCCTCAGCAGGAAAAACATCAATAATACGGTTTATGGTTTGGGCAGCAGAAATGGTATGAAGTGTTGAAAGAACAAGATGCCCTGTAAGAGTAGCCTCAATTGCAAGAGCAATGGTTTCCCTATCTCTCATTTCTCCTACAAGGATAATATCCGGATCTTCTCTTAAGGCTGCTCTCAAAGCATTGGCAAAACTTTTAGTGTGAGTCCCAAGTTCTCTTTGATTAACTAAACAATTCTTAGATTCATGCACAAATTCAATTGGGTCTTCAATGGTTATGATATGGTCGTATCGCATACGGTTGGCATAATCAATCATAGCAGCAAGAGTGGTTGATTTTCCAGATCCAGTAGGCCCTGTGACAAGAACAAGCCCCTTAGGCAAAAGGGCAAGTTTATTTAAAATAGAGGGAAGCCCCAGCTCTTCAATCGTTTTAATTTTGGTAGGAATTACTCTGAAGGCTGCTGCAATGCCTCGTCTCTCTTTATAAATATTTACCCTAAATCTTGCAAGCCCAGGAATTTCAAGACCAAAATCAACCTCTCCTTCCTCCTCAAATTTTTTGATAATCTCCTCAGGAATAATCTCATAAAGCATCTCCCGTAATTCTTCTTCTTCAAGATTTTTATATTTAACTCTTTGTAAATCTCCATGAAGTCTTAAAAGAGGAGGATTGCCTACAGAAAGATGAAGATCTGAAGCCCCTGTATCCACTACAAGCTTAAAAAAGGGATCAAGCTTTGCCATAACTTCCTCCAAACCAATTACCTAAGCTTTAAATATATTCAAATTTAACCCATAAGTCAATTTCAAAATAATTTATGGAGAGAGCTATCTAAACTAAAAGCCCCACCACTCTCATCAAAAGTTATAATACACACTCTCTCTGGGAAAGGGCTCTGTCAAGGTCACTCCTCATTCTTATAAGCTCTTCTTTCATTTTACCTAGCTAAAAGGTAAAAAAAGTATCAACTCTCAGATTAAGGCTCTCTATTTTTTGAGTATCTCGTGTAGTCTCTTCTTTCAACTTAGCTCTGGCTCAATCTATGAGTTTTTGATCTCATCAATGGGTTTGTTAGGCTAATTTGAAGCCCTTCTCAGATCTCTAACTTTCTCTTTAAGCTTAGCCCTTCTGCCATTCAACCTATCTATGGCCAATCTAACCCTTACAAACCTTTCTGTTACCAAACTTTCGAAATACCTCAACTCCTCCTTAATTCTCTCTATAAGTATTTTTTAATCTTTTATGAAAATTTCTCAAAATCTCTAAACTTTACTTTCAGGGCTCTTTCTTCTTTAAATTAGTTTAAAGACTTTTTTCTCAAAAATCAAGATAAATTGGGTACTATTGAGAAGTTACAGATTCTTTTTTCTGGAAAATCTTTAGAATGAGGGTAAAATCATATAAAATCATACTATGATGAAAGACTCAATTACTCTTTTTCACGCAAGTGCTGGTGCTGGAAAGACCTATCAGTTATCTTTAAATTACCTCTTTTTGCTAAAGCAATTTTGCCAAAGCAATCCAGAGGCTCTTAAGAAAATTCTTGCCATCACTTACACTAACAAGGCAGCTTATGAGATGAAAGAAAGAATAATTACCTTTTTAAAAGAGATTGCCCTTCAAACAGATAGAGGAAAAGTACTTTCAGAAAAAACGGGTATAGATCCATCCTATGCAGAATTTCTTCTTGAAAACCTTTTTCTCTACTACGATTACTTTGAGGTTAGAACCATTGATAGTTTTTTATTTAAGCTCTTTAGAGGACTAGCTTATGAATTGAACTTAAGTCCTGATTTTACTATCAGTAATTATCTTGATGAAGGGCATATCGAAAAGGCCCTACTTAAAGTTTTTGAGAAAACAAAGGAAGATGAAAACCTCTATCAGTTCTTTGAAAATTTTCTCAACTTTCTTATAAAGAATGAGAAGGCTCTTACTCTTAATTTTAAGAAAAAAATAATTTACGAATTAAAAAAAATTGTAGAAATTTCAACTTACAGAGAGGAACTTCTCTCCTTTAAGGATCAAAACCTCCAACTTCCCGATCCGGCAGAAGATACAGATAATACTCTTTTAAGAGGGATTCTCTATTATAAATTTCTAACTTTACTAAAAGAGGAGCTTGAAGAGGTGCTTTTTCAGGAAAAAACCCTTTATATGGGTATCTGGAAAGAAAAGCTGGCTAAAGCCTTAAAGGAGGAATTTTTACCGTGGGTTTATCTTAAACTTGGGGAACTTAAGGCCTTTATTATTGACGAATTACAGGATACGGATAAATTGCAGTGGCTTTCGGTCTATCCCCTGGTTGAAAATCTGGTAAGTGAAGGAAATTTTTTCATAGCCGCAGGGGATACCAAGCAAACTATCTATCGCTGGAAAGGAGGAGACCCTCAGCTAGTCCATTTAATTAAGGAAAATTTTAAAGAGTTCGGCTTAAAAGAGATCCCCCTTAGGAACAATTACCGAAGCTGTTATAGAATTGTCGAATTTAATAACCATCTTTTTACTCTTTTAAAAGAAGAGACTGAATTAAAAAGAGAACTGCTAAAAAGAATTGTCCTTGGAAAAAATCCAAAAGAGGAGGCTGAAGATTTAGTTGAAATTGCCCTTGAAGAATTTGACGAAATCTTTTCTGAAATTGAGCAGAGTGGCCTTTACAATCTTAACGGAAAGGTTATCATTGAATGGCTCCAATTTGATGAAAAGATCTCTCAAAAGGAAATAAGACCTTTTCTTTTTCAAAGAATTGAGGGTATCCTTGAAGAATTAAAAGCTTCTTCACTCTTTGAAGATACAGCCATTCTTTTCAGAGAGAACGAAGATGTAGCTGAAGCCTCTTCTTACCTATTAGCAAAGGGATTTCCAGTCATAGCAAGTTCTTTTTTAAATCTTGGCGAATCCTCCCTTATCAATACCCTTATTTCCTTTCTAAATCTTCTTTTCAATCCCTCAGACGAAGTCTCCCTCGCAACAGTTCTTCTAAAATTTTTTGAAGATGAGGGGATTAACCTTTTAAAAACTTATCAAATTTTTAAAACCCAAAACAAAGGTAATTTTTCTCTTTACGAATATCTCAAAAATTACGAGCCAGATTTTTACAAGGAAAATATTCTAGCACCCCTTGAGAAGGCCTATTTGATGAATTTATACCAATTTTTAAGATTTTTAGTTTCTCGATTCAAACTTGAAGAAAAGTTTCCTGAAGAAAAGCCCTATTTGTCCAAATTTTTAACCTTAGCCTTAAACTTTACAGCTAAGGGAGGAGAGACAAGAGACTTTCTTAAATTTTATCCCAAACTCTCAGAGGAAGAACTGGAGCTTTCTTTAGAGGAGGCTCCCTTAAAAATTTTAACCATTCATGCTTCAAAGGGGCTAGAATTCAGGAATGTGATAGTTCCTTTAAATTTTTCTCTTAAAAGTTATGTGCCCCAACTTCAGCTTCTATTTTCTGATAAAGGGGTTCACAGAGGAAAAAAAGAAGAATTTTCTGAGGAACTTTTAAAAATTTATTATCTTGAAAAGATAAAACATTCTCTTGAAATTTTTAATCTTCTCTATGTAGCCTTCACCAGGGCAAAACAGAATCTCTATCTTCTTGTGCCCATTGGTTTCAAAAGAAACTTTCTGGCCTCTGAAATCTTTATGAGGATTTTTGAGACCCTGCGGAGTAAAAAAGGCCATCTTTGGGAAAAGAACTATTTTCAAGAAAGGATCTTAACTCTGCAAAATTCGATATAATCCTAAGAGCTTTAAGATGGGGATTTTTGAAAGATATTAAGGGAACTCCACAAGAAAGACATAGATTCTCATCCACTTTAGAATCTCCCACATAAAGAGCCTCCCTTGGGGATACTTGGAAATATTCAAGAATCGAGGCTAAGGCTTTTGGGTCGCTTTTGGGAATATCAAGCGCTGTTCTAATTAATTGAAAATAGTTCTCAAGACCAAAATATTGAAGAAGGGGTTTAGTTGAAGTAGTTCTATTAGTGCAGAGAGCAAGATAATATCTGGAATACGCCCAGTCAAGAAATTCTTTTAGCCCCTCTTCCATCTTCATATACTTAAAGAATTTGGAATAGGGAGTATTTTGAGCTATCTTAAGGGCCTTCTCTTTTAATTCAGGATGATTCCTAAAGAGATATTCTATACATTCCGTAAGAGAGTGCATATGTACATATTCAAGCTCTTCCTCAGTTAGAGGGGAGCGGCCGCTTTTCTCTAAAATAAAATTATAGTATTCTCTATTTGCAAGACGGGAATCAAAAAGTACACCGTCACAATCAAAGACTAAGAGTTTTAGGCCTTTCATTTTTTTCTCCTAAGAAGATAATCTGCCATAAAAAAAAGGGCCTCCTTATAGGGAGAAGGTGGAAGCTTTTCTAATTCTTCTTTAGCTTTCGAAATAAACTCCTTTCCTTTTTCCAAGGTCTTTTCAAAGGCTTGATATTTAGTTAAAAGTTCACAAATTCTTTGAAAATCCTTTTTATCAATTTCCTTAGTTTTTAGAAGAAAAAGAATTTCTTTTTTGTCTCTTTCATCAGCCTCTTTAAGGGATAAAATAACAGGAAGGGTAACCTTCCCCTCTTTAAAATCTTTTCCGAGATCTTTTCCAGTCTCTGTGCTTGTGTAATCAAGGAGATCATCAATTATTTGAAAGGCCATCCCTAAGTTTAAACCAAAATGGTATAAACTCTGAGAAAAATTTGAATTTTTGGAGGCAAAAAGGGCCCCTACTTTACAAGCACACCCCATAAGAACAGCGGTTTTTCTATAGATCACTTCATAATAATCCTCTTCAGTGAGCTCGGTATCATCAAGATGAAGAAGTTGAAGAACCTCTCCTTCACTCATAAGAAGGGTAGTTTCAGTAATTATTTCCATAATATCCGGATCTTTAAGGGAGCTTGCCATCTTTAGGGCCTTGGCATAAAGATAATCGCCAACAAGAATAGTAGCTTGGTTTCCCCAGAGATTCCTTGCAGCCTTCCTTCCTCTCCTAAATTCAGCACCGTCAACTACATCATCGTGCAAAAGAGTTGCCACATGAAGATACTCAAAAAGAAGGGAGATCTCGTAAATACTACTAAGAATATCAGGGTCTAAGGCCTTAGCCGAAAGCACACAAAGAAGTGGTCTAACCCTTTTTCCTCCCGAAAAAAGCACATATTCACTTACCTGATTTATGAAAGGATGTTGTGAAACTTGGAGAGTTCTTAAGGTTTCCTCAATTTTTATTATTTCTTTTTTTATAAGCTCTAAAGATTCGTTAACCACAAAACAAATATACCTTAGAACTTGGCTATTTCAATAAAAAGGATTTTTATATATAAAAAACCCCCTCTCCTTTTTAGTTTTAGGGAGAGGGGGAAAGCGCTAAAAGGTAAAAAAATTATCTCTTAAGATTAATAAGCTCTTCAAGCATAGTATCTGAAACAGTGATTATGCGGGAGTCTGCCTGAAAGCCTCTCTGAAAGATAATCATTTTAACAAATTGTTCTCCCAGATCTACATTAGACTGTTCGATAGAGTTTGGGGCAATGGTTCCAAGTCCATTGGTTCCAGGTTTTCCTGTAACAGGAGGTCCTGAATGAGTGGTTTCTCTGTAAAGATTGCCACCTACCTTTTGAAGTCTTTCAGGGGCGTTAAAATTAGCAAGCCCAACCATCCAAAGAGGAATCACCCTACCATTAGAATAAATTCCTGTAATCCTTCCTTCATTATCAACAGAGATATTCTCAAGAGCCCCTGGTCCAAAGCCGTTTTGGTCGTAAAAAAGAGTGGCATTAGAGGTAGCATATTGAGTTGTGCGAACTGACTCAGATCTCCAGGAATCTTTATAAAAGTATCCGAAATTAAGTTCTATTTGTTGCAAATCATTTCTCGAAGCCCCTTGATTAGGATCATTGGGGGCATAAATATCATAAGGCAGATCTATTCCTAAGAAATCAGCTATAACTAGCGGATATCCATTAGCTCCAAGGGCACTAAACTTATCCTCTGGAAGAGTAACTGGAGAGCCATTTTGATCTATAATTTTAACTAGGGCTCCCGTATTAGCATCAAGCCGATAAGTCTGATAAAACTTTTTAACATTTCCCTGATTATCAAACTCAAGCCTTCCATACATTAGAACCCCTCTTTTACTCTGCGTAAAAATTTTGCCAGAGTTAATTTCCACCTTCTGTATAACTGCTCCCTCTTCATATTGCCATTGCATAGGATTTATATCTCTTACAAAATCTCTTTGATCCTCAGAGGGATTTGAGGTTACAAGAACTTCCCAAACATTATCTTTGGTTGTGGGATTATAATAAATGGTAATTTCATGAGGTGTTCCTAAGGAATCATAAATAAAAAGAGTGGAACGATAAGCATAAGCTGTAGAAGGAATAGGAGTCTCTCCCTTGGCATCCCAACTATCAAATAAAGTATTCATCTCTTCTAATTTGTAAGTGGTTGTAGCTGGATTCCCAGGATCCCAATCAAGATTAACTCTTTGAGTAGTCCCATCAAGGAAGAAGTAAATTGAGGTCTCATTAGAATTTTCACCCTTAGCAAGTAAAGTGGCTCCCGTTTCACCAGTTGGATCAGTTGCAGCTGGATTATAATTTTCGAAGACATAATAATCCCATCTTCCATTAGCAGTATTATATTGTAGCCAGACCCTGATATTTCTTGTAGTTTCATTAGCATCTATTATAGTAAAATCTTCTTTATGCCAAGTTGTCCAGGCAGTGTCACCTTTAATCTCAATTCTGCCATCTCTACCAGCTATATTAATACTATTCGCTACAGCATTATCATGGGTGATATTACCCCAATCTATAATTACCTGTTCCCCTGTTGAAGGAAGAGATATGGTTGCTCTGGTAGAAGTAACATTGGAAGCACTGGCAAGGGGAGATCCTGTTCTTACATCTCTGATGGTATAACTCCATTTTTGGATGGAGGCGTCATAGGAAAGGGTAACTTCAACTTTATTATCAACTCCATCTAAGTCTCGAATAACAAAGGTAGTATTAGCACTTGTTGGCCCAGACGTTAATGGATCATCAAAGAGATTTCCGCTTAGGTTTATTACCTTTGTTCTTGCTTCAGTTCTTGCATCAAGATTGGTGATCATATCAATTTTAGTAGTTTTAACTGGAGGAGAGGAGCGATCAATGCGAATATCCGTTAGGGCACCAGTTATATCATTGGTAATCTCATCAATCTTCCAACCTTGAACCCTCAAGCCTTGGGGATTAACAAGATATCCATCTTTATCAATTACAAATTGTCCATCCCTAGTATAAAAAACACTGCCAGTGGATTGAGGATTTTTCACAATGAAAAACCCTGCTCCAGCAATTGCCATATCTGTTGGGCTTGCTGTAGATTCGAAGGCTCCTTGAGTAAAAAGCTGATAAAGAGCTTGAATTCCTGCTCCACGACCAAGCTGACCTGATCCTGAAGCCGTATTAATGGATTGAGCCATGATATCAGAAAAGGTGATACGTGCCCCTTTAAAAGCGGTAGTATTAAGATTAGAAACATTATCTCCAATGACACTCATACCATGTCCTAAAGCTCTAAGCCCGCTTGTTCCTGTAAAGAGCGCATCTGTTAAACCCATAAAATCACCCCCTTTTTTATTTTTCGGCGATTTTTTTTTATTTCTTTAATTTTTTTCTTCCTCCCTTAATCCTCAAGAACTATCTTTGTCTTAAAAAGTCTTCAAGCATAGCATCTGCTGTGGTAATAACCCTCGAATTACTCTGAAAGCTCCTTTGAAGGACTATTAGGTTAACCATTTCGTTGGCAAGATCTACATTTGAATTTTCGAGAGCCCCAGAGAGAATTCTTCCCCTTTCTGCAGAACTTGGAGCAAAAAAATAAGCTTTAACTCCAGCTTTTGCCCTAAAAAGACCATTCCCAATCTTCTCCAAAGATTCTTCATAACCAGAAAAGTCTGCAAGAAAAATTCTTGCTACAGGAATATCTTTTTGATTTGTATACCAAGCTCTAATCTGCCCTTCTTCGTTTATAATCTCAATTCTATCAAAAACTCCCAAAGGATATCCATCCTGAGTAAAACCAAATTGGGCAAAAGGATTAGCTATCATCTTAATTGAGCCCATCTCGCGAGTAATAGAATTAGCTGGATTCACTGTAAATCCTAAATCAAGGGTCACTTCTTGATTTTTTCCGTTAATATTCAAGGTTGTCTTTGGTTTTCCAAGGGTTGAAAGGGAAAGAGGAGTTAAAGTTCCGTCAAGAGAGACCTCTGAAAAATTGGCAGAAACTATTTCCCCACCTCCACCAAAGGTCAGAGTCCCATAAAGAAAGGCTCCTTTCATTTTACCACTACCCCTTCCATCCTTTCCTGGATCAGCAAGAGCAAGTAGGACTTCGTAGGTATTAGCACTATCCCCTCTGTCTACATAGAGTTTAATGGGAACTATATCTCCTGTTTGATCATAGAGATACCAATCAAAAACCCATGCATAAGAGCCTTCTTCAAGAGGTTTTTCAGGCCTTAAAGTAGCATCATATTTATCTACGAGAGAAGTTGTATTTACAGGAGTTCTTGCATCAAGTATAAGTTCGGCTGATAAAAGAGAAGTTGCCTTAGCAGGCATTACTTTGGGAATAAGATAGGGCTTAAGGGTGGTTATATCAGCTGTTTTAGCATCAGGATCTGCCCCAAGAAGATTCATACCTAAGGCATTTTGCAAGGTAAAATGGTCTTTATCCACCTCATTGATGAAAAATTGGCCATCTCTTGTATAGTAGATATTTCCCTTATTATCAGAAACAACGAAAAAGCCTTTTCCCACTATAGCAAGATCTGTAGGAATATCCGTGGTTTGAATGGAACCCTGAGTAAAAAGAGTCCGAATGTCTTTTATGCGAGAACCATATCCCTTTTCCCTCCCAAAAACCTCACTTGCTCTAACGAGCATATTAGCAAATTCTGTTCTTGACCCCTTAAATCCTACGGTATTTAGATTAGTAATGTTATCTGCAGTAACCTTGGTTCCTATAGTATCACTAAAAAGCCCGGTATAACCTATATACATAGTCCCAAAGAGTCCCATTTCGCTTACCCTCCAAGGATTTCTTTAATTTGTTTAAGGGTTACAGTCTCGCTATCATTAATCTTTAGAGTGGGAGAATCCCCAAGAATAGCCCCTGTAACTTTAGCTCCAACTATAGGGGTGATGGATTGGGCTTTCTCTCCTTGCCCAACAGTAATAGATATCTTATAATTCCCATCGGGAAGAGTATTCCCCTGATCATCCTTTCCGTCCCAGTCAATTTTATTAACTCCTTTGGAAAGATTATAGAGAGTTAAATTTTTCACAACCTTACCCTGAGAATTCCTAATAGTGACTAAGGCTTGATTAGCTGGTTCTGAAAGCTCAAACTCAGCCCCAAGGAATTTCCCATTTTCAATCCTTACCGTATTTCCCTCTACTTTAATCTCCTTTCCTACAAGATTGGTAAAGAGGGTAAATTCATTAGCCTTATAGAGATCAACAAGCTTAGATAATTTATCATTGAGATTAAAGAGCTGATCCACTTGGTTGAAAGCTGCAAGTTGAAGAGCCATTTCATGATTCTCCATGGGTCTCATAGGATCTTGATATTGTAGCTGGGTAATAAAAAGTTGCATAAAAGCCTCTTTATCCAATACTTTTTTAGGGATCCTTTTAAGATCAGCAGGTTGGGCAGTCTTTTCATCTACTTTATTGATAACTGCCATCTCTTCTCACCCCCTTAAACGATTCGATACAGAAGTCCTTTATGATAATAGGGTATCTCATTAGGAAAGTTCCTTATCCCTATTTTTTCTGTATTATCCTTTTTCACCTCTCTTTCTGCTTTTCTTCCCTCCCTTTCTGCATTTTCCTTTCTCTCATAGGTTGAGAGTCCAAGTGAAAGCTGAAAATCTCTCAATTTAAACCCAAGTTCTTCAAGTTGCTGTCTTATTTGAGAAAGCTCTTGATTAAAGTGACTCAAGGTTTCTGGCTTTTCAACCTTTAGGTGAATTTCTACTTCTTTATCTTGAACCTTTATGTTAAGCTCCATTTTCCCAAGCTCTGGAGGTTCAAGCTGAACCAAGGCCTTCCTCTCACCTTTTGGAGAGATTTCTACCACAAAATCTCTAATAAAATTAGGCAAAGCCTCTATATGAAGATTTTTAGAATTTAAAAGAATTTGACCTTGTGGGCTCTCAACGTTTTTCCACTCTGGGACCTTTGAAATTTCTCCATAATTAAAGAGACTTTGGTTTAAATAAAACTCCTTAAAACTTAATTCTTTAACCTTTAAGTAACTAATTTTTTGATTTTCAAAAAGTCCCTTTATTTCTCTTTCAGAAAGCTTTTCAAAAAAGTTTCTCAATTCCTCTTGGGTCTTTAAAGGCAATTTTTGAAAATCTTCCTTAAATTTAAGCAAGGTATCTCTAAAAATCTCTCTTAAACTCACCTTATTTTCCCCTTGAAAATTATTATTTTGAAAGGCAAGCTCCCTTGGAGAAAAATAGACCTTTACCTCAAAGCTTTTCTGATTATCTTCCCTCATAGTTCCCATTGGAATTTTATCCCCTTTGTTCTCTTCAAAGGTTGAAACAAGGATTTCCTTTAAATTTTGATTCTGAAAATTCTGAAAAAAAGTATTCTTTTCAGTAAATGAATTTAAAGGTCTTTTTTCAAAATCTTCCGCAAGAGATACATTCTTAGCCGTAAGAGTGATCTGTATTTTCCCTGTCAATTCTTCAGTAAAATCTAAAAGAAAATTTTTAGCCTCTTCAGAGAGTTCTAATTTTTTGATAAATTCTGTGAAAATCTCATTTAGTATCTTTTCATTCCCTAAGGTATTAGATTTCAAAATAAAGGGACCTAAGGGGACTATTTTTTCTCTTAAAATTCTAAAAAAGTTTTCAATATCAGGTTCTAGAGGATAATTCTTTTCTGAAATATTTGTGTCTAAAGTAGATGTTAGGATAGTAAACATAGACCAAAGGACATT
This sequence comes from Caldimicrobium thiodismutans, assembly GCA_002877875.1. Taxonomy (GTDB): domain Bacteria; phylum Desulfobacterota; class Thermodesulfobacteria; order Thermodesulfobacteriales; family Thermodesulfobacteriaceae; genus Caldimicrobium; species Caldimicrobium thiodismutans_A. The sequence goes on from PNIE01000056.1 coordinate 26,315, forward strand.
CTCAACTGTATTGGAAGTAGATTCCTCCTCTTCAAGGGAAATTTTTTCCTTTATTAAAGGATTAAAAGTTTCAGAAAGTTGTTCCTTAAGTGAAGCTTGTTTAAAGTGATTTAGTTTAAAATTATTTAATTCTTGTAGATTTTCTAAATTACAATTATTTAAAACTTGAGAATTTCCTGAGGAGTTAATATCAGGGGTAATATAAGAAAGAAAAGTTAGAAGAAGTTCAAAAAAGTCTCCATCTAAGATGCTAGAGAGTTTATTATCTAAAAGTAGATTTTCGTTTTGCTTAAAATTAGGGTTATTTAGTGTAAGAATTTTCATCCTTAATACCCCTTAAAGCTCTTTTTAAATTACATTATCAAGTTATATGCCAATTTAAAAGGGCATGTTTTTAGAGCATAGCCCTGATAAAAAGAAAGGCTTAACGGATGAGTAGGGTTTTAAGGTTAAAGGTAAAAAATTCTCTTTAAAAGATCCCTTAGGAAAATTTTTCCAGAAAAATTTTTTCCTAAAAATTTTCTATGGGGTCATTTGGGCTTCTTATCATTTTATTAAAACTGTTTAGGTAATCTTATATCTCTTTTAAAGAGTTTTTAAACTTAGGGCACAAATGAAATATGAAATAGATCTTTAATAAGGTCTCTAACTGGGGCTTTACAGGATTGAAAATTTTTAAAGAATGTTTATTTTAATATAAGATCTTTGAAAAGATGGGGGCGAAAAGGGCTCGACGGGGATAGGTAGGATTAAACCGCAGGCCGTGGTCGCACCCACCACGTAAAAAAGGGTGCAAAAACACAACTGCCAACGATTATTCTTACGCCTTG
>PNIE01000018.1 GCA_002877875.1 Caldimicrobium thiodismutans
GGAAGAGCCATTGCAATTGAACTTGCTAAAGCTGGGGCTGAAGTAATTGTAAATTATCTTGGATCAGAGGAGAAGGCTAAAGAAGTGGTGAAAGAGATTGAAAGTATGGGTAAAAGAGCTCATCTTTCTCGTTTTGATGTCTCAAATTCTGAAGAAGTAAAAAAGGCTATTAAGGAACTTGAAGAAAAATTGGGAACTATTCATATTTTGGTTAACAATGCAGGTATCACAAGAGATGCCCTATTTTTGCGTTTAAAAGAGGAAGATTGGGAGATCGTTTTAAGAACCAACCTTTTTTCTGCTTTTTATGTAACTCAGGCGGTTTTACCTATGATGCTAAAGGCAAGGTGGGGTAGAATTATTAATATCTCCTCTGTAGTTGCTTTTACAGGAAATCCAGGACAGGTTAACTATGCCTCTGCTAAAGCTGGACTTATTGGCTTTACTAAGGCTTTAGCCCTGGAAGTTGCCGGACGAAATATCACGGTGAATGCTATTGCTCCTGGCTATATTGAAACTGATATGACAGAGAAACTTCCGGAAAAAGTAAAGGAGGCCTTTCTTCAGGAAATTCCCTTAAAAAGGGCGGGTCTCCCTGAAGAAGTAGCCTATCTAACAGTCTTTCTTGCTAGTGATAAAGCCTCTTACATTACAGGTTCTGTTTTTCACATTAATGGTGGACTTTATAGAGGATAGGTGAGAAACTGGTGCTCTTTATAGATGGCTCCTATGGAGAAGGAGGAGGTCAGGTCTTAAGAACTGCTCTTGCCCTCTCAGCTATTCTCCAAAAACCTTTTAAGATGATTAACCTTAGGGCCAAACGACCAAAGCCTGGCTTACAACCTCAACACCTTGCCTGTGTAAGAGCTATAAAAGAGATAACCTCAGCAGAAACCAAAGGTGATGAACTTTATTCAGAGGAGCTAATCTTCACTCCCAAGAAAAAGCCTCCAAGGGGATTCTATACCTTTGATATAGGTACAGCAGGGGCAACTACTCTTCTTTTTCAGACCCTTCTTTATCCCTTAGCTCTCTCAGAAGGAGGTGAAGTTCTCTTAAAAGGGGGAACCCACGTCCCCTTCTCGCCTCCCTATCATTATCTCGAATATGTTTATCTCCCCATAATTTCTCTTTTTGGATTCAAAGTAAGTCTTTTTCTTGAAAAGGCCGGTTTTTATCCTAAAGGAGGTGGAATTATAAGAGCGCGCATAGAGAAGGCCCAAAACTTTCATCTTCCTTTTTTTGAAAAGGGCTTTATTCCTGAAAAAATTTATCTTATAAGCCTTATTAGCGAAGATCTACCCTCTCACATCTTGGAAAGACAGGCTAAAGCTGCTATAGAGCTTCTATCTCAAAGAGGGTTATCCTGTGAAAAGCTTTGTGAAGTCCTCTATGAAAAAGTAAAAAGTATCTCTCCTGGAACTATGCTTTTTATTTATGCCACTTCTCAGAACAAAAGAGTTGGTTTTACGGCCTTGGGGAAAAAGGGCCTTCCTGCAGAAAAGGTTGGGAAAAACTCGGCTGAAGAGTTTCTTAACTTTTTAAAAAGTTCTGCCCAATTGGAAGAATATATGGGAGATCAAATCCTTTTGCCAGCAAGCCTTGTCCTTGAATTTAAAGAGAAGGGCTATTTTACCTTCGAAGTCTCAAAAATTACCGGCCATCTTCTAACTCAGGCCTTTTTAATTCCTCAATTTTTACCTAAAGTTAAAATTAGAGTATTGGGAAACTTAGGAGAAAAAGGGGAGGTTATCCTTGAGAGAGCATGAAGAGCAAAAAGAGCTTTTAAAATACTTTTGGGAAAAAAATCCCTTTCTTAAAAGATATCCCTTTGAAGAGTGGGAAAGAGCTTATGAAAAGGGAAAATTGTATCTCACTATTTGGAAAGAACATGAATTCTTCCGCTTAAATAAAGAGTTTAAAAATTTCCCTGTAGGAACCTTTTTTAATGAAAATCTTCTTGTTTTAGGCTATCCTTCTATCCCAAGGATATACATTCTTAAATCAGGCCTTAAGAGGTATATGAGTTTTCCCTTTTATGCTGAGGAAAAAATAGAGGGCTATAATGTAAGAATTGTAAAGGTTGGAAAGGATATCCTTGCCTTTACAAGAAGGGGTTATATCTGCCCCTTTGCCACAGATCGCTTTGAAGATTGTTTACCAAGTCTTGCCGATCTCTTGGAAAAATACCCTGACTTTGTTGTCTGCTGTGAAGTTGCAGGCCCTGAAAATCCTTTTGTAAGTGAATGGCCTCCCTATATCAAAGAAGATATCCAATTTTTCGTCTTTGACTTTGCAAAGATAGGAAGAAAGGAATTTCTTGAAGAATCTAAAAAAATTGAACTTCTTAAGACTTATAAACTCAATCACCCAGAGATATTGGGGCCCTTTCACCCTGAAAAGGATTATGAAAAAATAAGAGACATTGTTAGAAGATATCATCAAGAAGGGAGAGAAGGGCTAGTCTTTAAGCCTGAAAAGGGAGATAGCCGAGTAAAGTATGTTACTCCCTATTCCAATCTTATGGATCTAAAGGTAGTCTTCCCCTTTTTGGGAGAAGTTGAGCCCAATTTTATTACCCTAAGACTCATAAGACTCCTTTTAAACCTCTATGAATTTGAAGAATTCAAAGATGAGGTTTATGAAAACTTAGCAATTTATCTCTTTGATGAAGCTTTAAAAAATTTAAAAGAAAGAAAGAGTTCAGAAGAGCTCTTTAAGGTTAGATTTAAAAAAGAAGAAAACTTCCTAGCTCTACTAGCCCACTTTCGTTTAGCCAGGGTAAATATAGAAATTCTTCGGAAAACCTGGGAAAAGGGCTATCTTATAGTAGAATTTAAAAAGATTTATCCTAAGGCTACTCAATTTTGGAGCAATAAACTTGAAGGATGGGGAGAAATTGACTGAGTATTATCCGATTTTTCTAAAACTTAAAGATAAACTTTGCCTAGTAATTGGAGGCGGAAGGGTTGCAGAGAGAAAGGTATTAAGTCTTCTTAAATGCGGAGCAAAAGTTAAGGTCATCTCTCCTGAGCTTACTCCTAAATTAAAGGATCTTTTTGAAAAAGGAGAGATAATTTGGGAAAAAAGGCCTTATAAAAAAGGAGATCTTGAGAGGGCCTTTCTTGTCATTGCAGCCACTAATGATCCCGTCGTTCAGGAAGAGGTCTTTAAAGAGGCAGAGGAGAAAAATATTCCTTGCAACGTGGTTGACAAGCCTGAATACTGTTCTTTTATTGTCCCTTCAACCATTGAAAGAGGAGAGCTTGTAATAGCAATTTCTACCTCAGGAGCAAGCCCTGCCCTAGCAAGAAGATTAAGAGAATTCTTAGAAACAACCTTTGGTAAAGAATATGAAATCTATCTTTCGCTTATGCGAAGGATAAGAGAAAAAATACTAAAAATGGAGCTTTCCTCAGAGGAGAAGGAAGAAAAACTTCAAAGACTTGCCCTCTCTCCCCTTCCAATCTATTTAAAATATGGAGATTTTGAATTAATTAAAACTATCCTTGAGAAAGAAGGATTTTCAGAGCTTATCTCTGATTTTTTTTCTTCTGATAAAGCCTCCAAAGATACCTAAATACCGGACTAAAGATCTCGGGGGTTTCTGAGAGCAATCTTTCAAGCTCCTCTACTTTAAAGAATCTACCTTCTATAATTTCTTGGGGATTAGGCTTGGGCTTTTTATCAGTTATTCCCACAAAGAGGGTTATACATTCCCAGTTGGTCTCTGGGGAGGGTTTTACCTGTAAAACCTCCTCAAGCTTTACTTTAATACCTAATTCCTCTTTTAACTCTCTCTGGGCTCCATAAATCAGTGGTTCCCCAGGACCTATATGGCCTGAAGCAGAAGAACTCCAAAGGCCTGGGAACTCCTCTCTATCAAGGCTTCTTTTTTGTAAAAAAATCTCTCCTTTAGAATTAAAAAGAAAAATATGCACCGTTTTGTGATAAACTCCCTTTAGATGAATTTCTCCCCTTGGAAGGATTCCAAGGGGTTTACAATTCTCATCCACGAATTCAAGAATTTCCCTTTTAATACTCTCTGGGCTTTCCTTAGGCTTTCTTCCTCTTTTTTTAGGTAGGCTACTCATAACATTATTATTTTAAAACAAGTTCGCGAATTTCATCTAAATGTGAAATTTTTATAAAATTAATTTGAGAGCGCAGATCTTCAGGGATTTCTTGAAGATCCTTTTCATTCTGTTTGGGGATAATTACCTTAGAAATTCCTTTTCTTAGGGCAGCCAGGGCCTTTTCTTTAATTCCACCCACAGGAAGAACTCTTCCTCTTAAGGTAATTTCACCGGTCATCGCATAATCCTTGGAGACAGGTCTCTTGGTTAGAGCTGAGATAAGAGCAATAGCCATAGTAACTCCGGCGCTTGGACCATCTTTAGGGATAGCTCCTTGAGGCACATGAATGTGAAAATCATACTTTGTGTAAAACTTGGGGTCTATTCCCAGTTCTTCATAACGGGAACGAATATAAGAGAGAGCTGCCTGGGCACTCTCCTTCATAACTTCCCCAAGAGAGCCTGTTAGGATTAATTGGCCCTTTCCTGGCATAACTACAGCCTCAACATAAAGCACCTCTCCCCCATAAGGTGTCCAGGCAAGCCCTGTGGCTACTCCTACTTCATCCTGAGTGAGTTTTAAATCCTCAATAAATTCTGGAGGGCCAAGATATTCGTGAAGATTATCAGGAGTGATTTCAAAGGGCCCCTTTTCACCCTCTGCTATCTTTCTTGCAATCTTCCTACAAAGAGCTGCCAACTTTCTTTCAAGTTCTCTAACCCCTGATTCAGAGGTATATTCCTCAATGACCTTTAAAATTACTTCATCACTTAATTTAAAATCCCTTTTTGTTAACCCATGTTCTTTTATAAGTTTGGGAATAAGGTGTCTTTTAGCTATTTCAAGCTTTTCTTTAAAGGTATAGCCTGATAAATAGATTACCTCCATTCTATCAAGAAGAACCTTAGGTATAGGCTCAACCATGTTAGCTGTAGCAATGAAAAGTACCTTAGACAAATCAAAGGGTACATCCAGATAGTGATCCACAAATTCTTTATTTTGTTCAGGATCAAGAACCTCTAAAAGGGCTGCAGCCGGATCTCCCTGAAAGGAGATACAGAGTTTATCAATCTCATCCAGTAAAAAAACTGGATTATTCACTCCTGCCTGTTTTATACCCTGAATAATTCTTCCTGGTAGGGCTCCCACATAGGTCCTTCTGTGCCCTCTAATTTCAGCTTCATCTCTTACTCCTCCCAGGGCCACTCTTACAAACTTTCTACCCAGAGCTCTGGCAATAGATTTCCCGAGACTTGTTTTTCCAACCCCTGGAGGACCAACAAAACAAATAATAGCTCCTTTGGCCTTAGGATTTATCTTCTTTACTGCCAGAAATTCAAGAAGCCTATCTTTTACCTTTTCAAGGTTATAGTGATCTTCATCAAGAATTTTTTTTACATGCTTTAGATCCAGATTATCAGTGGTAGATTTACTCCAGGGAAGCTCAATAAGCCATTCAAGATAATTTCTTATAACAGCTGCCTCAGCGGATTCAGGATGCATAAGTTCAAGACGTTTTAACTGCCTAAAGGCTTCCTCTTCCACCTTCTTTGGCATTTTAGCCTTTTTAATTTTCTTTCTGAGCTCCTCAATTTCACTCTCAATATCCTCTTCTTCTCCCAGTTCTCTTTTTATGGCTCGTAACTGTTGACGAAGAAAATATTCTCTTTGAGATCTTCCCATTTCTTCTTGAGCTTCATTCTGGATCTTATTCTGAAGAGTAGTGATTTCAATTTCTTGAAGAAGAATTTTAGAAATCTTTTTGAGCCTCTCAACTCCATCTAAGGTTTCAAGCAAATCCTGGGCAGTTGAGACCTTTAACTTTAAATAAGCTGTAACAAGATCGGCAAGGCGTCCAGGTTCTTCAACTGACTGGATAACATGAGAGACATCTGGATTTAAAAGCCCTTTCAAACTGAGAAGCCTCTCAGTATTTTCTTTGATTGATCGCATAAGGGCTTCGATCTCTGGAGTTATTACCTCAGGCTCCTTTTCCTTACAAGGCTCAATTCTTACCTCAAAATAGGGCTCCGTCTTCAAAAATTCCTTGATTTCAACTCTCGTTAAAACCTGAACTATTACTTTTTTGCGGTTTTCTGAAAGATTAATAGTCTTCAATATAAGAGCTATAGTTCCAATTTGATAAAGATCTTTTTCTTTGGGATTTTCAAGGCGTGATTTTTTTTGAGTTACCAGCACAATTAAATTATCCTTAGACTGCGCCTCTTCTATTGCCTTAAGGGATTTAGGCCTTCCCACAAAAAGAGG
>PNIE01000055.1 GCA_002877875.1 Caldimicrobium thiodismutans
AAGAGTCAAAAGGTCGTAGGCAAGAATGATTTCTCCTGTGTATCTTTCCTTTATAAGATTGATATCAACTTCTTCACTATGGGGATAAAAATGACTCAGAAGCACTCTCTTAGGTTTAGCCCTCTCACAGACAAGAGCAATTTCCTCTGGCCCAAGATGATGAGGAACAAAGAAGTTTTTAGAATTAGCACACTCAAGAATTAAAAGATCAGAACCATATGAAAGAGTAATTAACTCTTCGCAAAAACCTGTATCTCCTGAATAGGTAATACTTTTTTTGTCAATTTCAAGCCTAATTGCAAGGGACTCTGGATTGTGCTTGACCTTGATTGTTTTAGCTAAAAAAGGTCCGAGCTGAAAGGTATAAAAATCCTCTTTCTCTATAAGCTTTATCTCAAGTAGCTCTTTAGGAGGACAAATCCAATGGCCAAAGGCAGCCTTAAGATTTTCATAAAAGAGTGAGAAATTTTTATGGGCATAGAGAAGTATTTTCTCTTCACGGGTATAGCCCAACCTATAATTCATAGCAAAAAGAAAGGGGATTAAATCAGTGACATGATCAGGGTGAAAATGAGAAATAAATATGGCGGAGATATCATTGATAGTAAGCCCTGTTTTTAAGAGCTGATTTATAGTTCCAGGACCAAGGTCAAGAAGAAGATGAAATTTCTCGTAAGACAAAAGATAACCTGGAGCCCTTCTTTTAGAAGTTATCCAACCTGTTCCTGAACCAAGCACAGTTAATTTCATTGGGGAAGCCCAAACCTTTCCATAAGTTTGTCAAAATCCTCTTGAGATAAAAGTTTTTTAGCCTCTTTAAGAAAAATTTGAGAGGCCTCCTTGTCTTTTTTAAAATAAAGATAAAGCCATGAGAGAAAATAAAGAGCTATCCCGTCTTTTTCTGAGGAAGAGAGTATTTCTTGAAGATAAGTCAAGGCTTTTGAATAATCTCCTTTTAAAAAAGAAAGTTTCCCTAAAAAGATTTTATCATCTATAGTTTGTTCTTTTACTTTAGAGAGAATTTCTTCCATCTCATCATAGCGCTCTTCATTCCATAAAAATTGAAGAAGAGTCTTCCTATAAAGAGGCTCATCTTCGTTAAGGAGATAGGCCTTGTAAAAATGAAACTCTGCATTCTTCTTATCACCCTCTTCTAAGTAAATTATACCTAAATTATAGTGAATCCGAGGATCTTCTTTTAGGCACCCACAGAGTTTTTCTCTTAAAACTTTTTTAGCCCTTGGTAAATCTTTCAAAGCGTAGTAAATGGAGGCTTCACTTAGGGCAAGCTCTATAGGTTGAAGTGTATAGGGTTTTGCCCTCTGATAAATCTTCAAAGAGGCCTTTAAATCTTCCCATTCATAAAGAAGGTCAGCTAACACATGGAGAGTAAATCCATCAAGTAAATGAACTCCTTTACCAGCTCGCTTAGCATGTTCAAGGGTTGCATATCCGAGAAGAAATGGGTCAAGCCCTTTGAAAGGTTCCTCTTTAAGAAGGGAGGTCTTAACTATCCCTACAAAATTTTCAGAATTTTTAAGGCTTTTTATTAAGTCTTCAAACTTCTTTTCTGGTAAAAGGTAGAAATTTAGTGCCCCCTCAAAATAAAGATTAGGCCTTATTAAAGAAGTTAGGCTCTCAGGAAGGGATTTTTCTGAAACTAAAAAAATTTTCTTATTTGATAAGGCCCTATACCATCTGGATAGTTCCCCTCTTCTTTGAAGTTCAAAGATATCTTTTAACCTTTCTTTAGCTCTTCGGTTTAAACGAGAAAAGCCTAATTTCCTTTGGAGATTTAATTCTCTCTTTAAATTTTCCAAATTAGAAAAATCTTGGGAAAGTTCACAATATAAAGCCAAAAAAGATTTATTTTTTCTCCAAAGATCAACGAAAAGTTCGGAAATCTTTCCAAAAAAAAGTGGATAAAAATAGAGATTTGAGTTTAACCTAAAGAAGGGATATTTAGGAAAGGTTTTTCCTTGAAAAGAAAAAGCATAACCAGGGACAGTCTCAAGGGTGGCTAAAGCTCTTAACAAATTTGAAGAAAAAAAGCCCCCCTCAATGTTTTCTAAAAGAAATCTTTCAAGAAAGATAATTCCTAAAATTTTATCTTTCTCTTTACTTAAAAGACCTTCTGTTGAAATAGAAAAGGGTTTTACCTCTTCAGAAAAAGTTAAACCATATTTCTTTTCCAAATAATTCTTTAAAAGAGGGAAAATTTTTTCGGTTTCAGGAGGTAATTGGAAGAACATCTTTTAACCTTTGAAGAGCCTCTTCTATGATTGGAATATCCTCATCAAAGAGGGTTCTTACCTCAAAGACAATGGCCTTTTCCTCGGTAATAGCAATAATAGGAGGTTCATTATTTCTTAATTTTTTTTGAAGTTCCTGAGGAGAAAATCCATCAATTTCTAAAGCTACACCATAGGAGGGTATGTTTAGTAAGGGTAGAGCTCCACCTCCAGTCTTAGCTACAGTTGGAATAAGATAAACCTTGGCTTTTGGAAGATTAAGCTCCTTAATAGCCTTAAAAAGTCTGTTAGCCTTCCTCTTTAGAGTCTCCTTCTTGGTAAGAATCATTTTTAAGACAGGAATTTTTTCAATAGCAAGATTTTCATCTCTATAGAGTTTAAGAGTAGCCTCAAGGGCAGCCAAAGTAAGCTTATCAATTCTGATAGCTCGATTAAGGGGATTTTTTCTTATTTTTTCAATAATTTCCTTTTTGCCGAGAATTATGCCTGCTTGGGGCCCGCCAAGTAACTTGTCTCCAGAAAAGGTTACTACATCAACCCCTGCCTTTAAAACTTCCTGAACAGTGGGCTCTTTCATAAGACCATATTTTGAGAAATCAACTAGGCAACCACTCCCAAGATCCTCCATAACAGGAATTCCTCTTTTCTTTCCTAAGGCTACAAGCTCCTCTGTGCTTACCTCTTTAGTAAATCCCACAATGGCATAATTGCTTTTATGAACTTTAAGTAAAAGAGCTGTATTCTCAGTTATGGCATTTTCATAATCAAAAAGATAGGTCTTATTGGTAGTACCTACCTCTTTTAGGATACAACCAGCCCATTTCATTACTTCCGGAATCCTAAAAGATCCTCCTATTTCAACAAGCTCACCTCTTGAGACAATTACCTCTCTACCATTAGCAAGAGTGTTTAGAGTGATAAGAACAGCACTGGCATTATTGTTTACCACTAAAGCAGCCTCTGCCCCTGTTAATTCCTTTAATAACTCTTCAACATGGCTATATCTACTTCCTCTTTTTCCTTCCAATAAATTGTATTCAAGATTAGAATAATACCTAGCAATTTCAATTAAATGCTCTATAGCCTCAGAAGGAAGAGGAGCTCTTCCAAGATTCGTGTGCACAATAACTCCTGTAGCATTAATAACCCTTCTTAAGGTATATCTTTCGTATTCCTCAAAGACTTTTTTGAGAAGATCTATTAAGGCCTCTTCGGAAAGCTCTTTTAACTCTCCTTTTAAAAATTTTTCTTTTAGTGCCTGGGAAACCTTTCTTGCCGGTTCAGTAAAATATGAAAAGGGATAATTAGGATAAAGTTTAGCTAATTTTTCTTTTAATTCATGAACAGAGGGAATTCTCATAAAGTAGCTATGAGTCTTTTTACAAAGCGTTCCATACGGTAAAGGGCTTCTTCAAGAATTTTCTCTTCAGGTAGAAAGATAACTCTAAAATGTTTAGTCCCTGGTTTTTGACCAAAACCACTACCATGCACCACAACCACTCCTTCTTCTAAAATAAGTCTCTTTACAAATTCAAGATCGGAAATTTCGGGAATATCCATTCTTGGAAAGGCATAAAAAGCTCCAACAGGCTTGGTACAGTGGATGTAAGGAATATTATTCAGACCCTCAACGATAAGGTCCCTTCTTTTTTTCAACTCAAGGATGACCTTTTTGATATATCCATTTTCATTATTCAGGGCTTCAGGAATAGCCCACTGAAATGGATGAGGTGCACAAAGTCGTGCTCTGGCAAGTTTATGAATAGCTTCAATATAATCCTCAAGGATTTCCTTTGGCCCTGAAATTATACCCCATCCAACCCTCCAGCCCGGGGCAAAATAACATTTAGAAAGACCATTAAAAGTTACCACAGGCACATCCTCTGCAAGAGCACCAATAGAAATATGCTCAAAATTATCCTCTAAAACAAACTGATCATAGATTTCATCAGAAAAAATAACAAGCTTGTATCTTCGGGCTATCTCAACTATCTGAAAAAGGGTCTCCTTAGAATAGATAGCTCCGGTAGGATTGTTCGGATTAATAATAACAATAGCTTTGGTTTTTTCGTCAATGGAAGCTTCAAGGGAGTTAATATCTGGCTCCCAGTTATTATTCTCATCAAGATAATAAAATCTCGGCTCAATCTCAAGCTTTGAAATAATTGCCTGATAAAGGGGATAGCATGGACAGGGAAGAATAATGTTTTCTCCTGGATCAAGAAGAGCAGCTATAGCAAATTCTATAGCCTCACTTGCTCCCTGGGTAATATAAATATCTACAGGCTTGATCCCTTTTTTTTCAGCATAGCCTCGAATAGCTTCAATAGCTTCAGGAACCCCGATGGAGTCCGAATAATAATTATAATTTTTAAGCATAGCTTGATAGGCTGCCTCTATAAGAGGCCTTGGAGTTGTAAAACCATACTTCACTGGATCCCCAATATTTAAATAAATAAGATCCTTTCCAAGTTGAAGGGCCTGCTTTGAGGTCTCAACTATGTCTCTAATAGCATATTCAACTCCCCAAGTTCGGTTGGCAGGTTTAATTTTTAAAGTAAAACCCATTTTACCTTGAATCCTCCTTGACCCTCAAAATAATTTAAATTTTATATCTTCATCCAAATTTATTCTTTGTCAAGCCCTAAAAAAAATACTCCTTAAGACCATGAAATATATACTCGACAGCAATACTTGCAAGAATTAAACCAAGAACTCTAACTATCGCTTTTGTTCCAAGCTCTCCAAGAAATTTAAAAATTATGTTTGAATGAGAGAGAATGAAATAAGTAATCCCTGAAATAAGAAGGATAGAGAAAAAAACCATCAATTTTTCCGAAAAACTTCCCCCTTCAGTTAAGATAATAACTGTAGTTATAGCACCAGGGCCAGCAAGATAGGGTGTTCCAAGAGGAACAACAGATACATCTTCCTTCCCATAAATATAATTCTTCTCTTCTGGTGTAGTTTTTACACTCCCTAATTTTCCAATAAGCATCTCCAAAGCTGTGATAAAAAGAAGGATCCCTCCTGCAATTTTAAAAGCAGAAAGGGAGATATTAAAAAATGAGAGTAAGTTGGGACCAAAGAAGAGAAAAAAAGTGAGGATAATTAAAGCTGTAAGAGTGGCTCTGAGAGCTATTTTTCTTTTTTCTTCTTCCTCATATCCCAAGGTTATGCTTAAGAAAAAGGGAGCTCCTCCTATCGGATCAATAATAGTAAAAAGGGTAATAAAACTTTTTAGAAAAAAGCCTAACTCCATTTTCCTCTTAAATATAAAATTATACCTGGAATGGCTGAAATTAAAATCAAACTATAAGCCAGAAGCCCCAAAGAAAGCCCGTACTCTATAGGATAGTTCAGAAGATGAAGGAAATAACTCAAAGTTCCCTCTCTAAGCCCAAGACCTGAAATACTAAGAGGAAGAGCTGAGAGAAAACTAACAATAGGTATGATGGTGAAGTAAAAAGAAAACCGAAGAGGAAGATGAAGAGCCTTTCCAAGAAATAAGAATTGAAAGACAAAGAAGATTTGAATAATAATCCCTAAAACTAAAGGGACTATTACATATGGCAGCTTTAGAGGATTAAAAAAGGTGGTCTTAGAAAAAAAGGTAAGAAATAAAACTATACCTACAAAGGCGAAGATAGAGGAATAGACTATAAATTGTAATAAAATTCTAAATTTATCTGGCAAGAAATTAGCTCCCCCTCTTAAGGAAAAGGTAAGAATAAACATAATTCCCATAAGCCCAAGAGCTCTATCCAGGACTACACTAAAACTTGTCTTTTTCCATTCAAGCCCTCTTTTATAGAGATTAAAGCCTCTTAAAGTATCTCCTGCTACCACTCCGGGAAAGAGAGTATTAAGAGAAAAACCCATAAGATAACTTTTTAAGTAAAAAAAGAAACTCTCCTCAAACCCCCAGGCAGCACATATTTTTTTCCATCTCAAGGCAACAAGACTCTGAAAAATTATCACGCAAAAAAGGGCAAGAAAATAGTAGTTTAAATTAATTTGGGTGAAAAGAATTCTCAGTTGGCTAAAATCGGTTCTTTTAAAAAG
>PNIE01000057.1 GCA_002877875.1 Caldimicrobium thiodismutans
TATACAACCTTCCTTAAGCATGCCTAAATCCTCTCACACTCTTCAATAAAAAATCAGTATTCTCTCTTAGATTTTATCACTTTTAAATTTTTATTCATCTCTTTCCATGGCTAACTTTCCTTTTCACTCCTTTCCTCTCATATTCTATTTCATTGTAGCCAAATGGTTATATTTTTAAGCTTGTGGAGAGAGGGTAATAGACAGGATATAATATCCTGCAGAGTAAATAGAAAAACAGGGTCATTTAGTTATGTGTGAATAGAAACCTCTTTTAAACTTAGGCAGTTCCTCTAATAAAACCTAATCAAAGAGATCCCTTTTGATCTTTTCTGCATCAGGGAGTGTATAACCTATCTTTAACTTATGACCAAAATATAATAAAGGTATAAGAAAGGTGGAAAGGATAGTTGAGCCTATCGTTCCAAAAATAAGAGAAATAGCAAGACCATTGAATAAAGATAATATTGATCTTTAAATCTTTTAGCCTTAAACCATTCATTCGGGATAAGGGCTATTTCTCCTTCCCCTGCCCTTGCCTTAACCTCAATGTATCTTACTCCATCAGGACCCTTAGAACGGATATCAAACCCAAGATTTTCCTTAGATACATCTTCAGGAATTCTTCCTTGAGACCTTTCATACTCCATAGCTACTTTCATACCAATTCTTTCAATCTCCTCATCCTCAATCATTTCAGCCTTCTCTGGAATAACTCTAATAACAGTTAAAAACTCAGGCATTGAAATAATTAAACTTTGCTCCTGCTCTATTTCTCTTTGGAGCTCCTCTTTTACCCTTTGATACCTTTCTTTTTGCTCCTCTTTTTGTTTAATAATTCCACTAATATCTCTTCCTTCTTCTTCTCTTGTGTACAGTTCTATAATTTCTGCATCAAGCTCTCCAATAAGATAATCCTTTGCCTTTCTTTAAGAAGTTCATCTTTATATCTTTCAAGGTAAGAAACAACAACGGGTAAGATTGCATTTTTATCAGGAAAATTAGGAGAGGTAGAAGAATTAGAATTTATAGTATTGGCAGGTGAGAGGTCCCATAAAATATCTGGATTAACTTCTTCAATTTTATCTTCCTCTGATTGATATAAAGCAAGAACCCTTTTTCCTGCTATATCACCTTTTCCATCCCTTATCTCACCAATATAAAACCAAATATAACCCTTTGATTTGCCTGAAGGATCTTTAAAAACACTTCCTCTTTCAACAGATTCTTTAAAATTCTGAAGTATCCACTCTAAAAGAGCTTCAAGAAGAGGATGCCCAAAGGAAATAAGTTCAATCGAAGAATCTTTGAAAGCTATATCCTTATCAAAAGTTGTCTTAGGATACCTCTTTTGTAAAAGTCCATACCGGTTTTTAAAATCTTCCCTTTCTGCAATATTATTTTAATTTCATAGGGAATAAAGTCTATAGCTATAACTCCTTTTTTGTTTTCTTTTATTCTCCCACCTGCTTTAGTAAAAGCCCTTTAAAAAACTCTTCTACATATTCAGGGATTAACTTGTATTCCTTGGCTCTTTCTGCAATTTCTTTAATTCTTGTGTAATCAATAAATTTAGTAGCTAAAGATTCGCCAACGACTTCTTTTATCTTAGCGATATATTTTTCATCAGGTTTGATATCAAGTTTCCTCAAAATCTCATCTATACTTTTGGCATTTGTTATAGCATCCATAATGAGCTGGTAAAGATTTTTACCCTCAAAAACTTCACCTATGACATCAAAAACTCTATCACTTCTAAATTTATCCCTTATCTCTTCCAGTTTACCAAGGAGTTTTTAAAAGAACTTTTCCCTCTCTGGTATTTTGGGAAACAGGATTGAAAATGTAGACATCTTTTTGTTGACCGTATCTGTGAATCCTTCCCATTCTTTGCTCAAGTCTTGTTGGATTCCAAGGAATATCATAATTAATCATAATATCTATAAACTACCTCAGAATCTCCTTTATATCAGCCTCTGGATCACCAACGGGCTTCAGGTTGTAATTTGAGGCTATGAACTCAGTTACATTCTTACTCAGAGAAGCAGGCATAGATGGACCCAACCTTATATTCTTTATATTCAGGTATAGAAGTGTGAGGAACATTGCTACTGCCTTTTGCTCATACCAGGAAACGATGAGAGAAAGTGGCAGTTCATTCACACCAACTCCGAAGGCCTTGCTAAGGGCCAGAGCAATCTGAATAGCTGAATAGGCATCGTTGCACCGACCACAATCAAGGTATCTCGGAATTCCATCAATGCTACCAAGCTCCTTATCAAAAAATCTGAACTTACCACAACCCAAGGTCAAAACCACCGTATCCTTTGGCAACAATTCGACGAATTTTGTGTAATAGTTTCTATCAGGTTTGGCTCCATCACAACCACCTACAAGGAAGAAATGTCTTATCTTACCTAATTTGACGAGTTCTATAACCTTATCAGCAACCGATAGTACCGCATTGTGAGCAAAACTAGTTAAAACCTCTTTTCCAGGAATATCCTCTTTATAACCTTCCATAAAAAGAGCCATTTCAACAACAGGAGTAAAATCTTCACCTCCTATATGCTTTACTCCAGGATAACCTACAGGACCACAGGTAAAAACTCTATCCTTTTACTCAGGTTTTGGTGGCATAAGACAATTTGTAGTTAAATAACATAGGTCCAGGGAAATTGGAGAATTCTCTCTGCTGATTCTGCCATGCTGTACCGAAATGACCGTATAGATGCTTAAACCTCTTTCAATTCCGGATATCCATGAGTCAGTAGCATCTCTCCATGAGTATAGATGTATACTCCCTTACCTTCAGTCTGCTTTAAAAGTTCGTATAGATCCTTAAGGTCGTGCCCAGAAACAAGTATAGCCTTACCCTTCTTAGCACTAAGTGGAACCACAGTAGGAACAGGGTTACCAAAAGTACCTGTATTAGCCTTATCCAGAACCTCCATAGTAAGGAGATTAAGTCTTCCAGTTTCTAGAGATCTTTGCACCCATACATTAAGTGACCAGCTCTTATCCTCAAAAATGGCAACAAGTTATTCTTTCAATCCCCTTGCAACTACATCATTCCTGACACCGAGTTTTGCAGCATGATAAAAATAGGCGGAAATTCCTTTCAAACTGTATAGTATAGTGAACTTAAGGGAAGCAATATCCTCACCCTCATCCTTGAACATCTCGGGTCTTAACTCAAGTTCCTCAGCTTGCTTTAATAAAGCCTCTTTTGTAGAAGGTGGCGTGACATTAACGATAGGAGAATTATCACTGTAACCATATTCTTTCTTAAGAGATTCCCTGATGTTATAAGCCCTCTCAATATACTCAACAAACCTATCAGAATCAAAGTTCACATTGGTAAGAGTGGAAAATAGAGCTTCCATTATGAAATCATCGACTTCGGAATTGTACTTGCCCTGTCTCTCTCCAAAAAGAGAAACCTTGGAAATACCAGCACAATAGTAAATCAACAAATCCTGCAGAACATCAGTCTCTGGAGTCTTTCCACATACCCCAATAGCCTCACAGGCATAACCCCTTGCGGTCTGCTCACACTGATTGCAAAACATGTTGCACCTCCTTCTAAGCTAACTTTTGCTAACTTTAAAAATTATACCAAGAAAATAAGCTTCATTGACTCAAATCAATCTAGAAAAATTGATCTAGATCAAGGAATTTTTATCAAGTAACCATATATTTTTTTAGAATAAAAAATAGTGGAGGTCTATATGAAAAAGAATCTATTAGCTGCACTAGCCATAATAGTTGTTATACTTGCAATTGCTACACCAAAAATCATGAGCTCAACAAGTAAAACAAGCTTTTGTATCAAGTGTCATGTCATGGAGAAGGAGTATTTTGAACTAAAGAGAGGAGCAGTACATGCCAACGTAGAATGTGTAGAATGTCACTTGCCCCACGATAACGCTGTTCATTACTTCTATTTCAAAACCCATAGCGGTATAAAGGATGTAATTTCCTTCTACTCTGGAAGAGTCCCAGAAGATATAAGAGCTTCGCAAAGTACAAAAGAAGTCATCGAAAAGAACTGCAGGCGTTGTCATGGGGAACTTGTAGCAAATGTTAGAGAAGATATTAACTTTCACTGTTGGGACTGTCACAGAACAATCACACATAGAACAAACGGATTCATGTTGACTAAACAATAAAAAAAGGAGGTGTAAATGATGTTAAAGAAAAAATTCAAAACTTTAACATGTGCCACATTAGGTCTTTCTCTACTTATATTCAGTCCCGGCTGTAAACCGGAAAAGCCAAAGGAAGTAAAAAGAGTACCCATTGCGGAGAATGAGATCGATCCAGAAGTATGGGGTAAAAACTATCCTGTAGAATACGAACTCTGGTTGAAAACGAAAGAACCTAGACCAGAAGGTAAAAGTAAGTACAAAAAAGGATACGACGGTGGGAAAATCTATGATAAACTTTCAGAATATCCCTTCATGGCTCTCCTCTACAAGGGATGGGGATTTGGCATTGAGTATAACGAGCCCCGTGGACACTACTATATGGTTATAGACCAACTAGAAATTGACCCAGCAAGATTAAAAGCTGGAGGAGTTTGCTTAACTTGTAAAAGCCCATATGCTCCCTATCTCGAAAAGAGCATGGGTAAAGACTACTACAGCCTACCCTATAAAGAAGTATGGTCAAAGATACCCGAAAAACATAGAAAGTTGGGGGTAGCTTGTATAGACTGTCATGACCCGAAAGATATGAGCCTTAGAATTTCAAGAAGCTTCACTCTTGGAAAAGCACTTGAAGCAATAGGAGTTAAAGAACCAAACCACCAGTTGATGAGAAGCCTTGTATGTGCCCAGTGTCATGTCACCTATGTCATCCCAAAAGATAAGGACATGAAATCTGTAGGCTTATTCTTCCCCTGGCAAGGTAGCAAACTTGGAGAAATCACTATAGAAAACATAATAAAAGTTTTAAAGAGTGATCCCTCCTACAGAGAGTGGAAACAGGAAGTTACAGGATTCAAGCTCGCCTACATAAGGCACCCTGAATTTGAATTATACGCCCATAAGAGTAGCCCTCACTGGAGCGCAGGAGTTGCCTGTGCAGATTGTCATATGCCCTTCGTAAGAGTTGGAGCTCATAAGGTAAGTGACCATAATATCATGAGTCCACTTAAGAATGACATGATCGCCTGTAGACAGTGTCATGCCCAAGACCCAGAACAACTGAAGAAGCTAGTTTTCGAAATCCAGGATAGAACTATGACACTCCTTCTGAGAGCTGGTTACGCCACAGCAAGGGTAGCAAAGCTCTTTGAAATAGCCAATAAGGCTAAAGAGAATGGAAAGCTCATAGATGAAAAGCTCTATAATGAAGCTAAAGACCTATACGAAGAGGCCTTCTACAGAGTAGTATTTATAGGCGCCGAAAATTCCATAGGTTTCCACAATCCAACCGAGGCCATGAGAATACTTGGAGACGCTATGAGTTACGCTAAAAAATCAGAAATAGTTTTAAGGGAAGCTCTGAGTAAAGCTCAAGTTCCTGTACCAGTAAATATAGACTTGGAACTCACCAAATACCTAAACAACAGAGGTGAGAAGAAACTAAACTTCAAGCCAGAACAGGAAATTAAAGATCCTTTTGGTACTCTCGAGACCCTCGGCAAAGGCTTCTAAAATCCAAATTAACTCTGGCAGCCGGGGAATGCCCCGGCTTCTTTAAAATTGTTGACCAGGAAAATCTGTTAACTATAATAAAAGTTTGGATCAAAGAAAAGAAATAGAAAATGCTTTTAAAAATAATCCTTTTTTCTGCCATTACGAGGACAAATACATGAGGATGCTATGTGGTATTACAACAGTAAAAAGCTTTAAAAAGGGGAAAACAATAATCAAGAAAGGCGAAAAGGCAATGGGTTTATATATTGATAAATTTCTTGATCAATCCAAAGATATCATCACTTCATGGTTAAAAGATGTTGAAAAAGAACTTATTTTTGAAATAAATCGTGTTTATTCTACACTTTTTACCAGTGATATAAAAATAGAACAATCTCTTTTAAACTTAGGCAGTTCCTCTAATAAAACCTAATCAAAGAGATCCCTTTTGATCTTTTCTGCATCAGGGAGTGTATAACCTATCTTTAACTTATGACCAAAATATAATAAAGGTATAAGAAAGGTGGAAAGGATAGTTGAGCCTATCGTTCCAAAAATAAGAGAAATAGCAAGACCATTGAAGATAG
>PNIE01000028.1 GCA_002877875.1 Caldimicrobium thiodismutans
TATATTCATTGTAGGAAGCAGTGCTCTTGTAAATGTAAAAAACAGGGATGAGTTATCAAAGAGGATAAAGGAACTAACAGGCAAGGACCTTGTTTTTATCACCAAGGAAGAGGAGGTTTTTTACAACATCGTTGGAGCTGTTCCTGATAAATATTGGTCAAAGGCCCTTGTGATAGACATAGGCAGTGGCAATACGAAGATGGGCTATCTTGAAGGCACAGATGGAAATAGGAGAACCGTATCCGTAGAGATACCCTATGGCACTGTCTCTTTTACAGACCTGATACAGAAAAAGGCAGGGAGTCAGAAAGAGTTTTCCCTTGTAGCAGAAAAACTGAGTCAGACAGAGGTAGCACAGGCTTTACAGAGAGAAACTCTAAGGAAACCAGCCCTTAGGAATAGAAATCCAGTTTTTATGGTTGGAGGTATAGTATGGGCGATGGTAACCTTGCTTTATCCTGAAAAACAGGATGCCTTTGTAAAGCTTACTCAGGCAGATATAGAGAGATTTTACAGGGAGATAAAAAGTGCGCCAGATAAGCTTTTAAATCCCGATCTTTCAAAGATAAAGGACGAAGATAAAAGAAAGTGGGCAACAAGCCAGATACAAGCTGTAAAAGATACTTTTAGTCAGGAGAATCTTCTTGCAGGTGCTGTTCTTATGAAAAGAATAGCTGATACCTTAGAGTTAAAAAACAAGAAGATATACTTTTCTCGTTATGGGAGTTGGCTATGGGGTTATATTGCCTCAGCAGGAGTTTTTCTTGAAGAAGAGAAAAAATCAATACAGAAATAAGGAGGAAGGATATGTTAAGAACAATAATTTATTGCTTGCTAAGCACTTCTTTACTTATCTCTTTAACAAACATAGCCTTTGCAGAGGATGATACCTATGTCAAGATTCAGGAAATGGTTAATGATCTTGGCAGTCCACCTGAAAGAGCAAAGAATAATGGTAAATGGCAGAAGTGTGTTGATGGCGGTAGAAAAAAGATAACCATAAAGAGAACTAAAGGTGGAACGACCTATGAAGGCATATATGAAAATTGCAAAGAATGGGGCAGGTTAAGAAATGGACATGTGATAATAACTATTCAGTGAATAGAGTATATGGCGTAGAAATCTATCATCCCTTCGTGATTTAAATTAAATTATGAATAATCAAGAACTGGCAGAAAGTTTAATTGACTATTACATAGCTTTTTTATCTCCTGAGAAAACCAAATTTATTATACCCGATGACCCTGAAAACTTAGTTTTTTTGAGTGAGGATCATATTGCTGAGATTTTAAAGGCTATCAAACAAAAGGGTTATCGCAATTTTGATTTATTTCAAATAATAAAAGATGAAGAAGTAGTTGCGAGAATTAAAGAACTTATTGAAAAAACTCAATTAGAAATAGAGGAAAGCTTCAAATTAGCCTTTGCCTTTCCTGTTTTTAAAGATAAAGAAAAGAGTGCTTATTGTGCTTTATCAAAATATGATCTCGAGATAAAAGATGGAAAACTGGTTATTTGTCCAAAAGAAATTAACAAAGAATTCATTGAGAAACTAAAAGAAATAGACCCCCAAAATAAAAAAATTCAAGAATTAGAAATTCTAACCCAGAGAGAAGATCACACTAAAGATTTTGAATTTTATTTAACCTTTTTAGAAATCTTTGCAGGATTAAGTCATATTCATTTATTACCCCTTCCTGAACCGCTATCCCTCTGTGTAGTAGGCTTCACTTTATTGAATAACTTCAAAAAACTCAAAGATCGCTTAATTTTAAAAAACAAGGATTATGAACCAACTTATAAAGATAAAATAATCTCTAATGAGAATCCTGTTGACCTGAGTGAAGAGCAATTGGGCTTTATTTATATTTATCCAGCCACGCATTATACAATAAAACTTTGTTCAGATTTGGAGAGAATAAAAGACAAAATAGAAAGCGATAGGCAGATAGAAGAGAAGATTTCCCAATTATGGGATTATAAAACTAAAATATTCAATAGGAATAATCAATACAGATATGCTTTTTTAGAGAATGAATTAACTTGCTCCCAGCAAGAGGCATATAACACTATAATAAACAATCTCCTATCTCTTATTGAGGGGCCACCTGGTACAGGGAAAACTCAGTTGATCGCTACTTTTGCTGCTGAGATGATGTTGGCTAATAAAAAAGTAGTAATAACAAGTACAAATAATAAGGCTGTGGATAATGTATATCAAAAATTAAAAGAGTTTGATGAAAAAAACAAAAGTCATCTTAAAACAGGCAAAATTCTTCGTGGATATGCAAGACTTGGTAGTGAGAGTTATATAAAAGAGTTTGCTAAGGAGTTAAGTGAATTTATTGATGAAGTAAAACAAATCCCGGATGAGAAAATTGAAGAAAACATTAACTCACTCACAAAGGAAGTAAACATTTTGAGAGACTTTATAGATAAATATTATCAAATTAAACAAATTTCTTATGATGAATACAAAGAATATTTTAAAGATTTCCAATTAATGGAAGATTTTGATAGAGAACAACTCAAAACATTGAAATATTTAATTGAAAGACTCAATAAATGGTATTTAAATTTATTTCCAATTAACTTATTAATAGGCAAAAAATACAAAGAGGATCTGGCAAAATTCTGTGATGAAAAGGGTCTCTGTTTACCATCATTTAGAGATAGAAAAAATCTCTCCTGTAAAGAAATCTACAATAGGGAAAAGGATACCTTAGATATACTGAATAAATTATGTGAATTAAATTTGATTAAAAAAGAATTTAAAAACCTTACTGAAAAAGTAAAAATTCTTATTAATGAAAATGAGGAGGATATAGATAAGCTTTTTGAACTTGCCCGAAAATTTTACTACCTAAGAAAAAGAGAATTAAATTACTGGCAATTGGCAAATGACAAAGATTGGATTAGCAAAATAGATTCTAATAAAATAAAAATAAATGAGGGGCAGCTTTGGGGATTGGAAGACTACCTTTTCAAATACGCTCCTGTCCTCATTACTACAGCTCTTAGTTCTTCTGCAATTTGTAAACCAGCAGTAGACCTAATTGATTATGTCATTGTAGATGAAGCAGCTCAGACCCTCTTTTGTTATACATTCTCACTATTTATAAGAGGAAAACAATTTGTAGCTATTGGAGATAACAATCAACTTGGTCCTGTTGTGACAAAGAAAGACTATATTTCTCTTCCTCAGAATATCAAGCCATATTTGTCCTGTGATAAAAGCGTATATGATGTTATAGAAGCAATAATAACCAATAAAAGCTCACATGTGAGATTAAAAGAACATTTCAGATGTGCCAGACCAATAATTGAGTTTTGTAACAATCTAATAAAATATGGTTTAGAAATAAAAACAGAGGCAGAGAAGCTGGAAATTAAAAATTCCAGAATATCCCATTTATTTGAACAACACTTAGCTTTTATTGATGTTAAGGGAAGATCAAGAGGTAACAAAAGCAAATACAACGAAGAAGAAATCAAAGTAATTGTTGATTTGATTTCGGAGCTTAGTAACGAAATAAAGTTAGAGCAAGTGGGGGTTATAGCACCTTTCAGATTGCAGATTGACAAATTAAAAGAAAGAATGAAAGATTTTAAGGATTTAGCTGTTGGCACAATCCATACATTTCAAGGAGAGGAAAAAGATATCATTATTTTAAGTTGTGTTTGCGGGAATGCGAAAGAATTTCAAAATAGTATTCTTCTATCAGATAAAAGACTGATGAATGTAGCAGTTTCAAGGGCAAGAAAACATCTCATTGTTGTAGGCAACAAAGAGGCTATAGAACATATACCTGATGATGGCATAAGAAAATCTCCTATAAAAGAGCTTTTGAATCACATTTCAAAAAAAGGGATAGTAGTGAATGGAGGTATTTTTAAGTGAAAGGCATAAAGATACAGAAGGCAAAATCATTAAAAGGTGAGCTTACACCTCCTTCTGATAAGTCCATCACCTACAGGGCTATCATGTTTTTCCTCCCTTGCAGATGGAAAGAGTATTATAAGGAATCCCCTCATGACAGAAGACCCCATAAGCACCATGAATGCTATGCGGGCACTGGGAGTAACCATAGAGGCTGAAGCCTTTAGCCTTAATTATTCATGGCAAGGGTCTCAATGGATGGAAGGTATAATAGAAGATTTTTAAAATTTAAGATTTTTTTAAGAATTTTATTCAATAATTAACCAAAAATTAACCAAAAATTTCCAAAGAAATCTTTTATAATAATTCTAAAAAATTTTTACGAGGAGGTAGGAATAGGTATAAAAAAATTAAAACGTATGTGGGGTATGGGATTACCTTTTGCCCTTTTAGGGGGAGCTTTAATAGTAAGTGGTTTTAACTCTCATGTAGAGGCTAAAAAGGCTCAACTAGCTCCTGCAGAAAGAGCAGATGTTCAAACCTGTTATAGCTCTCAAAGTGAAATTAAATACCTTCATGCCAATGGTAAATTTAAGGTCATAGAATCTTGTGAACCAAGAGAGAACTGAGGCTAAAGAGTTTACCCAACTTAGACTGGGTCAGGAAGAAAAAAAGACAAAAGGAAGATAATTTAAATAATTCGTTTATCTTTTTAAAAGTAGAGACCAATACCTCTCTTGACAAAAATTCAAATTGAAATTAAAATTATTTTTAATTAAAAAAAATTAAAAAGGAGGTGGGTTATGGAGGAGGTCAAAGTAGTTTCTATGCCAAGAATTGGAGATCCTGCTCCATCTTTTCAGGCAATGACTACGATGGGGCCTATCAAATTTCCCGATGATTTTAAAGGCCAGTGGGTAGTTTTATTTTCTCATCCTGCTGATTTTACTCCCGTTTGTTCTACCGAATTTCTTGGTTTTGCAAAGCTAAATCAGGAGTTTCAAAAGAGAAATGTTCAATTAGTAGGTTTGAGTGTGGATAGTGTATTTTCACATATTGCCTGGGCGATGAATCTTAAAGAAAAGACAGGGATTGAAATACCCTTTCCTATTATAGCTGATAGTGATGGTAAGGTAGCCTCTCTTTTTGGCATGCTCCATCCAGGAGAGAGTTCAACTTTCACAGTGAGAGCAGTATTTGTTATTGATCCCAATGCCAGGATTAGAGCAATTATTTATTATCCCCTTTCTGCAGGTAGAAATATTAGGGAAATTTTAAGACTTGTAGATGCTCTACAGACAGCAGATAAATACAGTGTGGCCACCCCTGCTGATTGGGTTCCAACTCCACAAACTTGGGAATTCTCTGAAGAAAATACTAAAGTGATTGTTCCTCCTCCTACTACTTATGAAGAAGCCATGGAGAGATTTAAGGCTAATTATGAATGCATAGATTGGTATCTTTGCAAGAAAAAACTTTCTTAGGAGTTTTTTATGAAACAAGGTTGTGTCTCTCCAGATGGAAAACCCTCAGAGAGGGCTATGAAGTTACTCCAACTAATCCATGAAAAAAAAGGTTTAACCCCTGAAGAGGTAGCCTCTCTTACGGGAAGACCTCTTTTTCAAGTCCGTAGTTCTCTGAGAGAGCTCTATGAGGCAGGTTTCTTAGAGGAAAAAGAGGGAAAATATTTTCTTACGGAAAAAGCTCAAGAATTTCTAAAAGTGTAATGGTGTAAGTATTCCGGGGGCTTTGCCCCCTATTATTCACTAAAGAGGCTTGTCATTCTCTTCTTTTGAGGTAACTTTTTAAAAAAAATATAATCTTTAGAATGAAAGTCCAAATATGTTTACTGGGCTTGTTGAAGGAAAGGGAATAATCAAAAAAATTCTCCCTAAGGGAGCAGGTTTTTTACTTGAAATTGAGGCTGAATTTTCCTTGGAGGATACTAAGGTAGGAGATAGTATTGCTGTGGATGGCATTTGCCTTACAGCCATCGCTGTTAAGCAAAAAATCTTTGCTGCAGAGGTCTCTCCAGAGACTATTGCGAGGACTACTTTAAAATATAAGAAGCCAGGTGATTTGGTGAATTTGGAGAGGGCCTTAAAGCTTGGAGATCCTCTGGGAGGACATCTTGTCTCTGGTCATGTGGATGGAACAGGAAAAATAGTGAAAATTTTACCCCTTGAAGGTTATCACCTCTTTGAGATTGAAGTGCCTCAAGAACTCTCTCATTATCTCGTTCCTAAGGGCTCCATTGCTGTTGATGGGATAAGTCTTACGATCAATGAGGTTGAGAAAAATCTTATCCGTTTGATGATTATTCCTCATACCTTTAAAATGACAACACTTTCTTTAAAAAAACAAGGAGACTTTGTTAATCTTGAGATAGATATGATTGCCAAAATGGTATATCAGTGGATTAAACCCTATCTTTCCAAGGTAGAAGAAAAACCTCAAGAAAAAATTACCCTTGATTTTCTTGAAAAATACGGTTTTGCTTAGAAATAGCTTTAGGAGGAAGAATATGAAGCTAAATCCTGAAAAGGAAGCTATTGAAAAACTTGCTCTCGAGTTGCTGGTAGCTGCTAGAACGGCACCTAAAGCAAGGGGTCAAGATGAACTTATATTAGCCTTGGTTACTGAGAAAGAAGAAATGGAGAAAATAGCCACTGAAATGGAAAAAATAGCAGAAAGAGGAGAGGCTTTTAAGTTTTTCAAGAGAGATGCTGAGAATTTGCGCCAATCTGAGGCTTTAATTCTTATTTCTCTTGATTTTAAAAAGCCGGTGGGAGTTAACTGTGGGGGATGTGGTTTTACCTGTGATACCATTCTTAAAGAAGAAAGAAGAGGAGCCGATTACGAAGGACCTCTTTGTGCTATGAGGCTTGTTGATCTTGGTATAGCTATTGGTTCAGCTGTTTCCAAAGCTAAGGATCTCTGCATCGATAATAGAGTTATGTATACTATAGGAGTTGCTGTTAAAAAACTGGGACTTATGCCTGGCCAAATCATTCTTGGAATACCTTTAAGTGTGAAAGGAAAAAATATTTATTTTGATAGAAAATTCTAAAAATCTTGGTCAAAGTAAAAATCTGCGGAATAACCAATAAAGAGGATATTGAATTCCTTGAAAAATTTTCTGTAAACTATCTTGGTTTTATTATGTATCCACCTTCCCCAAGATTTGTTGGAGATCGCCTAGGGGAATTACTTGGGTTTGTTAAGAAGGCTTTGAAGGTTGCTGTATTGGTAAATCCTACCTTTGAAGAGGTTAAAAAGGTTCTTGACTTAGGGGTGGATTTAATACAACTTCATGGGAATGAAACACCCGATTTTGGCAAAAGAATAGGTTTTGAAAGGATAATTAAAGCTTTCAGAGTAAGGGATAAAATAAATTTTCAAGAACTTGAGGCCTGGAAAGAGGCAAAGGCTCTTCTTCTTGACACTTATCTTGAGGGAGTTTTTGGGGGAACTGGAAAGGCCTTTAACTGGGAGCTTGCAAGAGAAGCTGTAAAAAAAGGTTTTAAAATTTTTCTTGCAGGAGGCCTTAAACCAGAGAATATTTTAGAGGCTATAGAAATTGTCAAACCCTATGGAATTGATCTCTCCTCAGGAGTAGAAGAATACCCAGGAAAAAAGGATCATAGAAAAATAGAAGAACTCTTTGAAAGATTAAGCAAATTGAAGGACTAAGGGGGAACCTACCCCCCTTTTTCTTAATTAGGCTCAACCAAAGCCAAAACCGCTTCCACCACAGGACCCACTCCCAAATCCAAAGCCTCTACCCCAAGAAGTTGCAAAAGTTGAATATTCCTTTGTAACTCTTTTGGAATTACAATAAGGACATCTAACCTCCTTTTCATCTTCCTTGGTGAAACATAGGATTTCAAAAATCTTTCCACAATCCTCACACCTAAATTCATAAATTGGCATAATGTCCACCCCCTTCAAATTTTATATTTGTTTATAACAATGATAATAATTGTTTTGCATCTTTCAAGGTATTGAATTGCCTTCTTAGAACTCTCTTCGCCATAAGTTACTTAAACTTAAATTCTGCCATAAACATATGACCTTTTTGCAAGGGCTTATCTACTTGAAGAATCAAAAACAGCTCAAAGACTCTCTTTTAATAACGATCCTCTTAGAAGATAAGAATAAACTCTAAGTTTTAAGGTTATGAAATATCATAACCAATATGAAATTGAGTTTATTTTTCTTCCCAATTTAAACCAAGGGTTTCCAAAAAAGAGGTAGAGAGGATAGGATAAAAAGTTAGGGATAATTAAAGTATTTGAAGGAAAGGGGATATTTAAAAATCTATCTAGTCTCAGGAGGTATGGATGCATACAGCCTCTTGACAAAGGAAAAGTTGAGGTTATATTTATATTGATTTTGCCGAGGTGGCGGAATTGGTAGACGCGCTGGCTTGAGGGGCTAGTGGGTTTTGGCCCGTGCGGGTTCGAGTCCCGCCCTCGGCACTCTTACTTCCTCTTTGGATTCACAATTTCTTGAATCCTCTCACCAAGTAGAATAAAGGCAAGTACGGTCAATAAAATAGCAAGCCCAGGAAAAAAAGATAGCCACCAGGCAACTTCAAGGGTTTCCTTTCCTTCAATAAGCATATTCCCCCAGGAGGGAATAGGGGGCTGAACTCCTATTCCTAAAAAAGAAAGGGCTGATTCAATAAGAATAGCATTTCCCATCCCAAGAGAGGCAGAGACAAGGACTGGTGGTAAGGCATTAGGAAGAAGATGTCTAAAAATAATTCTCATAGAAGAAGCTCCATATATTTTAGCAGCAAGAACAAATTCCCTCTCCTTTAAAGATAGAATTTCAGCTCTTACAAGTCTTGCAATTCCCATCCAAGAAGTAAGCCCAATAATTATCATTATATTGAGAATTGATGGCTCAAGATAGGCAATAACAGCTAAGATGAGAAAGATAGTGGGAAAGCAAAGCATAATATCAATAAATCTGGAAATAATTTGATCAATAATTCCTCCAAAATACCCTGCTATAGCCCCTAAGAATACTCCAATTAACAAGGATAGCCCTACGGCAACAAGGCTTACTTCAAGGGAGATACGGGCTCCATAAATCATTCTACTCAAAACATCTCTTCCAAGAAGATCAGTTCCAAGAGGGTGTTTGAGACTGGGAGGTTGAAGGATTTCGTCCACTCTTATTTCCAAGGGATCGTAAGGGGAGATATAAGGCCCAAAAAGGGCAGTTCCAATAAGAGTAAGAACTATCAAAAGAGCAAAACATCCGCTCTTTCCTTGGCAAATTTCTTTGAGCATAAATTATTTCTTTTCACTAAGTCTTATTCTTGGATCAGCCAGGGCATATCCAATATCTGCTAGAAAGTTACCAAGAAGGGTTAAAAAAGAGACCAGCAAAAGATTGGCCATAATAACAGGATAGTCCCTACTCATAACAGCTTGCCACATAAGCTGACCAAGCCCTGGAATTCCAAAAATGGTCTCAAAGATAACTGAACCTCCTATTAACCCAGGAAGAGAAAGCCCAAGTAGAGTAATCATAGGAAGTAGGGCATTTCTCATGGCATGTTTGTAGAGAATAACCCTTTCAGGAAGGCCTTTGGCTCTGGCATAGGTGATATAATCTGCCTTTAGGACTTCAAGCATAGAATTTCGAAGATATCTTGAAAAACCTGCTATTCCTCCAAAGGTTGCCACAAAAAGGGGGCAAAGGAGGTGCTTTGTCCAGTCAAGGATTTTTTCAAAAAGGCTCATTTTTTCATAACCTACGATAGAGTGAAGCCCAGAAATGGGAAGCCATTGAAGTTTAACTCCGAAAATTAACATAAGAAGAAGAGCCAGCCAAAAACTGGGCATAGCATAACCAAAAAAGGTTAGAAAGGTGAAAATCTGATCAAAACGGGTCCCTGATTTAACCGCTGAAAGCACTCCCAGGGGAATACTTATAAGTAGGATAAGTATTAAAGCCAAAGTATTTATCAAAAGTGTTACAGGGAGCCGCTCTTTTATTTTATCCCATACAGGCCTCTGATCTAGACTAAAGGACCTTCCAAAATCAAGTTTTATGATACCTTTTAGCCAGTTAAGATACTGGAGGTGTAAGGGCTTATCAAGACCATACATTTTGATTAACTTTTCTCGATATTCTGGCGTAATTTTGGGGTTAAACTCTGTAAGAGGAGTTAAAGGACCTCCTGGGGCAAGATGTAGAATCCCGAAACTGATTACTGTTACTCCCCAGAGAGTAACCAGAAGAATTAAAAAACGTTTAATTAGATAGGTGAGCATTTTTTCTCTCGGCTTCTGAGGGCTTAAGATAAAGAGGCAATAGTTCTTCTCCTTTTATAGGCTTTATTACCCCTTTTTTCAATTTTAGCGAGGCCACATAGGAGAGCAAGCCTGCTCTTAAAAGGGGAGGAATCGCAGGTTTTATAAAATTCTCACCAAAGAGCTTTAGAAATTCTTCTTCCCATTTTTCAAGGGTTTCACTCACAAAAAGAGTTGGGCCTGAGACGATTTCCTTTAGTTCTTTAAAAGGAATAAGACTTGGAGAAAGTAAAGACTCAAAATGATCACCCTTCCATTGATAAAGAGCAATGAAAAGCTCCTTGGAATAGGCATCCACTATAGAGAGAATTGGATAAGGAGAGCCTGGATAATTCCAGGCAAGGATTTCAAGGCTTGAAATAGGTAGAAAGGAGGGGTTTCGAATAAGATCCAAGGCCTTTACCACGGAAAGACCAATTCTAAGCCCAGTAAAACTCCCTGGCCCTATATCAACTGCGATATAATCAAGCTCTGAAAGAAATTCTTTAAAATTCTCTTTTAAAAAAGTGAGTCCTTTAAAGATTCCTTGAGAATAGGATTCCTTTGCACGAAAATTTATTTCCCAGAGAAGCCCCTCTTTATAAAGGGCAAGACCTCCTGTTTTTCCCGAGGTAGAAATAGAGAAAATAAGGGGGGACTCTAATGAAGCTTCCATCCCGTAAGAAGACGAACAAGATCATTATAAAAAACTGCTATAGAAAGGCCAATGATGATTATTAAACCAATTTTAAAGATTAGTTCCTGAGTTTTGAGAGAAAGGGGTTTTCTTCTTAAGGCTTCAATGATGAAGATGACAATATGTCCTCCATCAAGCATAGGAAGTGGCAGAAGATTTAACACCCCAAGATTTATGGAAAGAAGTGCCATAAACGATATAAAAGCAAAGATTCCAAGTCTTGCTGAATCTCCAGCAAATTTCCCAATGGTAATAGGGCCTCCAAGAGTTGAAAAGGGTAGTTCTCCAGTAAGAAGTTTATAAATTGCAAGAAAGGTCAAGGTTATAAAATCATAAACTTTTTTGGCTGAAAGATAAATAGCTGTTAATGGGCCAACCTTT
This sequence comes from Caldimicrobium thiodismutans, assembly GCA_002877875.1. Classification (GTDB taxonomy): domain Bacteria; phylum Desulfobacterota; class Thermodesulfobacteria; order Thermodesulfobacteriales; family Thermodesulfobacteriaceae; genus Caldimicrobium; species Caldimicrobium thiodismutans_A. The sequence continues at coordinate 11,270 of PNIE01000028.1, forward strand.
TCATGTACAAGCTCTGAGGTGGCTCTAATACCTATGAAAGGAATTTGAGTTTTTTTACCAAAAATATTGGTACCATCCATATACATAGGAGTTATTTTAAAGGAAAGAATTTTTTCTCCACGCTTTACCTTTAGTTCAATTTCCTGAAGCTTTTCTTCCTTTCTCATCTCAAGAAGAAGATCCTCAAAGGATTTAATCTCTTTTCCATTGATTTCAAGGATTTTATCACCTTTAATAAGACCTGCCTTTTCTGCCGGACTATCTTTAAGGACTTCTCCTACAATGGGTGGAGTATAGGTTTTTCCTAAGAGAGAAAAAATTAAGAAAAAGGCTAGAAAGGCAAAGAAAAAATTAGCAAGGGGGCCAGCAACTACAATTAGGGTCTTTTGAAAGGGAGATTTAAAGGCAAAGGCTTTATTTGTTTCCGCAACACTTGGGAGGCTTTCAGGATGTTCTCCATAGAGTTTCACATATCCTCCCAATGGAATAAGAGAAATTCTGTACTCTGTCTCTCCTATCGTTAAACCAAAAAGCTTTGGACCAAATCCAAAGGAAAAGATTTCAACCTTTACCCCCATCTTTTTGGCTGCTAGAAAATGCCCCAATTCATGAATAAAAACAAGGACTCCAATAACTACTAAGGTTGCAAGTAAAGTAATTATCATCTCTTTTCCCTCTCTATAATCTCCTCAGAAAAGCTTATAACTTGCTGATAAAGATAAAGATAATCTTCCAGCCTTTCTTTTGGCTTAAAGGTAAATCTAAACTCATTTAAAATTTTTTCAAGAAAATAGGGAATTTCTCTAAAGGAAATTCTTTTTTTTAAAAAGGCTTCAACTACTACCTCATCTGCAGCTTCAAGAATAAGGGGATAGGGAGAACCTTGAGAAGCTACTTCGTAAGCCAGACGAAGACAGGGGAATTTTTCAAAATCAACCTCATAAAAGGTGAGCTCACGTACTTCCTTTAGGTTAAGTGGGCTATAGGGTAAGGGCCATCTTTCAGGATAACTTAAGGCATAAGCTATGGCAATCTTCATATCAGGTCTACTTAGATGAGCAAAAAGGGATCCATCAACCATTTCGATAAGGCTGTGAACTATACTTTGCGGATGAACAAGAACTTCTATCCTCTGGGGAGGAAAGTCAAAAAGTTCAACTGCCTCAAGAACCTCAAAGCCCTTGTTCATAAGGGTAGCAGAGTCTATGGTAATTTTAGCCCCCATTTGCCAAGTGGGATGCTTTAAGGCAAGCTCAGGAGTGACCTTATCAAAATCTTTTAGATCCCATTTAAAAAAAGGGCCACCAGAGGCTGTTATGATTAACTTCTTAATATATGATTTTTTTTCACACTTAAGAAGCTGAAAAAGGGCCGAATGTTCACTATCGACAGGGATAATTTCTCCCTTAAAGGCTTTTGCAATTTCTTTTAAAAGAGAGCCTGCGGCAATGATACACTCTTTATTAGCCAGAGCTACCCTTTTTCCCTTTTTTAAGGCATAGTAAGTGGGGATGAGGGCCTTTAAGCCTGAGATGCCAACTAAAAAGAGATCAGCCTCCTCAAGTTCAGAAAGCCACTTTAATCCTTCATCACCGGAAAGTACATAAGCCTCGTAGGAAAGAGATTGCTTAAGCTTTTCTGCTTGCTCTTTGTCCTCTAAAATAAGATAAGGAACCTTGAAGGCCTCTGCTTGTTCCTTTAAAAGTGTGACATTTTTTTTGGCTGAAAGCCCAATTATTCTAAATTTCTCAGGAAACTGAGAGACAACCTCTATAGCTGATCTTCCTATGGACCCCGTTGAACCAAAAATAACAAGGTTTTGCATTTACTTACTTATGGGTGGAGGTGAAGGAATCTCCTTAGGAGGTAAGGGAAGAGGTAAGGTCTGAGGAGCAGTTTTTGAATTAGTAGCTTTGGGAAGATTTTCTGGTAGGGCAATTTTGTGTTTATTGGTAATTATCTTGGAGAGAAAAATGGAATTTAGAAAGAAAAGAATAACAAGGACCATAGTTACCTTGTTTAAAAAACTTGTAGGCCCTGCCCCACCAAAAATAGCTTCAGCTCCTCTAAATACAGCTCCATATTCTGAACCCTTAGTAACATTAACAAGTACAATAAGGACAATCAAAAGGGCAAGAATTATTTGAAAAACTATAAGTAGAGTCTCCATTTTTCCCTCATCTTTAAGTTTTTTAAATTTTAGCCCCTTTTTTTGAATTTGCAATTTGGGAAGGAAAGGAGAGAAAAATTTAAATTCCCTCTTGACTTTGCGGAAAAATTTTATAAAAATAATAATTTCATGGAGGTCATTACCATTAGAAGCACAAGAAAGACGGAGCTTATTGATATTACTTCTGAAATTGAAAAGGTTCTTCCCAATAAGGATGGTATTTGCATTCTCTTTAATCCTCACACCACAGCAGGTCTTATTGTCAATGAAGGAGCCGATCCTTCAGTGAAGGAAGATATACTTGCCATATTTTCACACCTTGCTCCTGATAAATATCCCTATCGACATCTTGAGGGAAATTCTCCAGGACATATCAAATCAAGCCTAACAGGTCCTACTTTAGTTCTTCTTGTGGAAAAAGGGAAACTTGTCCTTGGAACCTGGCAGAGAGTTTTTTTTGCTGAGTATGACGGTCCAAGAACAAGAAAAGTCTTTGTCAAATTTTTGGAGGGATAAATTTATGAAGATCTTCTTTATCCTTTTTGGAATTTTTCTCCTAATGTCCTGCAAGGCTCAACCTCAATATTACCAACAGAAAGTTAGCTCCCATAAAGAGATTGCCAAAATTTACTTTCAAGAAGGGCGTTACGCTGAAGCTTTAAAGGAACTTGAGTTAGCCAAGGATACTGACAAATGTGACGCCGAAACCTTTAATCTTTTAGGTCTTGTCTATATGGCAAGAAAAGAATTTGTTAAGGCTGAGGAAGCTTTTTATGAGGCTTTAAAGCTTGATCCTAACTTTTCTGAGGCTTATACCAATTTAGGCTCCCTAAGGATGATGCAGGGAAAATATCGCGAAGCCCTTTCCTATTTTGAGAAGGCCCTTAGTAATCCTCTTTATTTAAATTCTTATATTACCCTTACTAATATGGGATGGGCTTATTATCAATTGGGCGATAAAGAAAAGGCCCTTATGTATCTTCAAAAGGCTCTGAATGAAAGGGCAAGATTTAGCAAAGCCCTAATCTACATGGCCCTTATCTACTTGAATGAGGGAGATCTTAGCTCTTCAGAATTTTATCTCAAAAGGGTTTTAAAGGCCGATCGCTCCAATCTTGAAGCTAGGTATTATCTCGGTGAAGTCTTTTTTAGACAGGGCCGGCTTGATCTTGCCAAAGAAATATGGGAATCTATCCTCTCTATTTCTCCTGAATCTGAGTGGGGAACTCTTGCTGAGCAAAAAATTTATTTAATAGAAAAACTAAAGGCAAATAACTCTTAGCTTTGTAGCGCTAATTCTTTTTTCAAGGCCTCCCCTTTTTCCACATAGGCTTCAAGCCTATTTAAAGCCTTAATAAGGGCTTTGAGACTAGCAATTACAATATCTCCGTCCTTTCCAAGCCCTGCTGATCTTATGCCCCTCTCATCTTCCAAGATTACACCACAGATGCCCTCTGCCGAGGTTCCTCCTGAGAGGGCATCAATATGGAAATCTATAAGCTTTAAGGCCTTTTTCCCTTCTTCCTTTCCAAAGGTATATCCAAGGGCCTCTGCCACAGCCTTGTAAGCTGCATCAATTGGACCTACACCAAGCCCAACTGATACCCTTTTTCCAAGTTGTTTATCTTCAATTTCAACCTGAGCAATAGGTTTTAACGACCCACTAAGAACACTTATAACCTGTGAAGAAATTAATTTATATCGATATTCCTGCTCAAGGAGCAGATCAAGAACAATACCCTCAAGATAGGCATCATCAACTTTTCTTAAGATATCTTTAACTTCCAATCTATATCTCTCAAAAACCTGATCAAGGAGGTCCTTTGAAAGTTTCCATCCAAGGCTTTCCAATTTAAAGGCAATAGCATGTCTTCCAGAATGTTTGCCAAGAATTATAGCTGAACCAGTCCAACCAATCTCCTTAGGATCAATGATTTCATAAGTAGTTCTCTCACAGAGGACTCCGTGCTGATGAATTCCTGATTCGTGGGCAAAGGCATTAGCTCCTACAATGGCCTTATTAGGCTGAACATATATCCCAGTATGTTTGGAGACGAGCTGACTTACTGGAACAATCTTTCTAGTATTTATTCTAACTTGCGGTTCATACCCCAGCCTTTCTTTAAAAAAATCTGCCCTAGTCTTAAGAGTCATAATTATTTCCTCTAAGGCAGCATTACCTGCTCTTTCTCCTATTCCGTTGATAGTTCCCTCAACTTGAGTAGCCCCTGCAAGGATAGCAGAGATAGAATTGGCCACGGCTAACCCTAAATCATTATGACAATGCACAGAAAGCCTGATTTCTCCTTTCTTAAGAGCCTCTTCGTAGCCAGCTTCTTTAAGAGTCTCTATGAGATATTTTATTAGGTCGTAATACTCCTGAGGGACCGTATATCCAACAGTGTCTGGAATATTAATGGTGGTGGCTCCTGCTTTGATAACTTCAAGGACTACCTGGGCAAGATATTCTCTGTCGCTTCTTGTGGCATCCTCTGCAGAAAATTCTACATCAGGACATAAAGATTTGGCAAAAGAAACAGCCTCTCTAGCCAGCTGAAGAACTTCTTCTTTGGTTTTCTTGAGCTTATATTTCAAATGAATATTTGAGGTAGCAATAAAAGTATGAATTCTTGGTCTTTCAGCTGGTTTTATGGCTTCCCAGGCCACTTCAATATCTTTTCGATTGGCTCTGGCAAGGGCTGCAATGGTTACTCCTTTTACCTCTTTGGCTATGGTCTTTACCGCCTCAAAATCTCCAGGAGAGGTAATAGGAAAACCTGCCTCAATGACATCAATCCCTAATTCAACCAGAGCTCTACCTATCTCAATCTTTTGTTTAATATTTAAAGACACTCCTGGAGTTTGTTCTCCATCTCTTAAAGTGGTATCAAAAAAGATAATTTGGGAATTCAAAGCCTACCTCCTTTAGATAGGAATTAATTTTAATTTAAAACTATTTTAAACTTTTTCAACCTACCTTAAAATTTTAGGGTTCATTATATCACTATCTAAAGCCTTAAAAAGGGCTATTCAAGTGGGAAAATTTTGTTAAAATGGCTTTATGTTTTTAAAACCTTTAAAAATATTTTACCAAAAGATCTCAAGAGATGAAATCCTCCTTTATGCTCAAGGGTTAACTTATAATACTCTTCTTACCCTTATTCCCCTTTTGGGCATCATAATCTCTTTTGGAAGAAATTTTCTCAATGAAGATTCTTTAATTTATCAAAGTTTTTCCTTTTTCTCCAATTATCTTACCACCGAGGCTTTAATAGTGGTTATGGAAAAAATAATAGGTCTTCTTGAAAATCTTAAAAAATTTCCCCTGGGAAAATTTAGTATTCTCTTTTATTTCCTAATGAGTCTTGGGCTTCTTTTTCAGATTGAAGACTGTCTAAACAGGATATTTCTAAGTTTCAAGAGAAGATCTCTCAAGGATCGTCTTTTATTTTACTGGATTGCCTTAACCTTTGCGCCTTTTATTTTTTTCCTCCCTCTTTTTCTTCAAACCTCTTTTAAAAATTTTTTAGGTTATACTACAGTTTTTTATTTTTTATTCTTGTTAGGGTTTTTTTATCTTATTTATATCTATTTTCCTGCAAGAAAAGTGAGTAAGATTGCCTCTTTGGGTGGAGGCCTTTTTGCAACAGTTCTCTGGTTTTCTTTTTCTTTTCTTTTTGGCATTTATGTGAGGACTGCTGTTTCATACTCAAAACTATATGGAAGTCTTTCGGTGATTCCTATCTTTTTGCTTTTCGTCTTTTTAAATTGGCTGATTTTTTTAATTGGAGCTGAGATAAGTTATTTTATTGAAAAAAAACCCTGGAAAAAAAAGACATTAGAACTACACACGCCCTACAAAGAGATTCTTATTCTTTTAGAACTTAGCAAAAATTTTTACATGGGAAAAATTTTAACCTTAGAGGATCTTAATGAGCTTTTACCTCTCTCTGAAGAAGAGCTCCTTCTTAGTATTAAGGACCTTGAAAAAAAGGGACTAATTACTCTTAAAGACGAAGAGCTCTTTTTCAAAAAACCGCCAGAAAATATTAAACTTTCTGAAATTCTTAATTTAGAAGAAATAGAAAGGCTTGAAAGGGAAGAAAAAATGGGCGAAATAATGACCAAATTATGCCCTTTAAAAGAGAATGTTTCAGGAAAGACTTTAAAAGATCTTCTTAACATATAAGTGCCGAGGGCGGGAGTCGAACCCGCACGGGGTTATCCCCCAGTGGATTTTGAGTCCACCGCGTCTGCCAGTTCCGCCACCTCGGCTGTTAATTAAGCTTTTTAAAGTAAATTTTAGCATTATTCATCCGGAATACAAGGGGAAGGGCTATTTTTGACAAATTTTAACCTTTGCCTTATTATTAATTGTTAGAAAGTGTAGGTATGCAAACTATACGGCTATGGAAAGTGTTAATTGACCAATTCCAGATCAATCTTTTAAAATTTTCAAAAATTCATATTAACCTTTTCTAATTTAAAAATGTTTTGGATTTTATTGGCTTTATTATTGATAATATATTCTCAAGGTCTTTCCTTTGAAGAAATTTATTTTCTCTTTGATAAGGCCTCATACCGATTTGAAGTAAGGAATAAAGAAAAAACAATTTATAACTTTGAATCAGGCTATGGATTAAGGAGCTCACTTTTTAAGAGTAAAAGGGGTGATTTTCTAACTCCTGAGGGTATATATGAAATTAAGAGCATAAGGCCTTCGAAAAAATACTATTATTTTGTAGAATTATCCTATCCCAATGAAAATGATATCTCTTGGGCTTATTTTAGGGGACAACTTAAGGATGAAGAGCTTCTTAACATTAATCATCTTGGAAACGAGATAGGAATTCACGGAGGAGGCCCAGCTAAGCTTGAAGGGGGAAAAAGAGACTTAAACTGGACTCAGGGTTGTATTGCTTTAAAAAATGATGATCTTAAGTCCCTTTTACCTTTATTTAAACCTGGGCAAAGGGTTTTTCTAATAGATTCCTCAAAAACCCTTTATGAAATCATAAAAAAACTTGCCTATCCTATTAAGGTTAAACCTTTGGAATTCTGGGAAGGTGAATTATATTTAAAGTTAAACAATGAAACTTATTGGACCTTTCATATCCTAGAAAAAAGTAGAGGTTCAAAGATTCTTACTTTTAGAGAATGGATTAGAGGAAGGTTGAATAGAGAGATCATTTCTCAACCTGATGGAATCCTTGAGAATGAAAAAATTTTTAAGGAGACCCTTATTAGGCATCTTCATAATATAGTTGAACCAAAAAGGGCTTTAGGGAATTACTTATGGAAGTAATTAAGAGTATTCCCGAGATGAAAGAAAAGAGTCTTTCTTTTAAAAAAGGGGGAGAGACTATTGGCTTTGTTCCGACGATGGGATATCTCCATGAGGGTCATCTAAGTCTTGTTAGACTTGCAAGGAAAAAGGCTGACAGAGTTGTGGTTAGCATTTTTGTAAATCCTCTTCAATTTGGTCCTTCCGAAGACTATTACATCTATCCAAGAGACCTTGAAAGGGATTTAGCTCTTTTGGAAAAAGAGAGGGTAGATGTAGTTTTTATTCCAGATGAAGAGGAAATGTATCCTCCTGATTTTCAAACCTATGTGGAGGTTACCAAGTTAACTCAGGGGCTTTGTGGCGCCTATAGGCCTGGTCATTTTAGAGGGGTAACGACGGTGGTCCTAAAGCTTTTTAATATTGTAAAACCTGATTTGGCTGTCTTTGGGGAAAAGGATTATCAACAGTTAAGAGTAATTCAACAGATGGTTAAGGATCTCAATTTGGATGTAGAAATTATTCCCCATCCTATTGTAAGAGAAGAATCTGGACTGGCTATGAGTTCAAGAAATACCTATTTGAGTGAGGAAGAAAGACATTCAGCTGTTGCCCTTTATCAATCTCTTAAGATGGCTGAAAGGGTAATTTTTGAGGGAGAAAGAGATGCCGAGCGAGTAAGAACCCTTATAAAAGACTATCTTGAAAAGTTTCCTCATAACAAGGTTCAGTATGTAGAGATTGTAGATCCTGAGACTCTTGAAAGAGTCTCTGAAATTAATGGTCCAGTTCTTATAGCCCTTGCTGTCTTTGTAGGGAGCACACGCTTAATTGACAATAGACTTATAAAACCATAAGGAGGGTAAAAGTTATGTATCGTAAATTTTTGAAAGCCAAAATTCATAAGGCTTCAGTTACCAATAAAAATCTCTATTATGAAGGCAGTTTGACCCTTGATAGTGAGATTATGGAGAAAGCAGGTCTTTTACCTTATGAAGTGGTATGGGTTTATAATCTTAACAACGGGGCTCGTTTTGAGACCTATCTTATTCCTGGGGAAAAGGGAGAAGTAATTCTCAATGGAGCCTCTGCAAGACTTGGTGAGATAGGAGATAACCTAATCATTGTCTCTTACGCCTGGATAAGTGAGGCAGATCTTCCCAATTTTAAGACAAGGCTTGTTTACCTCAAGGAAGGAAATGAGATAGCCCAAATAAAAAATGTCTAAAAAGCTTTATCCTGTAAGTCTTGGATGCCCCAAAAACAAATGTGATTTTGAAAAACTTCTTTTTATTCTTAAAGAAAGGGGGTATGACTTTACTTTAAATCCTGAAGAGGCAGAGGTTCTTTGGGTCAATACCTGTGCCTTTATAAGACCAGCTGTTGAAGAGGCTCTCGATCATATCCTCGAATTAGGAAGCTTAAAAAAGCCAAATCAAAAACTGGTGGTTTCTGGGTGTCTTCCTTCTCGCTATTCGCCTAAAGAATTGAAAAAACTTCTTCCTGAAGTAGATGAATTCTATGGAATTGAACCTTTTAAAGATTTTACTCAAGAAGAACCAAGTGAGAGGCTTTTAACAGAAAGCCCTTTTTATGCTTATCTTAAAATCTCTGAAGGCTGTAATCATCGTTGTAGCTATTGCACTATTCCAAAGATAAGGGGAAAATTTCGAAGTAAGCCTATGCCCCTTATTTTAAAAGAAGCTGAGGGGCTTATTCAACAGGGAATTAAAGAATTAATACTTGTTGGGCAGGATATAACCTATTATGGAAAGGATTTAGGCTTAAAGGATGGGCTTCTTTTTCTGCTTGAAAAACTCTCAGCTCTGCCCTATGAATTTCGCCTAAGACTTCTTTATCTTCATCCCCTTCATATCTCTTCATCCTTTATTGAAAGTCTCCTGAGTCTTCCTAAGGTGCTTCCCTATTTTGATATTCCTATTCAACATGCTCACCCTGAGATTTTAAAGAGGATGCGGCGTGGTTATGGCCCTGATCAAATCCTTAAAATTATTGAAAAAATAAGGACTCTTAATCCAGAGGCTTCTCTTCGCACCACAGTAATGGTTGGCTTTCCTGGTGAAGAGGAGGAGGCCTTTTTCTATCTCCTTGATTTTTTAAAGGAGGCTTCCTTTGATTATTTAGGAGTTTTCCCCTTTTATGCTGAAGAAGGAACTTCTGCTTCAAAAATGGAGGGAAAAATTCCCTATAAAGAAAAGATTAGGCGAAAAAGGGCTGTTATTAAGCTTCAGAGGGATATTACTAAAGAGAGACTAAGAAAAAGAATTGGAAAAGAAGAGGAAGTATTGGTTTTAGGGGTAGACCTTAGGGGAAGAGCTTATGGGATCTCAAGAATTCAAGCTCCAGAAATCGATGGCGTTACCTATCTAGTTGATAAAAAGGAAATTTCAATCCCAGGCTCTTTAGTTAAAGTAAGGATAGTTAAAAGTGGTGTTTATGATCTTTGGGCAAGCCCCTTTCCTTTAAGGGGATGAGTTTCTGGAAGAAAAAGAATCACCATTAATAAAGCCAAAATACTAACTATAGAAAGATATAGCCCTGGAAAACTTAAAATACCCTTTTTTTCAATAAAAAAGGTGGCAATCATCGGCGCTGTTCCTCCAAAAAGAGCAAGAGCAAGGTTATAAAGCACAGAAAAGGAGGTATTTCTTATCTTCACAGGAAAAAGCTCTGCTAAAGTAACAGGAAGGATACTCATAAAAAGGGAGGAAGCTAAGGCTAATATTAAATGAGAAATCACCATGTAAAAATATCCTTTAGGAATAAGATAGTAATTCAAGGGGAAAGCCAAAACAGTATAAAGGAAAAGAGAGAGGATAAAAAAGGGTTTTCTTCCAAAGAGATCTGATAGATAGGCACAGGGTAAAATAAGTAGATTAAGAAGAAACATAGCCAAGGTATTTGAGAGTAGGGCCTTTGCTTGGGAAATACTGAAATATCTGGCAAAATAAGTGGCAAAGTAAACAAAAAGGAGGTAGAAAGCCACTCCCTGAACCATAGATAAAATAAGAGACATAAAAAAGGCTTTAGGATAAATTTTTAAGGCAGAAAAGAGTGGGAAGCCCTTCATTGGAGAAAGTTTTTCCTTTAAAAAATCTGGAGTTTCATAGGTATGTTTTCTTATTAGGAATCCAATGTAAGCTAAAAGTATCGTGGGAAGATAGGCTATTCTCCAGCCATAGGATTGGAGAGCTTCCTCTGAGAGAAAATTGTGAAGAAAAGTAGCTACCAGAGAGCCAAGGAGGATTCCAAAGATTGCCCCGAAGAGATTAACACTACTCCAGAGAGCTCGCCTATCTTTTGGGCTATGTTCTAAGAGAAAGGCAACAGAGGTAGTGTATTCTCCCCCTGCTGAAAATCCTTGGATAATTCTTAAAAGGGTTAAGCTTAAGGGTGCAATTATTCCAAGGGTAGAATAGGTGGGAAGGAAGATGATGAGAAGTGAGGAAATAGCCATAAGAGAGATAGACACAAGTAGGGCTGGTTTTCTTCCCTTTTTATCTCCTATGTATCCGATAAAAAGGGCCCCAAGAGGCCTTGCAAAGAAACCTATAGCAAAGGCTGAAAAACTTAAGATAAGAGATACAGCTGGATCAGAGATAGGAAAAAAGAGCTTTGCAAAAAGGCTAGCAAAATATCCATAAATTACAAAATCATACCATTCTAAAATATTTCCAACGATTCCTGCTAAAAAAAGGACTCTCTTTGAGGACATTCCTTAGAGAACAAATTTCATAAGTTCCTCTTTCTCAAGGATATCAGAGAGTTTTTCCCTAACATATTCAGGGGTAATAATGACTTTGGTTGGAGCTATATCAGGGGCTTCAAAGGAGATATCTTCAAGCACCTTTTCTACTACGGTATAGAGCCTTCTTGCTCCAATATTTTCCATCTTCTGATTGATTTCAAAGGCAATTTTTGCCATCTCTTCAATGGCCTCTGGGGTAAACTCAAGTTCAACTCCTTCGGTGGCAATAAGGGCCTGATATTGCTTAAGAATAGCATTTTCAGGTTCGGTAAGGATTCTAATAAAATCTTCTTTGGTTAAGGGATCCAGTTCTACTCTTATGGGGAAGCGTCCTTGAAGTTCTGGAATAAGATCTGAGGGCTTAGCCATGTGAAAGGCTCCACTTCCTATGAAGAGAATGTAATCGGTTCTAACCATTCCGTAGCGGGTATTCACAGTGGTTCCTTCGACTATGGGTAAAAGATCTCTCTGAACTCCCTCTCTTGAGACATCAGGACCGTGGGCTTCACCGCGGCTGGCAATTTTATCAATCTCATCTATGAAAATTATTCCGTGATTTTCGGTGCGATAAATAGCCTCTTTAATTACCTTATCCATATCAATGAGTTTTGAGGCCTCTTCTTTAGTCAAAATTTCAAGGGCCTCTTTTACTTTTACTCTTCTTTTTTTACCCTTAAAGGGCATAAAGGTTGAAAGCATTTCTCTTAATTGCAGCTCAATTTCTTCAAAACCAGAAGCTGCAAGGACTTCAATAGTAGGCTGCTTTTCTCTGAAGTGGACATCGATTTCAATTTCTCTTTCGTCAAGAGCACCATCTCTTAACATTTTCAGAAATTTCTCCCGGGTAAGAGGGTCATAGCTAATATGAGTAGAACTTTGGGGTAGAAGATAATCTATCACTCGTTCTTCGGCAAGCTGCCTTGCTTTCTCAAGGACCTTTTTTTCCTCCTCTGCTCTTACCATTTGAACAGCTACATAAGTAAGATCCCTTATCATAGATTCCACATCCCTTCCCACATAACCTACCTCAGTGAATTTGGTAGCCTCTACTTTGAGAAAGGGGGCATTAGCAAGTTTAGCCAAACGTCTTGCAATCTCTGTTTTGCCAACCCCTGTTGGTCCAATCATAAGAATGTTTTTTGGATATACCTCATCTTTAAGAGGACCCTTAAGTTGTCTTCTTCTCCAGCGATTTCTTAAGGCTATGGCTACAGCCTTTTTAGCCTTAAATTGCCCTACTATGTATCTATCAAGTTCGGCAACTATTTCCCTTGGGGTAAGTTCTTTTTCCATAAATTTAAAGCTCCTCAACTATAATTTCAGAATTGGTATAGATGCATATCTCACTGGCGATTCTAAGAGAAATTTCTGCAATTTCTTTAGCTGAGAGATTGGTATGCCTAAGTAAGGCCTTAGCTGAAGCTAGGGCCATAGGCCCTCCAGAACCGATAGCGATAATCTCTTCATCAGGCTCAACTACATCGCCAGCACCTGAGATAAGGAGAAGGTGTTCTTTGTCAGCAGCAATAAGGAAGGCCTCAAGGCGCCTTAAAATTTTATCCGTCCTCCAGTCTTTAGCTAGCTCAACCGCTGCCCTTAAAAGTTGACCACTATAAGTCTCAAGTTTTTTTTCAAGGCGATCAAAAAGGGTTAAGGCATCGGCTGTTGCTCCTGCAAAACCTACAAGAACTTGCCCTTTATACAACCTTCTTATCTTTTTGGCTCGATGCTTAAGCACCGTATTCCCAAAGGTGACCTGACCATCACCTGCCATGGCCACCTTTCCATCTCTTCTAACAGCCACAATGGTTGTTCCTTTAAACATATTAACCTATTTATAACACATTGATTATAAATAACAAGGTGGTTTTGGAGAAAAGTAAGTTACTTACGCCTTTCAATTATTTATAAAAACTTTATTAAAAGAATTTTGTGGAAAAAAAGTTAAAAGCTTTTAAAGCTTAATCTAAGTTGTAAAAACCAAAAATTAAGGTATCGTTAAGTTAAAAAAATTAGAAAGGAGAGGGTCAAATGCGGCTTGAAGTGGTTGAAAAGAGTCCTGTTGAGAAACTTCTTAAGATTGAAATTCCACCTGAAGAGGTAAACAAGGTTCTTGAAGAGGTTTCCTCTGAGATACGAAAAAGAGCTAAATTGAAGGGATTTCGGGAAGGAAAGGCTCCTCTTTATTTAATCAAAAAGCTATTTAAAGAGGAAATTGAAGAAAGGGGAATTGAAAGACTTATTGAGCAAACCCTTCCTAAGGCTCTCAAAGAAAAGGGCCTTCAACCCCTATTAAGACCTAAAGTTGAAAAGGTAGAAAGACTCTCAGAAGGGGAACCCTTTAACTACACAGTTCTTGTGGAGATACGTCCCCAGTTTGAACTTAAAAAAGAAGATTATATAGGTCTTGAGGTTGAGAGAGAAAAAGATGAAGTCAGTGAAGAAGAAATAGAAAAATTGCTTCAGGAGATCAGATATTCCTTTTCAGAACTCAAAAAAACTGAAGAGCCCATTGAGGAGAGATTTGCTGTAGTTATTTCTTTTGCTGCCTTTGATGGAGAGAATCTTATTCCGGGTCATGAGGCTGAAGCCCTTTTTATTGATGTGGGAACAGGGGAATTTAATGAAGTGGTTGAGAGGGCTTTAATCGGAAAAAAAGCAGGAGAAAGGTTAACCGTTGAGGTGGAATATCCTGAGAATGCTCTAAATCCCCTTCTTGCAGGAAAAAAAGTAAGATATGAAATTGAAATAAAAGAGGTTTATAAGAGAGATCTTCAGGAACTCACCGATGATTTTGTTAAAAATTTAAATCTTGGAGTAGATTCGGTAGAGAGGTTAAGAGAGCTTATAAGAGATAGGCTTTTAAAAGACAAGAGCAGGGAAAATGAAAATAGATTTAGAGAAAGACTTCTGGAAAAAATTCTTGAAAAGGTAGATTTTTCCGTTCCTGAAAGATATGTAGAAATTAAACTTTACCAATTAATAGAACAGTTAAGAGAAGCCCTTGAAAATGAAGGGTTAAGTTTTGAAAAAATGCAACTTTCCTTTGAAAAATTGAAAGAAAGATTATATCCCTCTGCTCAGA
>PNIE01000045.1 GCA_002877875.1 Caldimicrobium thiodismutans
CTTGAAATTTATCTTTTTAGCAAGATCAATCACCGTGATTATTTGCCCTCTTAGATTCATAATCCCAAGAATGTAGGGAGCAGATAATGGAACTGGGGTAATATCAAGATCTTTATTAATCTCCATTACCTTTTCTGCATAAATTCCAAAAAGAAAATCTTCTAAATAAAAGGTAACTACAGGTATAGTCCTTTGAAGAAATATTCCTTTTTTTGTCTCCTTTGGAAGCATTATTTCTTTATCAGCCATTTTGTCCTCCTACTAATTTTGACTTATATAATAACCTTAATTTATTCCTTTAAAAGATTTACGAATTTTTTTAATACTTTTTTGGCTTTTTCATTAATTTTTTCTGGAAAAATTATTTTAGGATAGATAATAAGATCGCCTCTTCTCCATAGGTGATTTTCTGATAAATAAGGGCCTCTTCCAGGAAAAATAACCGGCTCTCCTCTTTTGAAAATCTCTGAAGGAACTTCCTCTACCCCTTCAAGAGTTTCAATGGAAATTGCCTCTTTTAAAAGAATCTCATAAAAATGTATTCTTGCTTCACATATGAGATTATCACCTTGGAGTTTGAAAAAGGGATGTGGTTCAAGATTTACTTCGATATAAAAATCCCAAGGTGAATCAAAGAATTCTTTTGATATAAATAAAATGTTTCCCTCTCTTAAACCAAAGGGTAATTTTATCTCAACCAGTTCTTCTTTTTTTATTTTACCTTTTCCTAAACAATCAGGACAGATATCTCTATATAAGTAGCCTTTACCCTCACAAAAAGAACATTTAATTTGAATGCTTTCTCCATTATTTGAAAGGCTTAAAAATCCCTTACCTAAACACTTACTACAGATCTCCTTTTTTCCTGAAAGGGATTTTTTCATTCCTTTACAAGTGGGACAAGTAATTTCTTTAAGAGGAAGTTTGAATTGTTTGGTTAAACCAAGAGAGACCTCCTTTATAGTAAAGGTTTCTATTCTATAACAAAAATTTCCCGTGGGAAAATAATTTTTTAACACTTTGATTAATGATTTTTTGCTTAATTTACTAAGAGATTCTTGATACCATTTTATAAACTTTAAATACTCCTCTTTATTTCCACCTCTGTCAGGATGAAGCTCTTTAATCTTTAAGCGAAAAAACCTTTTTAACTCCAAAAGATTTTGGAAAGAATCTCTTCTATCCATCATAAAGCTTTCACTTCCTTTCTATGTAATAATTCCATTACTTTTTCCAGCACCCGTTCTCTCTCAACTTTAACCTCATAAGCGTTAGCCCCAAGCTCAAAAACCTTTCTCTTTACATCTTCCCCTGTAAGAGAGGTTAATGCCATGATTGGGATATCTTTAAACTCGGGAAGACTTCTTATATTCTTTATTAATTGAAAACCATCCATGATAGGCATCTCAATGTCTGTAATAATCAAATTAGGCTTAAGCCCTCCCTTTAGTTTATTCAAAGCCTCTTCTCCATTTCCAGCTACTTCCACATAAAATCCAGCCTGCTGAAGATAATTTCTAATCATATTCTGGAAGAAAGGAGAATCTTCTGCTAATAAAATAATAGCTTGAGTTTCCTCATCCTCTCTCTTTACTATAAACCATTCAGGATCATACATCTCAATAATCTTATAAATGTCAAGAAAAAGAACTGTCTTTCCACCAATAATTCTATGGCCAAGAATACCCGGCTGATCATAAAGACCTATCTCTACTTCAAGGGTTGTCTCCATGGTATCTACTATTCTTGAACAAAGAATAGCACAAGTCTTATCTTTTTCAGTGAAAAAAAGAAGACTATATTCCTCTTGAGGAGGAAGTCCTTGTAGAGGGAGATAATTTTCAAGCCTAATAATGGGGATAACCTTGTTTTTGTAAATTACTACTTCCTTTCCACCTACTATTTTTAGATCATCCGCTTTAATTTTATCAAGCCTTGAAATTAGGGCTAAAGGTAGAGCAAAGGTATCCTCACCTACTTCAAAGATTAGAATAAATTGTGTCTCTTCCATAGTAGTTAAAACTTTCTTTTCTTCAAGGGCCTTCTCAATCTCCTCTGTTTTAATACCTGCTATCTGCGAGATCCCAACCACATCAAGGATTAAGGCAAGTTTTCCATCTCCCATAATAGTTGCACCACTATAGATAGGAATACCCTTGAACCACTTTCCAAGAGGTTTAACTACGATTTCCTCTGAGTCATAGATTTCATCTACAAGAAGCCCAATAAACTTTTCTCCTGTTGTAAGAATAACTAAAGACTTCTCCTGGCTTCCATTTTCAAAGCCAAGAGCCCTTGAGAGTCTAACTACTGGAATTATTTCTCCTCTCAATCTGTAAAATTCGGTATCTCCCATTTTCAAGATATCCTTTTCTGGATTTATACTTACCAGTTCTCTAAGACTAACTTGAGGAATAGCAAAACGTTGATTATGAGAAGTAACTATCAAAGCTGGGATAATGGCTAAGGTTAGAGGAATTTTTATCCTAACAGTGGTTCCTTTTCCAAGAACAGTATTGATCTCAATAGAACCACCAAGTTTTTCAATGTTTGTCTTTACTACATCCATTCCCACGCCACGTCCAGAAACTTGAGTTACCTTTTCCGCTGTAGAAAAACCTGATTTAAAGATAAATGAGAGAATCTCTTTTTCAGATAAACGCTCAGCCTCTTCCTGGGTTATAAATCCCTTTTCAATGGCCTTTCTTTTAATTTTTTCAATGTCAATTCCTCTACCATCATCCTCTATCTCTATAACTACTTGTCCACCTTCATGATAAGCCCTTAAGATCAAATTACCCTCAGGAGGTTTTCCTACCTGGACTCTCACTTCAGGCGCTTCAATTCCATGGTCAATAGAATTTCTAACCAAATGAGTAAGTGGATCTTTTATAGCTTCAATAATAGAACGATCGAGTTCAGTTTCAGTTCCTTCAAGATGAAGATTTACCTTTTTTCCAAGGGCTTTTGCAAGATCTCTCACTATCCGTGGGAATTTATTAAAAACTACCCCAATAGGTTGCATACGCGTCTTCATAATAGTTTCTTGAAGCTCAGTTGTCACCATAGAAAGGGCTTGAACACTTCTTGATAATTCAGGATCATTTATCCTATTTGCAAGCTGAACTACTCTGTTTCGGGCAAGCACAAGTTCCCCAGCAAGATTCATAAGTGAATCAAGAAGCTTAACATCAACTTTGATGTGAGTTTCTGTAAGACTAACTTGAGGAGTAGAAACAGGTTTTTCCTCACGAAGAGGTTCTTTTTTCTCTTCAAGAACCTTTTCGGTTTTTTGCTCAATAATTGGCTCCTCCTTTGAAAGCTCCTCCTTTAAGGGCTCTTCCTTAATAGATTCTTCCATGGAAGGCATCTCTTCTTTCTCTTTCTTTTCCTCTTTTACCCCTTCTTTGGCTCTTTTCTTTACTTTATCGGTAAAATTGGATAATTCTACAAGGAAATCAAGAATTCTTTCATCTACGGGTTCCGTTTTGTTTTCCTCAAGATAGGCTACAATGTATTTGATTTCATCTAAACATTTAAGTAGAACGTCTATAATATCTTCGGTAGCCTCCAATTCTCCATCTCTTATCTTCCCAAGAATATCTTCAGCAAAATGAGCAATTCCTTCAAGAGACTTAAAACCAAAAAATCCTGCTGCACCCTTAAGGGAGTGCATTGTTCTAAATAAACTCTTTATAATTTCAAGGTTGTTTTTATCTTTTTCAAGCTCAACAAATTCCTCCTCCATTTTGGCAATACCATCCTTGGCCTCAACCAAAAAATCCTTAAGAATATCCTCATCAATCATAAGTCCCCCTTGTTCCCTCCTTCAATTATTAAAAATATTATACGACCCATATTAAAAATAAACAAGAGCTAACATCCGAATTTCTTGCAAAGATTCTTAATATTCAATAATTCTTTAATTACCTCTTGAAAAGTAGGAAGAACCTCTTTTTCTATAAAACCTAAAATTTCCTCAAAATCTTTCAAGTTTACCTCTCTTTCGAAACGAGAAACAAGCCCATGAAGCCTTTCATGAGGTCCTTCAAGGACATCAAGTACTTTTTCAATTTCAGTACCTTTAGTCTTTTCTTTTATAATAGATATACTTTTACCAAACAAACACTTCCTATGATCTCTCTCTATTTGTGGAACCCTGCCTTTTATAGCGGAACTCAGAAAATTCATCTTCCAAATGATGTGCCCTATAATAGAGAGATTGATTAAAGCCTCAACACTAAAGTTTTTCAATTCTTCATCAGAAATAGCCTTATCTTCAAAAATAAAAAGTTCTTCAGTGGTAATTTTTGAAGTCAAAGCTATTTCTTCAAGTACCTCTATACTTACCTTAAGAGAATTGGAGACACTTAAAAGAGAATCTTTTGCCTTTTTCAAGGACTCAATTTCACTTACTAATTGAAAAGCCTTTTCTTTAGTCTGGATTGAGTAATTAACAATATCGTTAGTAACAGCAGTTTGTTCTTCGATAGCTCCTGCTATAGTTTGTGTAGCAGACTCAGTTTCATCAACCATTCTCTTTACTTCCTCAGCTTTGGAGACAGTTTCTTCTACATTTTGAGAGAGTCTCTCAACAATTCGCTCAATCTCTGAGGAGTTTTCATTCACTCTTCTTGCAAGCTCCTTTACCTCATTAGCTACCACTGCAAAGCCTTTTCCTGCCTCTCCAGCTCGAGCTGCCTCAATTGAGGCATTAAGAGCAAGAAGATTAGTCTGCTCGGCTATACCCTGAATTACATTCGTAATTTCTCTTATTTCAGCCATAGCTTGATTTAAGGTCATAACTGTTCTTTCCATCTCCTCTGCAGCCACTCTTACCATACGGGCTCTATCGGCAGTGCTATGGGTGCTTTTTGAGATCTCTTCAATAGCAAGTTTCATTTCCTCTGTAGACTTTTCTATTTGAGATATAAGATCTGTTAGCTCTCCCCCAATAACTTCAGCCTGAGAAATTAGATTACTTATCTGTGTAGAAATAGTAGGAAGGTGTAAGACTTTTCCTTTTTCTTCTTTAACTGTTTCTGCAATAAGAGCATTTTGAGTTCTAAGCCCAAGTAAAAGGTTTTCTAAAGTTGATTTTAAAATATTTACCTGGTCAATAATAAATTCAAATTCAGTGAAAATTTTAGAAGGAGTTTTTGAAAAATCTCCCTTTTCTAAAGAAGAAAGATATTGATTTATCTCCTTTATGGCATTATTTAAGTTTCTTTTTGAAAAGAAGTAGTTTGCAAAGATTAAAATAATAACTATTCCAGAGGCAAAAAAGATAGAAAGTTTTAAGATAGAGCCTTCGAACTCACTTTTTTTATTAAGTAGGGAAGATAATTCCTCAGCCTTCTTTAATATTTCTTCAGATAGCAAATGGCTTCTTTTTTCAAAATCAGGAGGGCACGATTCTACCTGATCAATGAGAGAAAACATCTCTTTATACGATTTTTCAATCTCAGTAAAAAGGTTTAAAGCCCTATCGCCTGCTTTATCTATTCTAATAGAACCTTCCTTTCCATATTTTAGTGCAGAAAGGACATTATTAACCAACTCTTTACTCTTGTTTATTTTTTCTTTAATTTCTCCTTTATCAAATTTTTGATCTTTTGCAAGACAAGCTTCTCTGTAGAGGAGAAGAGCATGCTTGGTTAGCCGTTGGGGATTAAATTCTAACTTACCTGCATAATCTAGAGCAACTCCCCATCCTTTAAGAGAGTTAATTTCTAATAAGACAGAAATTCCTAGTAAAATGGTAACTATAAATATTAGTGAAGAGGCAAGAAAAGACCTGCCGTTAAAGGAATTCCAGATTCGCTCCATCGTTTCACCTCCAACTTTTAAAAATTTCCTGGATTAGGTAATTTTAATTAGATTATACTAAAAGGTCAACAAAGAAAGTTTAGCGTAAACTATTTTTCTATTAACCCAACTTATTTTCAATTTTTTACCTCTTAAGAAGCTATTAGATTAAAAATCTTTTCTAAAAACTAATTGAAGATCTTAAAAGGAGTTTTCTAAAGAAAAGATTGATAATAAAGCTCTTGATAATTAATTTTTTTAGATTAGACTATAACATAAAATCAGGCTATGAAAAAAATAGGATTTCTTTCAATTTTTTTTATATTCTTAGCTTTTTCCTCTCAAGCTTTAGCCAAAAAGGTTTTAACTTTATCTGAGGCTGTAAGTCTTGCCATTAAAGCCAATCCACAAATTTCTTCAGCCTTAAAACAAAGAGAAGAATTTTTTTATCAAAAAAATATAATTAGAGCTGAATTTTTCCCTAAGATTTTTCTCAATTATACTTATCAAAGAACAGATCTTGGTAAAAACCTTCCTGAGTATAATACCCATCTTTTTGGTCCTTTTCTAACTTGGAATATTTTCTCAGGCTTTTCTACTTATTATGCTTTTAAGGAGGCTCTTTATTATCTTGCCCTTCAAGATGAAAACTTAAGAGGTAAAATAAACGAGATAGCACTTACTACCATAAAAACTTATCTTGATTACTTTAAAGAGAAATCCCTCCTTGAGGCTGCCCTTTCGGATTTTGAAGATGCTAAAAATATTTTAAAACTTGCAAAAAAGCGCTATGAAGTTGGCCTCTCACCCTATGCTGATGTTCTTGATGCAGAGGCAAGACTAAAAGAGGCAGAATATAAAGTTACTAACTATAAATATCTATCTGAGATCTCAAAGGCTAAACTTCTCATTCTTCTAAATGAAGACTTGACTAAAATTGAGGAATATGAATTGCTTCCTATTGAAGAAAAAGATTTAACTTTAAAAGCCCTTCCTGAATACATAGCTAAAGCCTTAAAGTTGAGACCCGAGATTCTCTCAAAAGAGAAGGAAATTCTTGCGCAAGAATCAAGACTTAAAAGTGTAAGAGGAGAATTTTTCCCTTCAATTGATTTATTTGCAAATTATTATAAAGAAGATTCCAAATTTTTCCCTGATTCAAACTTTCAATTTCAAGCAGGTATAAAGATTACTTTTCCTCTTTTTACCGGTTTTTCAACAGTATCAAAACTGCAAAAGGAAAGAGCTACTCTAGAAAAGAAACACTTTGAGAGAAGAGAACTTGAGTTAAACATTCAACATGAAGTTTTCAGTAATTATAAAATTTTTGAAACCTCTCGAGAAAATTTAGCTGCCTCTTTAGCCCTTCTTGCTAAGCTTGAAGAAGATTATCGTATTATGCAAAAAAAATATGAAAATGGCTTAGCAAGTATTGTTGATTTAACAACAGTTATGGCAAGGCTTTCTGAGGCAAGATCAAAGGTTGCCCTTTCCAAATATGATCTTATCTTCAATTATTATAATCTTCTCAAATCTACTGGAGAAATTCCAGGTCTCTAAGTTTATGCTTTTAAGACAAAGTACAAGGCTAATTTTTATTTTTCTAATGGTTTTTCTTATTCTTTCCTGTACCAAAGATAAGAAAAAAGAGGAGATCTATCCTAAGAAAACTGAAAGGGTTGAAAGAGGCACCATTTATCTTGAGGTTACCGCTACAGGGGCTATAAAGCCTCAAGTTGGAGCCAGTGTGAAGGTTGGAGCCAGAGTCTCTGGTAGAGTAGAAAGATTATTGGTGAGACAAGGGGATTATGTTAGAGCTGGTCAGCTTATTGCCATTATTGAACATGAAGATCTAAAAAAACAAGTTGAACGCTATGAATTTGAATATAAACAGGCCCTAAGTCAGCTTGAAAAAATTAGAAAAGTATATCCTGAAAATATAAAGGCTAAAAAAAACTCAGTTTTAGCTCTTGAAGCAGAGCTTGCTCAGATAGAGAGAGAGCTAAAAAGACTTGAAAAACTTTATAGGGAAGGGCTTATCTCTAAAACTGATCTTGAGAGGATGGAACGGGATAGAGAGGTAAAACTGCATCAACTTGAGTCTGCTAAGGCAGAGCTTAAAGCCCTTATGGATGAATTTGAAAAAGAGCAGGAAAGAGTTAAAGCTCAAGTGGAAGCAGCTAAAAGACAGGTTGAAGAGGCAAGAGTTAAACTTAAGTACGCCTTTGTTTATTCTCCTATTAATGGATATGTTTCTGAAGTTACTACACAACAGGGAGAAACAGTAGTTGCAGGACTTAATGCCCCTACTTTTATAACTGTGATAGATCTTTCCCGTCTTGAGGTGCACTGTTACGTCGATGAAACAGATATAGGAAAAATTAAGCCAGGTCTTGAAGCTACCTTCAAAGTGGATAGCTTTCCAGATAAAATCTTTAAGGCCAGAGTAAGAACTATTTATCCAGGTGCTATTATTAAGAATAATGTTGTATTTTATGATACTGTTCTTGACATTTTAACACCTTATGAAAATTATCTTCGCCCCGAGATGACTGCTCAAGTCACTATTATTGCAGATAAAAAAGAAAATGCTTTATTAGTTCCCAGTGCTTCTATTAAAATTGATAAAGAGGGTAAACAGTATGTAATGGTTAAAAAAGGTGACAAATGGGAAAAAAGGATAGTTAAAGTTGGATGGGAATCAAGGGGGAAGACTGAGATTCTTGAGGGTCTAAAGGAAGGCGAAGTAGTTGGAGTTTGGTAAGAACTTGTGTCTAAACCTCTTATTCAGCTAATTGACATAAGAAAAAAATTTCAAAGCGGTAAAATTACATATGAGGTTTTGAAGGGCATTAACCTTGAAGTTTATATGGGAGATTTTCTTGCAATTATGGGGCCTTCTGGTGGAGGCAAATCAACCCTTCTAAATATTCTTGGGCTACTTGATCGCCCTGATTCAGGGCTATATCTCTTTGAAGGAAGAGAGGTAAATACCTTTTCGGAAAAGGAACTTTCAAGGCTAAGGAATCAAAAGATTGGCTTTATTTTTCAGGCCTTTCATCTTATTCCCTGGGCGACAGCCCTTGAAAATACTCTTCTTCCAGCTCTTTATGGTGGAGAAATAACTAAAGAAAAGATTCAAAGGGCCCATGAGTTACTTGAAAAACTTGGTCTTGGAGATAAAAAAAATCACAAACCAGCTGAACTCTCAGGAGGCCAACAACAGAGAGTGGCTATTGCAAGAGCTCTTATCAATAACCCTACCCTTTTACTCGCCGATGAACCTACAGGGAATCTTGACTCTCAAAGTAGTGAAGAGGTTATTAAAATTTTTGAAAATCTAAACAAAGAAGGCTTAACCATCATTATGGTAACCCATGAAAGAGAGATTGCTCAGAGAGCCAAAAAAATTAAATTTTTAAAAGATGGAAAATTCATCGAAGATTAATGGTTTTCAATAGATTTTTTGTGAAAGAGGTCTTAAGGGAACTTCTTTCCAATAAAGTTAATCTTTTTTTTATGGTGCTTGCTTTAACTTTTAGTCTTACTGCTCTCAATACCATTTATGCCCTTGGAAAATCGGCAGAGAAACAAATCTTAGATACTTTAGCTAATCTCAATTTTGGAAAAGACGCAGCCCTTGTCCTTGCAGGTGGTGGAAGGATGATGGGGCTTGCTACTACAAGAACTGATACTTTAAAGATGGAGGACATAAAAGCCATAGAAAGGCTAAATTTTGTAAAGATTGTCTCTCCCTTTTTAGGAAATGTTCTTGAAGTAAATTTTTCTGGTAAAGCAGAAAAACTTAGAGTAGATGGAGTTTTACCTAATTATCTTCTAGCCAATAATTGGAGGGTTTTTCAAGGAAGATTTTTCACAGAAAGGGAGGTCGAAAATTATGCAAAAGTGGTTGTTCTTGGCTATGAAGTAGCTAAAAAATTAGGTCTTAAGAAAATTTTAGGGGAAAAAATAAAAATTGGTGGAGAATATTTTACGATTATTGGGATTCTTGAAAAAAAGGGAAGTCTCGGGCATTATCCTTTGGATGAGAGGATTTTTGTTCCTTTAACCACAGCTCAAAAGAGATTGTTTAATGTAGATTATTTAAGTGGATTTAAAGTGGTCTTTCAAGAAGGAACAGATTTTAAGCAGAATGTAAACTTAATTAGAGAGATCCTAAGAAGTCGACATAAATTATTAGAGATGGAACCAGATGATTTTAGAATTATAACTCCTGATATGGCTATTGAGAGATTTACTAAAACCTCAAGGACAATTAGTGCCTTTCTTCTTACTATTGCCTTAATTAGCCTCGTAATTAGTGGAGTAATTATTATGAATCTTATGACAGCCAGTGTTGAAGAAAAGGCAGGTATTATTGCTTTACGATTAGCCCTTGGGGCAAATTCGCATGATATTATCTATCATTATCTCTTCTCAGCTTTCCTTATTTCTGGAATAAGTGGTATGGTGGGATGGTTAATCAGTCTTCTTCTTATTAAAGTTATCTCCCTCTTTACTCCCTTAAAGCCTCTTTTTTCCTGGGGCACTTTTCTTTTGAGTTTTGGTTTTTCTTTTATAACTTGTATAATCTTTAGTATCTTTCCAGCCCTAAAAGCCAGTAAGATTAACCCTGCGATCCTTCTTAAAAGTCTATGAATACCCTAAAGCTTAAGCTCCTCTTAGGTGGTATTCTTCATAAAAAGTTAAGACTTTTTCTCTCAGTTCTTGGAATCATTATAGGAGTTTCAGCCCTTTTTTTGATGAACACCTTTGGAGAGGCTGCTAAAAAAAAGACTTTAAAAGAAATTGAAACCTTTGGCCCTGATATCTTGATGATCCTTCCTGGTCAAGTAAGGGTAAGTGCTGGAAGGGCTATTCAGACTGAACAGAGAACAACTTTAAAAATGGAAGATGCCCAGGCCTTAGAAAAAATCTATGGCATAAAGGCTCTATCTCCCCTTTTTAGTGGTACAGGAACAGCCCGTTATTCTTTTAAAACTATAACAACCATGCTTAATGGAGTTAATGAGTCCTACATATTTCTCAGAAAATTTTCTTTAATAGAGGGGAGAAATTTCCTTAAAGGTGAGATTACAGGTTATAAAAAGGTGGCTATTTTAGGATATAAAGTTAAAAAGGAGCTTTTTGGTGAGGAATCGGCTGAAGGTAAAGTAATTTTAATTAATAAACTTCCCTTTGTGGTAATTGGGGTCTTAAGTCCTATTGGTATTGATGCCAGTAATCAAGATCAGGATGATCAAATCCTTGTGCCTATAACTACCTCTATGTCTTCTCTTTTTAATGCAGATTATCTTTCAGGTATTTATGTGGCTGTTGAAAACCCCTCTTTAATTCCCCAGATCGAAAGAAATATTGAAGAGCTTTTGCTTAAGCGGCATCGAGTCTCCCCGTCAAACATAGATTTTAAAATTATTAAGGCTGAGGATATCTTTAAATTTCGTTTGGAGGCCTCTAAGTTATTCACAACTCTTGTGCAAAGTATCTCTATTCTTTGTTTGCTTGTGGGAAGTCTTGGCGTAACAGCCATTATGTTACTTTCCGTTAATGAAAGAAAAAAAGAAATAGGGCTAAGGCTTGCAATTGGTGCTTCTCGAAGAGGTGTGCTATTACAATTTCTGCTTGAAAGTATTCTTATAACCTTTGTGGGAGGCTTAGTTGGACTTCTTATAGGTGGATTATTGTCAATAATTCTACTTCCTCTGCTTAAATATCCCTGGGTATTTCCATTTAAACCAATCATAGTTTCATCTGCACTTACCGTATTTTTTGGATTGATTTCAGGGGTATATCCAGCATATAAAGCCAGTCAAATTGATCCTGCTATCCTGCTTAAAGGCCTTTGAAATCACTGGAAGTATTTAAGAAAGAGCTTATATTAAATTTCAAATGGAAAAAACTTTGTATTACAGCTTAAATCAGTTTTTAAAGGAAAAATTTGGAGAGAAAGTAAGAAAAATTCCTCTTGATGCAGGCTTTACCTGCCCTAACAGGGATGGCACCAAAGGAAAAGGGGGTTGTATTTACTGTGATTTAAAGGGCTCTGGCACAGGCCTTGGCCAAAGACTTTCTCTTAAAGAGCAGATTGAATTTTTTCTTGAGCGCTTTAAAAAAAGGGGCTATCAAAAGTTTATAGCCTATTTTCAATCCTTCTCTAACACCTATGGCCCTCTTTTAAAATTAAAGGAGACTTACCGCATAATCTTAAATTACCCAGAAATAGTTGGTCTTGCTATTGGTACAAGACCAGATTGTATAGATAAGGAAGTAATTAAACTTCTCAAGGAATTTCAACATCTCGGTTACTACCTCTGGATAGAGTTAGGCCTTCAGAGCAAACACAATCAAACCTTAAAACTTATTAATAGAGGGCACACCTTCGAGGACTTTCTTTCAGCCTATTACCTTTTAAAGGAAGAAGAGATTCCTGTGGTAGTTCATATTATATTTGGGCTTCCTAAGGAAGATAGAGAGATGATGCTTGAAACTGTTGAAACCCTCTCTGAATTAAAACCAGAAGGTATTAAATTCCATGCCCTCTATATTCTTGAAGGTACCCCTCTTTCAGAACTTTACAAGGCAGGCCAAGTGAGAGAATTATCCCTGGAAGAATATAGAAGTCTTGTTGGAGAGGCTCTATCCCTTCTTCCAAGATACACGGTGATTCACCGTCTAACCTCTGATCCCCCCAAAGAGGGGCTTCTTGCTCCCCTTTGGCTTTTAGATAAAAACAAGGTCTTAAACGCAATTACAGATTATATGAAAGAAAAGAGTCTCTATCAGGGAAAATTTTATAAAACTTCATCTTGAGCCTTTGACCTGAATATTTACAATTACCTGTTTTACTCCCTCTACAGATTTAGCGAGCTTAACAGCTTTTTCCTTTTGAGATTCCCTTTCTACAACTCCTGTTAAGGTAACAACTCCATTTAGGGTATCTACATCAATGGAAAAGGCCTTTAATTCAGGATCAGCAATGAACTTAGCCTTAATTTTAGCAGTAATTTCTTTGTCAGTAAGGTAACTACCAATACTTCTTTTTCCAACCCTTAAGTTATTAACAACCTTTTTTACACCTGGAACACTTTTTGCAATCTCGATCGCCCTTGTTATTTCTGCTTCGCTATCTACAATTCCTGTTAAGGTTACTACCCCGTTCACCGTATCAACATCAATTTTTCTGGCTTTGGTTATAGGATCTTCAATCAGTTTGGCTTTAACCTTAGCTGTAATTAGGGCATCATCAATTTGGGTTCCCACTGTCCTGGTATCGGTAGCTACTTTATATCCTTCATAAGCCCCTCCTCCCACAAGAACCCAACCGCATCCATATAAGTTAATTATTAAAAGTATCAAGCTAAAACTTAAGAACCCTTTACTTTTTCCGATAAAAGAATTAAAATTTCTCATAAAGGAGGCCTCCTATGAAAGTAGATTCAAAAATCTTTTCAAATCTTAATTTTATCACACCTGAGGCTCTTTCCAAGCAGGGTAATAAAATCTTTGAAGACTACTTAAAAAGTGCTCTCCTTGAACTTGAAAGGGCAGAATTATTAAAGGAAGAAGAAAGAGAAAAAATTAAGTTTCTTCAGGATAAACTTAGCTTTTCTCTTGACCTTATGGATAAAATAGCCAAAACTCCCCTTAATCAAGCAACCTCCTCAACTGTTGGGGATTTTCTTCTTGCTCAGGCCCTTGAAATGGAAAAGGTTGCAGAAACTCTTCCAGATGGTGCTTTAAAGAATCTTTTTAAAGAATCTGCCCTCTATCTTGGAATTGAAGCTGAAAAACTCCGCCAGGGATATTATGCAAGTTAAATTCTATGTGTTTTCAAGGGCAAGGTCTAGTAATTTTTGAATAAGTGCTTTAAAGGAATATCCTGCCACTTTGGCTGCAAGAGGAAGAAGGCTCGTCTCTGTCATTCCAGGTATGGTATTGGTCTCAAGCACAAAAATTTCATTATCCCTAAGAATCATATCGGTTCTACTATAATGTCTTAGATATAAGGCTTTGTGAGCTTTTAAGGCATAGTTTTGTGCTGTTTTAGTTAACTCCTCAGAGATATTAGCTGGACATATTTCTTCGGCCATCCCAGGAATGTATTTAGTCTCATAATCAAAAAATTTGCTTTTGGGAAGGATTTCAACCACTGGAAGAGGCTTATCATCAAGAACTCCCACGGTAAGCTCTCTCCCCTTTATATACTCCTCAAGAAGAATTTCATTATCAATTTCAAAGGCCTTTTCAAGGGCCTCTTTAAGAAGAGAGGAATCTTCAACAAGAGATAGGCCAATGCTTGACCCTTGAGTAGCAGGCTTTACAATTAAAGGATAGCCGAGCTTATTGGCTACCTCGTAAATAGTTTCCATCTTATCCTCTTTTTTGAATAAAAATCCCTTGGGGACTGGAAGGCCTGCTCTTTCATAAAGAATTTTAGAAAGGCCCTTATGCATAGCTAGAGCACTTCCGAGAACTTGAGCTCCCTGATAGGGAAGCCCTATCATTTCCAGAAAACCCTGTAAAGTTCCATCCTCCCCGCCTGGCCCGTGGATGACCAAAAAGGCAACATCAAAATCTTTAGCTCTCTGAGCAAGCTTTACTAAATCATAAGCAGGATCAAAAAATTCCACCTTATGTCCAAGCTCTATTAAGGCCTCCTTAACAGCTTTGGCACCTTTAAGAGAAACTTCTCGTTCTGAAGATGTCCCGCCAGCAAGTAGTGCAACCCTTAAGACACCTTTTGAGGACATCTTTAGCCTCCTTTATTTCATTCAATATTAAAAGATCTTCAGGTTTTAATTCAATCTTTTTAAAAAGCCTCTTTTCAAGAAGTAGAGTCATGTCCTCAAGAAGGCGCATTCTAATGAGAGATTTGAGGGTTCTCCCGTACCTTTCTCGCAGATCTTTAAAGCGTTCTTTAAGAGTTACTATTTCATCATGTTTAACCCTTTTGTCAGCATAAAAAACAATTTCTTCTTCACGAATAGGAGAATTAGGGTTTGGGGCCTTTAAAAAAATATGAGCATAAATAATTTCACCAGCCCTTTCAAAACCAAGCTCTTTCATTAATTTATATCCGGAAAAGGCGTGATTTTCCCCAGTCTTAATACTTGCCATTTTTTTAATATCGTGAAGTAAAGCTGAGCAGGTTAGAAGATTGAGATCAAGGGGTTCACCTTTCTCTTTTAAAAGACAGCCAAGAAAAAGAGATATTAGGGCCACTTTCTCAGAGTGACGAATAATGTGGTCAGGAACCTCTTCCTTTTTTAAGAGTTCGTAAGCAAACTCAAGAGTAAGTTCCATGAGGGAAAACCTCAAGTAAAAGGAGAAAAACAGGAGAAGCAAAAAGAACGCCATCTATTCTATCAAGTAAGCCGCCATGTCCTGGAATTAAAGCTCCTGAATCCTTTTTTCCAACAGCTCTTTTAATAGCTGATTCAAAAAGGTCTCCCATGACACCAAAAAGGGCTAATACAAAACTAACTAAGATTACTCTCCTTGAATCCCAGAAGTGAAAATAGTTATTTAACATCCAGCCCACTAAAAGAGCTAAAACCATACCACCCCAAAATCCCTCCCAAGTTTTCTTAGGAGAGATCTTAGGGATAAAGGGCCTTTTACCCAAAAATTTACCTGACAAATAGGCTCCAGTGTCATTTGCAAAAACTACACAAAAGAAAAAAAGGGTTAATTCTCTTGGATATTCAAAAAGTATGATTTTAAAAGGAAAAAAACCAAGAAAAAGATAAAAAATTCCCAAGAGAAAGACAAAAAAATTTTTATAAAAAAAGGGAGCTTCAAAGTTAAAGATAAAAGGAAGGAAGGCCCAAAAAAAGGTAAAAACAAATAAATGGAAAAAATTAAACTTTAAAAAAAAAGAATAAACTAAAATTAATGATATCAGACCCCAGAAAAAAAGTAGACTTTCAAAATTAAATAACTTTGACCATTCAAACCAAGCGATAAAAAGGCAAATAAGTATGGTTAGATTTATTACTAATGAATTACCCTTAAGGACAAGGATCACTAACAAGGGAAAAAGAACTGAGGCTGAAAGAACTCTTTTTAGAAATTCAAAATTCATAAATTCTTCCAAAACGTCTTTCTCTTTTTTGATAGGAAAAAAGGGCTTTAAGATATTCTTCTTCAGTAAAATCAGGCCAGAGGGTTTCGGTAAAATAAAATTCTGTGTAGGCTAATTGATAAAGCAAGAAGTTAGAGATTCTTAATTCTCCACTTGTTCTTATAAGGAGATCTGGATCTGGAAGTTCGGGAAAATAAAAAAATCTTCTAAAGAGCTCTTCATTTATATCTTTGACACTAAGTTTTCCCTTTTCTACTTCTTCAGCCAACAATTTTGTGGCTCTTAAAATCTCAGCTCGTCCACTATAGCTTAAGGCAAGAACTAAGGTCATTCCTTTTAAGTTTTCTGTCTTCTTTTCAACCTGCTCTATGAGTTTTTTTAACTCCTCTGGAAAATCTTCTGTGTCTCCAATAATTTTTAATCTTATTTCTTTTTCTATCATTAAAGGAAGTTCCTTTTGAAGATATTCCTTTAATAGTAAAAGAAGGGTATCCACTTCAGTTTTTGGCCTTTGCCAGTTTTCTTTAGAAAAGGCAAAAAGAGTAAGATAAGGGATATTTAGCTCTCGGGACTTAATTATAATAGATTTAGCAACCTCGACTCCCTTTTTATGTCCATAAATACGGGGAAGGCCCTTTCTTTTGGCCCATCTTCCATTGCCATCCATAATAATGGCAACATGACGAGGAAGTTTCTCCGGATCTAAGTTATCCTCAATTTGAGAAACGGGCATTCTTAAGGAGTAAGTATTTCTTTTTCTTTTTCTTCAAGAAGCTTATCAATAGATTTTATAAACTCATCATGAATCTTTTGCACTTCCTTTTCAAGTCTTTGATATTCATCTTCAGAAATTTCTTTATTTTTCTTGGCTGTTTTGAATTTCTCAAGGATTTCTCTTCTAAGGTTTCTTACAGCAATTCTTGCCTCTTCAGCTATTTTATGGGCTACCTTTATTAATTCTTTTCTTCTCTCTTCTGTGAGCGGCGGAAGAACAAGCTTTATAGTCTTTCCGTCACTTGTGGGATTAATTCCAAGGTCAGATTTCTGGATAGCCTTTTCTATTTCTTTGGTGAGATTAGGGTCCCACGGTTGAATAATAAGCATTTTGCCTTCAACTACATTTACTGTGGCCACTTGAGTTATAGGGAGCTTCTGTCCATAACAATCAACCTTTATTCCCTCAAGTAAACTTACTGAGGCCCGAGAGGATCTTATATGGGTGAGCTCTTCTTTAAAAGTTTGTAAACTCTTTTGCATTTTCTTTTTTAGGTCCTCAAGAACCTCCTTCATAACCTAACCTCCTAATTCTTAATAAGAGTTCCTACTTTCTCCCCAAAAAGGGCCCTCTTAATATTGTTTGTCTGAAATAAATTAAAAACCAGAATGGGTAGATTGTGATCTCTTGCAAGTGAAAAAGCAGTTGCATCCATCACTTTTAAATTTCTTTTTAGAACTTCATCAAAGGTAATCTCTTCAAACTTTTTAGCAGTTGGGTCCTCTTTAGGATCCCTTTCATAAACTCCATCTACTTTTGTGGCTTTAAAGAGAATTTCACAGCCAAGCTCAAGGGCCCTTAAAGTGGCTGCAGTATCTGTGGTAAAAAAAGGATTTCCCGTGCCACAAGCAAGAATTAAAATTCTTCCCTTCTCCAGATGCCTTACAGCCTTTTCTCGGATGTAAGGTTCAGCAACCTCAATTACTTCAAGAGCAGACATAGTTCTAACAGAAAGCCCTTCCCTCTCCAAAACATCTTGCAAAGCCAAAGCATTAATAAGAGTTGCAAGCATGCCCATATAATCAGCTCGGGCTCGATTAAGGCCTTCCTTTTCTCCTGAAACTCCTCTAAAAATATTTCCACCGCCTATCACTATGGCGAGTTCGACTCCAAGAGCAGAAACGTCCTTTAGTTCCAAGGAGATTTTTTTCAAGAATTGATAATCTATACCAAATTCCTTTGTGCCTAAAAGGGCCTCACCAGATAATTTTAGCAATACTCTTTTATATTTCAGTTCCCCTTCGCTCAAAGCTATTCACCTATTTGGAATCTGGCAAATCTCTTAATAACTATTTTTTCACCAGTTTTAGCAATAAGTTCGTTTAAAAGATCTTGGATTGTTATCTCAGGATTTTTAATATATGGTTGTTCTAAAAGAACTGTCTCTTTATAAAATTTTTCAAGCTTTCCTTCAAGAATTTTAGGTATTACATTCTCCGGTTTTCCCTGTTCGCGAAGTTGTTCTTCATAGAGTTTCTTTTCCCTTTCAAGAATTTCTTGAGGCATATCTTCACGGGAAACACAAAGGGGATTTGTAGCTGCAATTTGCATAGCAACATTATGGGCAAAATCCTGAAACTCGGGAGTTCTTGCCACAAAATCGGTTTCACAATTTATCTCCACTAAAACCCCGATCTTCTTATTGGCATGAATGTAAGCCTCAACAATCCCTTCTTTAGCCTCCTTCCCTGCCCTTTTGGTAGCAATAGCCAGTCCTTTCTTTCTTAAAATATCAATAGCCCTTTCAATATCACCTTCGGCCTCTTCAAGGGCTTTCTTACAATCACTAAAGCCTGCAGCTGTTCTCTCTCTCAATTGTTTTATGAGATCAAGATCTACTTTTGCCATTTTGTCCTCCTTTATAAATTATTCTTTTTCTAAAAGCCTCTGAGCTTCTTCCTCAAATTTTGCTTCTTTCTCTTCCTCAGCAAGAATTTCCTCCAAAATTTCCTCCGCCCTCTTTTCTTCTGAGGCTTTAAGCATTTCTTCTTCCAAACTGACTTCCTTGTCAGAAAGAGCCATCATTTTTTCTTTATAAATTTCCTGACCCTCAATACAGGCATCTGCAATCTTTGAGGTTATAAGTTTTACTGCTCTAATAGCATCATCATTTCCTGGGATGATATAATCAATAAGGTCAGGATCACAATTTGTGTCAACAATAGCTACAATTGGTATTCCAAGCTTTCTTGCCTCTTTAACCGCTATCTCTTCATAAACAGGATCAACAATATAGACAGCCTGAGGAAGGCTTTCCATATGCTTTATACCTGCTAAATTTCTCTCAAGTTTATTTTTAAGTCTTTCCAGTTTAAGCCTTTCCTTTTTTAAAAATCTGTCAATAGTTCCATCTTGAAACCAGGATTCGATTTTTTTGAGTTTTTCAATACTCTGCCTTATGGTGCGAAAGTTAGTGAGAGTTCCACCCAACCAGCGAAAATTAACGTAGGGCATCCCACATCTCTCAGCTTCCTCTTTAATAGCATCTTGAGCTTGCTTTTTTGTCCCCACAAAAAGTACCTTTCCACCCTCTGCAGTAACATTTACCACAAATTCATAAGCTATCTCAAAATACTTAAGGGTCTGCTGCAGATCAATAATGTGAATCCCGTTTCTTTCTCCAAAAATAAAGGGTTTCATTTTGGGATTCCATCTTCTTGTTTGATGCCCAAAGTGAACACCTGCTTCAAGAAGTTGCTTCATGGTGATGTGAC
The DNA here is from genome assembly GCA_002877875.1 of Caldimicrobium thiodismutans. Taxonomy (GTDB): domain Bacteria; phylum Desulfobacterota; class Thermodesulfobacteria; order Thermodesulfobacteriales; family Thermodesulfobacteriaceae; genus Caldimicrobium; species Caldimicrobium thiodismutans_A. The sequence continues at coordinate 19,403 of PNIE01000045.1, forward strand.
TCATTCCTTTTTCCTCCTCTGGGTTTTTTATCTTCCGTCTAAGGTGGACTAAAACCGCACCCCCTTTTAAAGGAGGCACCCTTACCCTTAGACGTGCTTATTTCCAAAATTATTTAAGAAAGGGGATATACGCTTACAACTTTTCTTCCGTGTCTGGTCTCAAATTTGACTATACCATCAATTTTAGCAAAAATAGTGTAATCCTTTCCAAGACCAACATTAAAACCTGGATGAAACTTGGTACCTCTCTGTCTCACAATAATTTCACCAGCCTTGACATATTGCCCACCAAACCTTTTTACGCCAAGCCGTTTAGATTCAGAATCTCTCCCATTCCTTGAGGACCCTCCTGCCTTTTTATGAGCCATGAGAACTCCCTCCTTAAGCTTTAATTTCTTTTATTTCTATAGTGGTAAATAATTGCCTGTGACCTCTTTTTCTTTTATATCCCTTCTTGGGTTTCTTCTTGAACACAATAATTTTAGGGCTCTTTCCTTGCTCAATAATCTCTGCAGTGACTAAAGCAGATTCAACCAAAGGGGTTCCAATCTTTAAGTTTTCTCCAGTATTAATAAGCAACACCTCCTTAATTTCAACAATATCTCCCGGATTACCTTCAATTTTCTCTACTTTTAGACGATCTCCCGGCTTAACCACATACTGCTTTCCACCAGTTTTAATCACCGCAAACACGATATCCCTCCCTTTAAAAAATTTTACCTAAAAATATAGCAATTTTTAGGATTGTCAAGCACATTTTTCTATCCATACCTTCAGAGATAAAAAAGAATTTTTTAATTACACTCTCTGCCTCTTTTTTGGCAATCCTTGGTTTTAATATTTGACTCTCAAGTTTACCCCCTATCCCAAATTACTTTTTCCAGCAATAAATAGTTTTACAATTAACACCATAAGCTAAACCCATAGCCTAAGTTCCATATTGTCCGTAATTTTATGTGATTCTAAAGCTTAAAAAATCTTCTTTATCTTGGGCAGCACATAAAAGTAAAATAATTAATTTTCTTTACTCATTATTGTAAGCCTTGTTTGAGTCTTAATGGTAGATAATAAAAAGCAAATTTTGGTGGGAAAATTTTAAATTGGTTTTAAAATAATTATTATGGACTACAGGTGGCTTCCCCCAAGTCCAAAACATAGACCACTTTGGGAGGGTAAAATGCTTGAAAGAATTGAACTTGAAAATGGTTTGATTTTAGAAATTTGGGATTATTCAAGAAAGATTGCAGGTGATCGCTGGTTGGTAGGCTTTCTTGCCCAAATTAGCGTTACTCCTTCAAAAGAGGATTTTTCCAATGAATTTTATTATGAATACTTCTTACAAAATACCGATGGAAAACTCTATTATCGCTACCACAAAGAGCGCACTTTCGTGCCTGAAAAGGAAGTCCCGGAGATCTATAAAAGTATAAAGGAAAACTTTTTAAAAGCAGTTTTACCCTATATTGCAAGACCTAATTTTAGAGAAAATTTAATAAGAACTGAGGTTGCCCTTTTTGAAAAAAGAACCGACTGGGAATTAATGTTAAAAGAGAAAGAAAAAGAGGAAGAAGAACTGGAAAAAGAATGGGCTAACCGGGAATTTTTCTAATTTTCTTTTTCTGTGGAGTTCTCCTTTCCATCATGCGAAGTTAGATTCTCTTTAGGTTCTATCTCAGAGCTAAAATTACCCTCAGATTGATTCTCTGCAGGAAGTTTATTGTCTATTCCTTTTTCGCCTACTTCTTGAAGATATTCTTCTTTAATAACTCCCCTCTTTTTCATTATGGTATATATAAGACGGGAGCGTTTAACCACAAAGGGGGAATCACTTAAAGGATTATATTTTAAAGGATTGGGTAAGACAGCTGCCAATCTTGCTGCTTCCCATGGGGTTAAAGCTGAGGCAGGTTTATGATAGTAAAACCTTGAAGCCTCTTCAATACCAAAGATTCCAAGCCCCCATTCAGCTATATTAAGATAAATTTCAAGGATGCGTTTCTTACTTAAAGTTTTTTCAAGACGATAGGTGAGTATCGCTTCTTGAATCTTTCTTATGGGATTTTTAGAAGGACTTAAGAATAAGTTTTTAGCAACCTGTTGAGAGATAGTGCTTCCACCATATTTAATTTTCCCTGCCTTTAGATTTTTCTCAAGTGCCTTTTCTATAGCTTCATAATCAAAGCCAGAGTGCTTGTAAAATTTATCATCCTCTGCAATCAAAACAGCTTTTATAAGATAGGGCGAAATCCTATGCATTGGTACCCAGGTTTGCCGAATGGTAATTTTCTTTCCTTCCCTTTCCCATTGCTTTAAACGATACTTCATCATAGCTGTCATTTTGGGATTTTCATACTTTAAGTGTTCAATAGGAATTAACCATGGATAAACAAAGACATATCCAAGAAAAAAAAGACCTAGAAGAAAAAGAGAAATTTTTATAAGTCTCATACTCCTTTAAAGGCTACTAAAAACTGAAGACTAAAAACTGAAGTAAATTGAAAAGTCTTATCCCTACTTCTTAAGAAGTGGTTTAGCTGGAAACTCTCCATTTCGCCACCTATGATTTTTTCTTTTATTAGATTGCGAATTTTTATTATAAAATTTTGGTTGAACTTTTTCAATTAGTTTTTTTTGTAACATTAATTTATCAAAAATAAAATTACCCTCTTTCCCACTCTGTCAAAAGCAGGTTATTTGATAATAATATGAGTTTTTTATGCCTTATATTTGAATTAGTTCAGCCTCTTCAGGACCGAGCCTTTCTTAGCATATTTTTAGAAGAGAAGTAATCTTGAGTAGGAGCAAGTAATCTTAAGGATGATTATTATATAAGCCTAGATAAAACGGTCAAAAAGAAAAGATATCTTCCTAAGTATCTTCCGATAACCTGTAATCTTGATAAGAAATTTTTTTAAATTCGGCAGAATGCTTGAATTTATTTTGTCAATCTCTATTATTAGTTATATTATTAATTGACTGCAAGCCAGAAAAAGAGGTCTTAGGCTTGTTTGAAAAAAAACATATTACCTTTCCAAAAGATTACGTTTACAAATCATATGTACAGGGTAAACAAAATCAAAAATTTAAAGAATTCATCTATAGAAATCTAAAAGAATTTTCATATTCTCCCAAAATCATCGTTGAACTTGGAGTTGGCGATGGTACTCTTGCTGAAACTATAGCAAAAGCTTTACAACCAAAAATATTTTACATAGTTGACTTGAATGATTTCTTTCTCAAGGTTTCAGAAAAGAAAACTAAAACTAAACAAGTAATTCCCATCAAAAAAGAGCTTACAGAAATTGAACCGCAAGACTTTAAAAAACCTCCTGAGATGGTTTTTACTTCCAATACACTTCACTGGCTACCATTAAACGAAAAAGATGACAGCTGGCTAAAATGCGCGAAAAGAATCTATGAAATCCTTATTGAAGGAGGTTTCTTTTTTGTCCATCAAGGGCTGAAGTGGACTTATTTTCCTTTGTATGATCTTGCAAAGGAACTTTTTGAAAGAAAATACGGAACAAAAATAAATCTCTCGGATTACCTTTATTATCCTCTCTGTAGAGAAGCAGTTGAAAATTTTAAACAGGTAGGCTATAAAGTAGTTTCAACTGAAGATTTTTATGAATTTGAGGGATTTTCTGCTCCCTATTCTAAAGATGAGCTTTATAAATCCTTTTCTGTTGCAGGTTTAAACGTTTTTAAATGCCAGATTAAAGACAAAAGGGAACAAAAAAAATTTGTTAAAGACTTCCTTTTGCTATGTAAGACTATAAAACCTCCTTCCTTTTCTCATAGGGGATTTTTCTGCTTAAGAAAACCTCTTAAAGAGGTCAAATTTAAAATTATTCAACCAGGGAATATGTCTGAAAAAGAATACAGAGCTCTTACCAATTTTCTTGAAGAGGTTTCTGGCGAGTTTATACCACCTTTGAATGTAAGAACACCAGATGATATGGACCTTAGATTTTCAGAAACACTTATAGATAGCACTTCAGAAAACTTTTCCACCAAAAAGAGCTCTGTTGAAATCTATGCAGAAGTTCTTGCTAAAAGATATTGGAATATATTTGCTTACACTGAACTCTTTTCAGAAGAAAAAACTCCCTTTGGTATCATATCTTTCACAATTAAAAACAGCTACAGCTATCCTGGAAGAAAAAGTGTATACATCTCAACTATTGCTGTAAGAAAAAAATATCGTTTTCTTAGTATAGCTGAAAGATTGCTTGGATTTGTAATAGATCTTGTGAAAGATTCAGCAGAATTTAAAAATGCCAAAATCAGTGTGATAGAAACTAGAACCTGGAGCACTAATCAAGCCTCAAAAACACTTTTTAAAAAGGCTGGATTTAGCAACACTCTAGTGCTACAAAATCATAGAGGAGAAGGAATAGACACAGAGTATTACTGTTATATTCTAACTTAAAGTAAGTTAAGGAGTTTGTTGTAATTTTTCTTATGAAAAAAAAATTTTTTTAACTCTTTTCTCTAAATCTCTCTAGTAGTTATACGAATTAAATCAAGTTTAAAATGAATCTTACTCTTGGAGAGGCTTATCGCAGAGCTAAAGATTTTAAGAAGGCTAAATTTTATCTTGATAAAGGATTAAAGAGGGTCAAAAAAGCTTGGAGATAAATGCTCGGAAGGATTTGGATATAAATATCTTGGCTGCTATTTTAGAAATACAGATGATAAAAATTGCAAAGAAGATTTAAGCAGAGTATATGAGATTTTTAAATCTATTGGAGTTAAAGCTTAGGCTTTAGATTCATTAATATCCATTCTTTTACTTGAGTAAAAAGTTATTTACGAAAAATAAAAATAGATCTAAAAAAGCACAATGGCTATGGAACTTAAGCTATCATCAGCAGATAAAGAGGGATTTACCATGTGGAGGAAAAGTTCAAAAGTTGCATAAACACTAGCCTGATCATAGGGTCAAAGAAACAGGTGTCTTTTCTAAAAATATCATAAAATGGACGGTAGAGGCTGTAAAAGAGCTTTACAATATCATTAAGAATTTAGTCTATCTATCCTTGAAGTATTAAAAAGTCTTAGAATCTCTTCTCCTAATCTTTTATATCTCATAGTCTCAAAATTTATAATCTCAAAATTTTTGTGTAGGGCAGAGTTCCTTTACTCAATACTTTACCCTCCTGATGGAGAGAAGTTCCTCCCTAGCTAAGGAAAAGGCCTTTAAAACATTAAGTTGATACCTCTTGTTCATCTTTAGAGCTACCAAATAAGCGCATTAGTTGTAGCCTTTAGCATAGGAATCCTCTCATATGATTTTACTTTGCCTTTTAGTAGACTTTAATAAAAACAAAAATTTTTTAAGTTGCATAAAAAAAGAAATATTTACACACAATTTTCTTGACAATGCATAAATAGTGTATAGATTTTAAAGGAACAAAAGGAACTAATAAATTCTTATGAGGGAAGTTATTCTTTCGGAGCATCTCAAACAGAAGGTTTCTCAGTTAACACATGCTGCTAAACAATCTATTAGCCTATCCATTGTATTTATTATTCTTGGTATAATTCTCACGCTTTTCTTTTTAACAATCCTAGGGATTTGGTTTTTTGTTATTGGTTTTATCTTGTTTTTTGTAGCTCTAAAAAATCTTAACAAAAAAAATATTTTTCAAGCAGGACTTGAAGGAGAAGAACGTTTGAAAAAAACATTAAACCAGATTTTATCCGATAAATATACTGCTTTTTTCGGATATCAAACCAAAAAAGGCAAAGATATAGATTGTATAGTTACTGGTCCAAAGGGAGTATTTGTTATAGAAGTCAAAAATCATAGAGGAATAGTATCTTACGATGGGACAAATTGGTCCTACCTTAAGGTCGGACAAAAGGGTGGTATTTATGAAGGCTTTTTAAAAAACCCTGATCGGCAAGTGATACAAAATAGTGCGGAAATAAGAAAGCTTCTTTTTTCTAATGGAATAAAAGTTCCTGTTTTTGCCCTTTTAGTATTTACCCATGAGGAAGTAAAACTCAATATTAGTGAGCTTGACAATAAGAAATTCAGGATTCTTAGGCTGGAAGAACTTCCTCAATTTTTTGAAACTCT
>PNIE01000093.1 GCA_002877875.1 Caldimicrobium thiodismutans
ACGAATTCCCTTTCCAAGCCCAGCTCCAACTTCTGGTAATCGCTTTGCCCCGAAAATTAAAAGGGCAAGAAAAAGGATAATAAACAATTCTTGACCTCCAAGTCCTAAAGGCATTGAGATTACCTCCTAAGAGGAATTAATTTAGTCAAAATTATACCTACTTCGTAAAGAAATGTCAAGGGTAAAGCGAGCAAAATTTGATAAATTGGATCCCCCCCGGTAGTTATAAGACTGGAAACTATAAAGGAAAGGATGATGGCATAGGGACGGAACTTTTTTAATTGTTCAAGACTTACTATTTCCAACTTATTTAGGAGAAAAATTACTGATGGAATTTGAAAAAAAATACCAAAAATTAAAAAAATTTTTAATAAGAAATCTATATATTCTTTAAGATAAGGTTTAAATATTAAAAATTTTTCTCCAAAGGAATAAAAAAATTTCAAAATAAAAGGAAGAAAAAGATAATAAGCTACAAGATCACCTAATAAGAAGAAAAAAGAACTTATAATTACAGTTAGTTTTATCCATTTTTTTTCATGAGGATAAAGTCCTGGGGCAATAAAGGTCCATAGTTGATAAAAAATAAAGGGACTTCCAATTATGAATCCAATTATTACCGAGAGTTTAAATTCATTGATGAAAACCTCTGTTAGTGATTTAAAATAAACTTTTTGAGATAAGGGTAAATAGGGTCTTAAGGGATTAATAAGAAATTCAAGAATATTATCAGAATAGAGATAAACAAGGACAGAGGTAATAGCCCATCCAATGAAGGCCTTTATTAGGCAAGCTCTTAGTTCTATTAAGTGCTCAAAGAAGGGCTGTTTTTTTTCTTCTAAAGAAGCTTCATGCATTTACAAGTTCTATAAAGGATAAAGCAATGGATTCAGGATCAAGTCCTGCCATTTTGAAGAGCTCAGCAGGTTTGCCTGAACTTGCAGGTTCTCTATGACCAAGAAGTTTTAATTTTACCTTTATTCCCTTTAACCCATAAAAGGATGCAATTTTTACTCCAAGGCCTGTATGCACATAATGGTCTTCAACTACAAGGATATTTTTATAATTAGAAGCTTTAAGTATATCTTCTTCTGGAAAGGGCCTTATGGAAGCTATATTTAGAAGAGAGACCTTATATCCCTTTTCTTTTAGAAGATCAAGAGCTGAAATTACATAAGGAATCATATTTCCGTAGGTGATTATAATTCCATCTTCACCGGTTCTTATCCAATCTGCTTTTCCTGGAAGAAATTGATAATTCTCATCAAAGAAGGGAGATCCGTCCTCCTTTGTTACAATAGGTAATTTTGATCTTCCCATACCTACAAAAACATTTCCTTTTCTTTGCGCCACAAAGCGAATAATGTGATCTGTCTGATTGGGATCGGCAGGCATATAGATTTCAAAATCAGGAAGGTTTGAAATAACTCCTAAATAATCTAAACATTGGTGGGTAGGACCGTCTTCTCCTACATCTGCTCCCAAATGAGTACATACTACCTTTAGGGCTGTTTTGTTTAAACTATTAATCCTCAATTGATTGTATACTTCGTCAATTCCAAAGACACCAAAAGTTGAAAAGAAGACAAGAAATCCCTCTTTGGAAAGAGCTCCAGCCACTGAGGCAGTATGGTGTTCTTGAATACCCGATTCAAAAAAGGCTTGAGGTGAATGTTTCTTAAAATCTGTCATCTTTACAGAGCCCTCAAGATCACAGGTAAGTCCAAGAATTTTAGGGGGTTGACCTGAAAGATTATTTTTTAGAGCAAGATTAAGAAGAGCTTTGCCATAAGCTGAGCGACAATCAGTTTTTTTATCAGCCGAGTAAATAGTGGGCTCAGCTGGTTCAATCCAAACTGGCAGTGGTTCATGAGAACAATGAGGGAAAGATATAGGATAGGTCTTTCTCTTTTCCTTTAAATAATCTAATTCTGCTGGGTCAAAACCAAGCTCCTCTAAGGCTTTTTTGGCGAGATCTTCTGGTAGTGCAGATCCATGCCATTTAGGATCATTTTCCATAAAAGAAATCCCTTTTCCCATTACAGTATGGGCAAGAATAGCAGTAGGTTTATCGGGATTTGGTACTTCTCTTTTCAAAGTCTTTCTTAGTGCTTGATAAATTTCCTGGAAATTATGTCCGTCTATTTCTATGAGTTTCCAGGAAGTAGCAAGGACTTCCTCTTTTATATTTTGGGGCATAACTTCCCTAATATTTCCGCCTATTTGGAGCTTATTGTAATCAATAAGGGTAATGAGATTATCAAGGCCAAATTTTACAGCCCAACGTCTGGCTTCAATAACCTGTCCTTTTTGTTGTTCGCCGTCTCCCATTAGACAAAAAACCCAATTAGAGAAACCCTTAAGTTTTAAAGCTTTTGCCATTCCACAAGCGGCAGACAACCCCTGTCCAAGATTACCTGTATTCCATTCAACTCCTGGGACCGATTGTTCTACATGACCACCAAAAGCAGAACCTGCTCTTCTGAATTCCATAAGAAAAGGTTCTTCCGGGAAAAAACCGTATTCGCATAGAACACTGTAGACCCCAGGACTTATATGCCCGTGACTAATAACCACTCGGTCTCGAGGGTCTTTTCTCGGATTTTGGGGATCAACCTTTGCTATAGCATAAACCATTAAAAGTAAGGATAGAGAAGATAAAGACCCCCCTGGGTGACCACAACCAGCAAGAGTTGTCGCAAGAATGATTCTTCTTGCACATCTTTTAAAGGCATTTTCAAAAAAAGAAAGCTCTTCTTGAGAAAGATAGTCCTTTTCCAAATCTATTTTAAGCATAATAAGCTCTCCTTATGAAATTTTGAGGGGTTATTTTAATCTGTGAAGTGAGATTTTCAAGGATTCTTTTTTTCTCTTTTCATGGCGATTAGGCCTGTTCTAACAATTTCTTTGATTCCCATAGGACGAAGGAGTTCTATAACAGCTTCAAGTTTTTCTTTATCTCCGGTAACCTCAATTATATAGGTTCTTGGACTTACATCTACGATTTTCAATCTAAAAATTTCACAGAGGCGGTAAATTTCTTCTCTGTTTTCCTTTTCGGCTCTAACTTTGATAAGAGCCATTTCTCTTTCTACAAAGTCTCCCTCTTCAGTAACGTCCACTACTTTATAAACATCTATAAGCCTTCTCAATTGTTTAATGATTTGCTCAATTATTTGATCATCTCCTCGAGTAACAAGGGTAAGGTGTGAGAGGGTAGGATCAAGGGTTTCTGCCACACATAGACTATCAATATTAAAACCCCTGCCACTAAAGAGACCTGCTATTCTTGCCAGTGCTCCAGGGGTATTTTCGACCAGAACAGAAAGGGTGCATTTCCTTTCGGCCATCTTCTCTCCTCCTTAGACAAGAATCATTTCTGTAGTGGCTTTACCTGCTGGAACCATTGGGAAGACCCCTTCTTCAGGAGCAATAATCACATCTAAAATTGCTAATTTATCCATATTTAAAATCTTTTTGAGAGTGGGTTCAACCTCTTGAGGTTTAGTTATTCTCATGCCCACAGCTCCATAAGCCTCAGCTATTTTAACAAAATCAGGAAGAGTGGTTAATTTAACAGCTGAATATCTTTTTTCATAAAAGAGTTCTTGCCATTGCCTGACCATTCCGAGATAGCCATTGTTAAGAATTATTATTTTAATAGGTAGTTTCTGATCCATAGCAGTGGCAAGTTCCTGAATGTTCATTTGGATAGAACCATCTCCTGCAATGTCAATGACAAGCTTTCCTGGATTTCCCATCTGAGCACCGATTGATGCCGGAAATCCAAATCCCATAGTCCCAAGTCCACCTGAAGTAATAAGGGTTCTTGGGTATTTGAACTTATAATACTGGGCAGTCCACATCTGATTTTGCCCAACCTCTGTGCAAATAATGGCTTCACCTTTTGTAAGTTCGTAAAGTTTTTCAATCACATATTGAGGTTTTATATAATTTGGATCCTCTTTGTAAGAAAGCGGATATCTTCTTCTCCATATATCAATCTGTTCCCACCATTCCTTAAATCGTTCTTTCCAATATTTTTTAGGCTTTCCAACCTCTTTTATCATTTCAAGGAGTCTTGTTAAAGCCCTTTTGCAATCACCAACAATAGGTACATCCACTTTAACATTCTTTTGGATAGAACTGGGATCTATGTCTATATGTATAATCTTAGCATTTGGAGCAAAGGCATCTACCTTTCCTGTAACTCTATCATCAAAACGAGCTCCTACTGCCAATAAAACGTCACAGTGAGCAACTGCCATGTTAGCATAATAAGTTCCATGCATTCCAAGCATACCAAGGGATTGTTCGTGGTCTCCTGGAAAGCCTCCTAATCCCATAAGAGTCATAGTTACGGGAAGATTAAGCTTTTCAGCCAACTCCCTAACTTCTGGTGCAGCATCTGAAGAAATAACTCCACCTCCAATTAAGAAAACAGGCCTTTCTGCCTTTTCAAGAAGAAGATAAGCCTTTTCAATCTGTTTAAGGTGAGGTTCATAGGTGGGATTATAGCTTCTAAGATGTATTTCTTCTAGGTAATTAAATTCCCCCTTAGCCTGTTGGACATCCTTAGGAAGATCAACTAGAACTGGACCAGGTCTGCCTGTTCGGGCAATATAAAAAGCTGCTTTTAAAATCCTTGGTAAATCTTCAATGCGTTTAACAAGAAAATTATGCTTGGTAATAGGACGAGTAATCCCTGTAATATCAACTTCCTGGAAGGCATCATTTCCTATAAGTTTTGTTGGAACCTGGCCAGTGATAACTACTATAGGAATAGAATCCATATAAGCTGTAGCTATTCCTGTAACCGTATTGGTTGCTCCAGGACCTGAAGTTACAATGGCAACCCCCACTTTACCCGTAGATCTCGCATAACCATCAGCAGCATGGGCTGCTCCTTGTTCGTGTCTTACTAAAACATGATGAATTTCTGGGTTTTTATAAAGTTCATCATAAACATCAATAATTGCACCACCTGGATATCCAAAAACAATCTCCACTCCCTCCTTTTTGAGGGCTTCAATTACCATTCGAGCACCTGTCATTATTTGGCCCAATTCAACTCCCCTCCTTTTGATATTTTTTTATGAGTTCGTAAATTTTTTCTTTAAGATAAAGTTTCTCAAGCTTAATCTGTTTTTCTCGAATTTCTTCTTCTGTGGTAAGGTAAGGACGCTTGGCAAGCTCCTCAAGCTCCTTTTCCAAACTCTGGTGTTTTTTGTAAAGCTCTCGAATATCTTCATACCTCTCGGCATATTCCTTAACAAGATCTTTATCCATAACTATTTACCTCCTATTTATAGTTATTTTTTTTTGAACTTACGAGATTATGTGAAAATTTTCTTGAACGCTCTTCTTCAAGTCTCCTCCTTCTTAACAAGGGCTCTTAATAATTCAATAGGAAGGGGGAAAAGAATGGTAGAGTTTTTCTCTGTAGCGATTTCTGTTAAGGTCTGAAGATATCTTAACTGCAGAGTAATAGGGTTTTCCGCCATAATTTTAGCAGCTTCAAGAAGGGTTTTTGAGGCTTGATATTCACCATCGGCGCTTATGATTTTTGCTCTTCTTTCTCTTTCAGCTTCAGCTTGTTTGGCCATAGCTCTTTTCATCTCCTCTGGAAGATCAATCTCTTTTATCTCTACCTTTGAAACCTTAACACCCCAAGGCTCAGTATCAGCATCAAGGATTTCCTGAAGCCTCATATTAAGCTTTTCTCTTTCTGCCAGAATTTCATCAAGTTCTGCCTGACCACAAACACTCCTTAGAGTGGTTTGAGCAAGCTGGCTAGTTGCATAATAATAATCTTCAACTTGTAAAAAGGCTTTATCCGGATCCATAACCCTGAAATACACTACAGCACTAACTCTTATTGAAACATTATCTCTAGTAATTACCTCCTGAGGTGGAACATCAAGGGTTACTGTTCTTAAATCGATCTTTCTTATTTTATCAATAACTGGTATAACAATAATCAATCCTGGCCCCTTGACTTTGTGGAACTTCCCAAGTCTAAGAACCACTGCTCTTTCATATTCATTTATAACTTTTATAGAAGCTTGCAAAAAGAGTATAATAATTAAAAGAATAAATAATAAGGAAATTCCCATAAGCCCTTCCCCCTAATTTTGTTATTAAAGTTTATCCTTTTTAAAATTAAAAGTCAAGCCAATTATTCAACTTTTATAATTTCAATTTATGAACTATTCTTCAAATTTCCCCTTGAGCTTTAAATCTTTTCTGATAAGATAAAATTTAAATTCCATGAAAAATTTAATTTTTTCTCTCTTTCTAAGTCTTTTTTTTATATCCTCTTCTTTTGCCTTTTCTATAGAAGAGGTGCATATTTCCAAAACTTCAGAAAAAAGATATCTTCTTTTCTTTTATTTAAAAGATTTTCCTTTACAAGAAGTTATCTTGGCACTTAAAAGGCAAAAAGAAGAAGTTCTTCTACTTTGTGAAATTGAACTTTATAGAAAAAATTTATTTTTTAGAGACGAAAGGCTTGAAAGATATGTATTTTTCAAAAAAGCTGGATATGATCCGCTAAGAAATCAGTATTATCTTGAAGATGAAAAAATTAGAATCTTTTTTAATCACCCTGAAGACCTTACAAATCTTTTGACAAAATTTGAATCTTTACTTCTTTCCTTTCCAAATTTAGCAGGGTCTGAAGATTATTATCTCTTGATAAAAGTTCAATTAAAATTTTATACACATTTAGATGCCAAGTTGCGCTATACCTCTAAGATTAGAGAAGTAGTCTATAAAACAGAAAAGACTTATGACCTTCAAAAGAAACTTCTTTATTAAGAAATTCTTGTTATTTATTTTTGTTATTTTTTTCATAATAGCTTTACAATATTTCCTTTATAAGAGTGATTTTTTTCCTCTTCCTGAGAAGAATCTTTTTTTATTTTTTGCCCTACAGATTGATTTTATATTGCTTTTATTATTGTTATATCTAATTTTTAGATATTTATATAAAATCTTTTGGAGTATTAGTGGACGAAAGATTTCTCGAAGTCTTAAATTTAAGTTATTTATGGTTTATTTTCTCTCTATTTCCTTTACGGCTATTATATTAGTAGTTGGAAGTCTTTTTTTTCTTAAAGAGGGGATGGATTATTGGTTTAAGGAATTTTCAGCTTTAAAGATTTCTACCCATTTATTAAAGAAAGAAGATTGGCTAAAAGATCTTGAGGCAGATCTTCTAAGTAAAGCTTTGGAGATAAGGGAAAAATATATTGAGAAGACCGATAAAATTCAAAGTAGCGATTTAAGAGAAAAATATCGCTATTTTATGGGCCTCGATTCTATTGAGGTATTTACTCTTCAGGGAGAACTCTACAAAAAGACCTATTCTTCTTATATTACCACTAAACCCGGGATATCCCCATCAATCATTGAGAACTTGCTTAAAGAAAAAAAATCTCAAAGTCTTATTCAACCTATAAATTCCCATCTCTTGGTAAGGGTTTTTTTATTAGTCAATGATAAAACTGGAAAACCTTATATTTTGGCAGTTGGTAAAATTTTTGATCCTAATAAATTAAGCGAATTTACCAAAGATGAGAAAAAAATCTCTAAGTCTTTTCAAGTATTTTTAATAGCTTCTTTAAGTTTACTTTTTTTATTAGTATTATTTATTGGTATATGGGTTGGAAATAAACTTGGTAAGACCTTAACAGAGCCTTTGCAGACACTAATTCTTGCTACCCAAAAAATTTCTCATCGGGATTATCGCCTAGATGATTTGCCTTTAAAAAATTTTCAGGAGGATGAAATATCCCAACTCATTCAGGCCTTTAAAAAAATGGCAGAGGAAATAAAAAGATATGAAACGACTCTTAGAAAATACAATCAGTATTTAAGAGGAGTTTTAAATTCCCTTCCAGAAGGGATTCTCATCTTAAAAGAAAAAGGAGAACTTCTCTTTGCCAATGACCAGTTTAATCATTTTCTCTCTACCTTTAATTTTAAAAATTATCAAGAATTTTGTGAAGAGCTCTCCATAGATCAATACTTTGATAACCTTGAGATAGAGCAAAGTTTTTATAAGACAATAACACTCTCAAAGGCAGGAAGGAAAATTCATCTTGGTATAACCTTTATGAAGCTCGAACTCCTAAATGAAATTCTAAAATTACTTATTATTGAAAATCTTGAGGAGAAAGAGACTTTAAAAAGGCTTTCCCTCTGGAGGGAGGTAGCTGTTATGTTTGCCCATGAAATAAAAAATCCTCTAACTCCTATAAAGCTCTCTGTTGAACGATTACAGAGAAAACTTAGAGAGGATTTACCTCAAGAAAAAAGAGAATTTTTGGAAAAGACGGTTTCCCTTATCAATAAATATGTGGAGGAATTAAAGAAATTAGCCTATGATCTTTATTACTTTTCAAATAAACAAGTCCCTGAAAAAGAGAAACTAAGTGTTATTGAAAATCTAGAAGAGGTTGCAGAGTTATATCGTTCCGCTTATCCTGATCTTCATATAAATTTGATAGGATCCAAGGAGACCAAAATTTGGGCAGATCCTTTTCAGTTAAAACGAATATGGATCAATCTTTTTGAAAATTCATTAAAGGCTATGAATGAAAAGGGAAAGATTGAAGTTAAAATCGTAGAAAAAGAGGACAAAGTTTCTATTATTTATGAGGATTCGGGGTTTGGCCTTGAGGAAGAGATAATTAGGGCTTTTAATAAGGGTGATCCTTCGGAGTTAAAAAAAATTGGAACAGGACTTTTGGTTATTTCAAGTATTATGAGGCTTCATGGAGGAAGGGTCTTAGCTGAAAATAGAGAGGAAGGAGGTTCACGCTTTATTCTTGAATTTCCCAAAGAGCTCACTTCTTAAACTTAAGAGCTCTTCTTCACTTAGCTTTTTAATTTCGCAGGGTTTAAGATCTTCAAGTTGAATAGGGCCAATAGCTATTCTCTTTATAGAAAGAACTTTATATCCTCTTTTTCCAAAAAGCCTTTTTAACAAATGGTATCTTCCTTCAGTTACCGTGATTTTAAGCTGTTTTTTTTCGGAATTTAGCAAAGTTATTTGGGTAGGCTTAGTTTTTCCCTCTTTAAGTTCTATTCCCTCTTCAATAGCCAGTTTATCCTCCTCTTCTAAACGTTTGTCTATCTCAACAAGATAGGTCTTAGGTAATTTCCAGCGAGGATGGGTTATTCTGTGAGCAAGCTCTCCATCATTAGTAAGAATGATCAATCCCTCAGCATCTTTATCCAGTCTTCCAGTAGGAAATAGCTCTTTTAAACCAGGCAAATCCTTAGGTAAGAGATCAAAAATGTTTTTTTCTTTATCCTTGGTTGAGGTGATAACTCCTTTTGGTTTATAAAATTTGTAATAGTAAAATTTTTGGTAAAAAAGGGGTCTTTCTTCATAAAAAATAAGATCCTTTTCAGGATCAATTTTGAAACTAGGGTCAATGATTATCTTTTGATTGACTCTTATTTTTTTTGATTTAATAAATCTTATAACCTCTCTTCTTGAGCCAACCCCACAAAGGGATAGAAACTTATCTAGGCGGATTTTCATTTATAGATTAAGCTTTACAATCTGCCCAAGATTTTCCATAGGATACATTTACTTTAAGGGCAACAGAGAGGCAGAGGTCGAGACCAAGGTGAGAAAAGGGATTTATCATAATTTCTTGTGCAAGGGAAATAACCCGTTCCAGTTCATTTTCTGGGACTTCAAGGAGAAGTTCGTCATGCACTTGAAGAAGAATGGAGCTTTTCAATTTTTCCCTTTCAAGGAAAGAGAAAAGGGCAACCATAGCAGCCTTCATAAGATCTGCTGCAGAGCCTTGGATTGGAGTATTAACCGCTATTCTATATCCCAGTTCTCTTATAGATTTTGTCTGACTGAATAACTCAGGTATAAACCTCTTTCGCCCGGATAGAGTTTGAACATATCCTTGAGCCTTAGCAAACTCAATGGTTTTTTCAATATACTCCTTAACCTTAGGATAGCGAGAGAAATACTTTTTGATATAAGCCTCTGCTGAGGAAGGGTCAATTCTCAATTCTTTACTTAATCCATAGGGACTCATCCCATAGGCTATACCGAAATTTATGACCTTGGCAACTCTTCTCATCTCAGAGGTAACTTTATCAGGAGAAACTCCAAAGACCTCACAGGCTGTATGAGTATGAATATCAAAATCTCTCTCAAAAGCTGAGATTAGGTTTTCATCCCCTGAGAAATGAGCAAGAATTCTTAGCTCAATCTGAGAATAGTCAAGGCTCAAAATATAACATCCTTCTTCTGCTATAAAAGCTCTTCTTATAGCAAGGCCCTCTTCTCCTTTTACAGGAATGTTTTGTAAATTAGGTTTTTGGGAACTGAGTCTTCCTGTTGCGGTGCCTGTCTGATTAAATTCCGTATGAAGCCTTTTATCTATTGAAGAAACCTCTCTTAAAAAAACCTCAAGATAGGTGCTTTTGAACTTGTATAAAGTGCGATACCGAAGAATTAAGGGAACTATAGGATGATGATCATAGAGTTCTTCAAGAACTTCGGCATCTGTTGAAGGTTGAGAGGATTTCTGGGTTTTTTTGATCTTTGGAAGTTTAAGCTTTTCAAAGAGAATTTTGGCTACCTCCTGGCTTGAACGAGGATTAAACCTTGTTCCAACTAAATCAAAGAGTTTATTCTCTATTTCCTTTATCTTTTGATCATACTCACGGATAAGATTTCTTACATATTCAAGATCAATCTTTATACCCTTCTTTTCCATAGAATAAAGGACTCTGCTTAAGGGCATTTCAACTTTTTTTAACCAATGAAAAAGCCCCTCCTCAGTGAGCTTTTCTTTTAGTTCCCTACCTAAAAGTAAGAGAGATACTCCTTTAAGACCTTTATCCGAGGTCTTTTCATTAAGGGTATAATCTAAGTGTTCAAAAACAAGTTGAGAAAACTCATAATTTTTTAAAGTAGGATTTAAAAGATAGGAAGCCAATTTTACATCAAAGGGATCTTCTAAATTCCTCTCAATTAAATGAAGAAGGGCTTTATAATCATAGACTATGACCTCTTTATTGGTAAAAGTGTTCCATAAAGCACTATCAAACTTGGTTAAATAACATTTTTCCGGGGTAAAGGAGATAAGTAAAGTTATGTCTTTTAAATTGAAAAGTCCTGTAGAGATTTTTTCGGGGAAAAGGGCAAAAGTGGTGGGATTTTCCCTTAAAATGAGCTCCTTTAATTCAGAGGGAGAAATTTCCATAGTCTGGAAGGTAGGGATTTCTTCGGGAAAGGAAAATTCCTTTAGAAATTTACGAAATTCAAGCTCTTTGAAAAGCCTTTTTAGTTCTCTGTAATTTGGTTCTTTGCGATAGTAATAGGAAAGATCTTGAGAGGGCAGGGGAGCATCAATTCTTAGTTTCATCAAATCAAAATTTTGAAAGACTTGTTCTTTATATTTTAAGAGACTTTCTCTCAATTTTAGAGGAGTAACTCTAGAAATGTTTTCGTATAGATTCTCAAGGGTGTGAAAGGTTTGGATAAGGGTTTGAGCAGTTTTTTCTCCAATACCAGGGACTCCCTTAATATTATCTGAAGGATCTCCTGTTAAGGCTCTAAAGTGACAGAAACTTTGGGGTGAAAAGCCATATTTTTTTTGAAAGGTGTTTAAATCAATTAAATTTTCCCTTATAGGGTCATAAGCCAAAACTCTCTCACTTATAAGGGAGAAAAGATCTTTATCAGGAGCTATCATTAATACAGGAATATCAAAGGTCTTTATGAAGGTGGCTATGAGATCGTCAGCCTCGTAGCCCTCAGCGGAGACTAGTGGAATTCCTAAGGCTGAGACTATTTTTTTTATATAGGGTATTTGAATTTTAAGATCCTCTGGCATTCCAGGCCTGGTGGCTTTATATTCTTCATACTTGAGGTGACGAAAAGTTGGACCCTTTTCATCCATAAACCAAACTATGATCTTTGGATTTCCTTCTTTGAGAATTTTTAAAAGCATTTGAGTTATTCCAAAAATGGCCTTAGTGGGAAAGCCCTTTGAAGTAGTTAAATATCCAGGGATAGCATAATAAGCCCTATAAATAAAAGAACTTCCGTCAATTAAAAGGGCTCCTTTTTCAAGGATATCTTGAAGGGTAAAGCTCATTTATTCTCAAGTTTTTGGATATGTTCTTCTAAAAGTTTGGTCTGCTCTAAAGTCCCCATTCCTTTGAAAATTTTTAAAGCCAGAGCATAAGCCTCTTTGGAAGCCTCTTTGTTACCTATATTTAAATAGGCATCTCCTAACCCCACAAGAGCTCTTCCTGCCCTGTGAGGGTCTCGGTATTTTTCTGCAATCTCCAGGATGCGATGCAAATAGGGGATCATCTTTTCATATTCTCTCTTTTCCTTGTAGACAAAGACAATTTTTTCAGCAATAATACTTGTACTTATTTCATCCTCGAAATTTTCACAGATGTCGAGACAAGCCTTGTAAGCTTTTAAAGCCTTATCAAATTTTTGTCTTAATTGATGAATGTCTCCTATTTTTTCAAGAACATTGGCCATTTCAATTAGTTTCCCTAATTCCTGAAAGATTTGAAGAGCCTCTTCATAGAAGGCTAAAGCATCAAGAGTATTTCCCTTTATCCAAGCTTCATGAGCCTTATTACAGCACTCATAGGCCTTTTTTAAAGCCTCCTCTTTAAGTTCTTCTTTTTCCATAACTACTCCTTTTTAAAGATTTCTTCATATTGGTTCCAGAGATTCTCGAGAGAGAGCTCTTGGTAAGCAAAGGTTTCATAATTAAAAAGGGAAAGGATCTTTTTTTTGAGAAAAGTTTTATAAGAGAGAAGTTCAATCCCTTTTAGGGAGATAAAAATCTTAAGAATTAAAGCCTGGGATAGGGCCTCTGTCTTGGGAAAGAGATTTAAGAGCCTTAAATAAGGGGCTTTCTTGATGGCCTTTGGGTTTTTTTCAGCGATTCTCATTAGGGCATAAAGAGTTGAAATTTCATATTCTGGAAACTTAAGAAAACCGAATAAGTTTTTAACAAAGTTAGAATAGCTATTTTCCGTTTCTCTTATTATCTCCCCAACAGCTTCAAGGGCACCCCAAGGAGAAGCTGCTGAGTCAGCGCTGGCATAAAGAAGCCTTTTGATAAGATCTAAAACTTTCTGAGGCTCTCTTTGATAGAGATTTCTGGCAATCTGGCCTAGAAGATAGGCACCTTTTTTTCGTAAACTTTCCTCTGGATGATAAAGAACCTTTTGGACAACATTTAAATTAAGAGGTTCTGCCAAAACATAGGCCAGAAGATCAGAGAATCTATTTTCAATAAGAAGTTCTTCAACCTCTTTTCTAAGGAGCCTCTTTTTATATTTCTTAAGATTTTCTTCTTCCAATTTCATTTTTTCTTCTTTAACTAAAGACCTTTCTCTTTCCTTAGCTTTAAGTTCTTCCAGATCTTCAGCCAGTTTTATAAAACAGAGAGCCCCTTTAATTTTCCTTCCTTCGTAAAGTGGTTCTCCAGGAATAGTGTGCGTTATAGGATCATAATTTTCAAGCCAAATTTCCTGATAATCTTCTTCTGGAATAAGATTTAGAGCAAGCTCAAGGTCTCCCCCGCAGGCAATAAACAGGGCTTCAAGAAAGACAGCCCCTCTACTAAACCCCGTTTCATCTACCACATAAACAGCTCCACACTCACACACTCCAGCTTCGTAACCGGAGAAACCAACAGGAAGATAAGCAGGTTTGGAAATAGGTTTTTCACAAAAGGGACACTGTGGGGTTTTAGGTATTTTCAGTTTCATAAAGAAGTTTTTCAAACTGGGGATTTACGGGGTAGCGTAAGTCTTTAGCCTTTTGAAGATAGGTTTTAGCAAGCTCTCTTTCCCCTTTATAAAAGTGAGCAACAGCTAAATTGTTATATATGGTTGCCATAGTAGGAGCTATTTCGAGAGCTTTTTTTAAGACTTCGATGGCTTCATCATATCTTTCAAGGCCAATTAAAACCGTAGAAAGATTTACATAGGCTGAAGGATTTTGAGGATTGATTTCTAGAGCCTTTTGGTAACATTTTTCGGCTTCTTCAAGGTTGCCAAGCTGAAATTCAATCAAACCAAGGTTGTTCCAAGCTTCGTAAGAGCGTGGATAAAATTTTAAGGTAAAGGTAAAGGCCTTTTTAGCCTCCTCCAAATCGCCTTCTCTTGCAAAGATGACTCCAAGGTTAATCATGGCTTCAAGGTGGAAGGGATCGAGTTTTAGAACTTTTTTAAAGGTCTCTTTGGCTTCTTGCAATTTTCCAAAATTAAGGTAAGCTATAGCTAATCTATGTTGTGCCCAAACAGCATGAGGGTTTTCCATGGCTTCTTTTTCCAAAATTTTTAAAATTTCCTCTTGGTTCATACCTACCTCCTTAATTTGACTTAAAGGATACTACAAAAAATGAAGTTCTCAAGGGATAAAAAAATAATAGTCCTTTTTTTAATTCTTTTTCATCTCTTTTTATTTGCTGGTCTCTATTATGAGGGATTGGAGCCAGTTTCAAAGAATAAAAGTTTACCAGCCAAACTTATTGAAATTGAAAAGGGAGAAAGCCTCTATCAGATAGCTCAAAAATTAAAAAAAGAAGGCATTATTAAAAATAGCTTAGTATTTGCCATTGAGGCAATAAGAAAAGGTGTTTACAAAGAGTTTAAGGCAGGGGAATATGCCCTCTATCCTTGGCAAAGTCTTGATGAAATTTTTGAAATTCTCAAGAAAGGAAAGGTATATCTTCATAAAGTAACTATTTTTGAGGGAGCAACCCTTTGGGAAATAGCAGAAATTCTTGAAAAAAATAATATTACCTCTTCTAAGAAATTTCTTAGTCTTGCCACCGATGAGAAATATGTAAAGAGCCTTGGACTCCCTGGGCCTTCTTTGGAAGGCTATCTTTATCCTGAAACCTATTTTTTTGCTAAAGATTCATCGCCTGAGCTAGTTATTAAGAAAATGACAGATAAATTCTGGGAAGTCTGGAGAGAGCTTGAACCGCTTGCGATAAAAAGTGGATTATCTCTAAAAGAAGTGATAACTTTAGCTTCTATCGTAGAAAAGGAGGCTTTTTATGAAAAGGAAAAACCTATTATTGCCGCAGTCTATCTCAATCGCCTTAAAAAGGGAATGCCCCTTCAGGCAGACCCTACTATCAATTATGCCCTAAAACGTTTTAGAAGGCTTACTTACAAAGATTATTACCAAGTAAAAAGCCCCTATAACACCTATTTACACAATAATCTTCCCCCTACACCTATTGGAAATCCTAGCAAATCATCTATCTTGGCAGTTTTAAAACCTGCCAAAGTTAAATATCTTTATTTTGTGGCTAATGGAGATGGAAGCCATATCTTTTCTCGTACTTATCAAGAACATCTCGCAGCCATCTCAAAAATTAGAAACAAAGAAAATAGTCTTAAAGAAACCAAGGCTAACGATTCTAATTCCTCTGGGGAAGTTTCTTTTAAGAATATTGAAGCCACTTTTCATATAAAAGAAAAATATCTGTAAGCTTAAGATCCTCAGCCCTTAAATTATTTGCAAGATTACACTCTCTAAGAAGTTCTTCTGGAAATTTTTTTCTTAGCATCTTTCTTTTATACTGATAAAGAGCGGTTAAAAATTTTTTATATTTTTTTAAATCAGAAATCTCTTTTTTAATGAATTGTTTAAACCTAATTAAAGCTGAATCCACCTTGGGCTGAGGTTTAAAGAACCGAGGGGGTACGGTCATAAGATATTCAAGCTCATAAAAGGTTTGAATAAAGATAGAGAGCCAAGATTTACCAGATAGCCATTTTTCTGCCACCTCCTTTTGCACAAGAAAAAGGGCTAAGGGAATTAAAGAATGATAATAAATAAGATTTTCCACAATTAAACTGGCTACATTATAAGGAAGATTTCCTAAAACTTTAAGTTTTCTCTCTCCCAGTTCTTGATAGTTAAAAGTGGTGGCATCAGCCTGTATCAAAACTACCCTCTCATCCTTTATGTTTTCTTGCAAATATTCAAGCATTTCAGTGTCAAGTTCAATTAGATACAATTTGGTTATGGGATACTTTAAGAGAGCTTTAGTCAAAAGTCCTGTACCTGGACCAATTTCAACTACTACCTCACCCTCACTAAGTTGGGCATATTCTGCAATTCTATTTAAGACCCCTGAAGAGATAAGAAGATGTTGTCCTAAGCTCTTTTTTAGCCTAAGAATCATTGAAAACTCTAAGGCACAATTAAAAGGGGAAACTCCGCTTTTTTTAATAATTCTAAAGTAACACTTCCTACAAAAAGCTTTTCAAGAAAACCTTTACTGGTTTTTCCTAAAACAATGAGAGTTCCCTCCTTTTCTCTTACAAATTCTAAAATTTCTTGCGAAGGATCCTCCCCAAGTCCAAGAAAAATGTCTCCTTCTATTCCTTGAAGTTTGTAAGGCTCAAGAAATTTTATTAAGCGATTCCTTCTTTCTTCCTCAAGCCTCTGAATTTCCTCTTCCTTTAAGGCAGAAATTTTTTCACTTTTAATTATATTTACTACATAAATCTTTTGAATAAGTGATTTAAAATTTAGGAGAAAATCCCTTGCCCTTATAGAATTTTCTGAAAAATCAGTAGCAAGAATGGGGGTTCTAAAAATTTGGACATTTTCAAGAGGAATAGGTTTTTCCTCTTGTTCTCTGAGGAGGCTATGGCAATAGACCAGAACAGGCACCTTGCTTCGGCTAGTCAACTCTAAAGTTCTTTCGGAAACAAAAATCCCTTCTTTTTTAAGTTTCCCAATGACAAGCATATCAACTGCTATTTCCTCTGCAATTTCAAGGATTTTAGCTATAGGATCTCCAATTTCTATCAAAATGTGGCTTTTTAAATTTGCCTTTTTAATTTCCTTTTCCCAGTCCTGAAATTTTAATTTAGCCGCCTCTTTCAATTCTATAGCCTTTTCCTTTAAAAATCCGCTAAAGGGAACATAAGAGACTTCTTCTCTGGGGATAACATGTAAGAGATAAATTTCTTCAAGGCCTACTTTTTTAAGAGTAATAATCTCAAGAAGACCTTTGTATCCCATTTCCCAGTAACTTACAGCAAAGAGTACTCTCTTTATTCCCATGGTTAACTCCTGTAAAATATTAGGGTTAATAAAAGGAACATGGGAATTAAAATAGGAAAGGAAAATTTAATAAGGTAACCAAAAAAACTTGGCATAGGAATACCTTTCTCTTCAACAATGGATCTAACCATAAAGTTAGGAGCGTTTCCAATGTAGGTTAGTGCTCCGAAGAAAACAGCCCCTTCTGAGATGGCAAGGAGATATTTGGGATAATCTTGTATTAATCTTAGGATGGCTTCTTTTTCAGCAAGTCCAGGATAAAATTTACCAAGGCAGGTGCTTAAAAAGGTTAAATAAGTTGGGGCATTATCTAAAAAGGCAGAAAGAATTCCTGTCATCCAGAAATAATGAGCTGGTTCATTGAGGCTTATGATAAGAGGTTTTAAAGCCCCTTTCTCACCTGCTTTAAGAATATTTAAAGCAGGAATCATACTCATAAAAATACCCAAAAATAAAATGGCAACTTCCTTTATGGGAAAAAAGGTAAATTCATTTTTCTCTCGCACTTTCTTGGGAGTTATATAATAGGATATTCCTGCAAGAAGAACTAAAAAGAGGTCTCTAATAATTTCATTTAAAGGCCTTTCAACCCCGAAGAATTTAAGGGATGGTAAAGGAAGGTTAGCAGAAATTAGAATCGTTAAAGGAACACCTATTAGAAAGAAAATATTATACCATCCAAGAATTACAAAGGGCTTTTTTTCTTTGTTCTTGGGAAGAAAAGACTTTTCTCTTCTATAGTGAAGGCTATCTATAATAAAAAAAAGTATTAAGAGATAAATAACGCAGAAAAACATTGTGGGAAAAAGGTTTAGAGTCCAGAAAAAGGGAACGCCTTTTAGAAACCCAAGAAAAAGAGGAGGATCACCAAGGGGAGTAAGAGCCCCGCCAATATTTGAGACAAGGAAGATGAAAAAGATAAAAACATGTGCTGTATCTTTTCTCCACGCATTGGCTCTAATTAAGGGCCTTACTAATACCACGGAGGCACCTGAGGTGCCCATAAGAGAAGCAAGAAAGGTACTTATAAATAAATATATAATATTAAATAAAGGGGTACCGGAAAAATTTCCGTGAAGATAAATATTACCTGAGATGATGTAAAGAGAGGAAATAAGCAGAATAAAAGGAATGTACTCCGCAAGGAGAGTATGTAGAATTTCATGGAGGGTTTCTATAGGAAAAAGATAGAGGAGGGGTAAAATAGAAAGGAGTGCCCAGAATAAAGTTATTTTACCAAAGTGTTTCTGCCAAAAGCGAGGTAAAACTAAAGGGAAAAGAGCTATAGATAAAAGAATTCCTACAAAGGGTAGAACGGTAACAAGAGGAAGTTTTTCTCCAAGGGTTACCACGTCTAAATATTAACATATCCCTTGAAGTTTTAGAAGGCTTTGCTATATTTTAAAAAATTCATTTAGGACTTTTTAATGTTTGATTTTTTAAGAAAGGGAGCCACTTCTCTTTTTGCCAAAATTTTTCTGGCAGTAATAATCATTGTTTTTGTTTTTTGGGGAATAGGATATTTTGGAGTAACTGACAGAGATATAGTTGCAGTAGTAAACGGAGAAAAAATAAATCTTAGGGAATTTCAAGAGTTTTATCATTATAAATATCTCCAGCTAAAACAAACTCTTGGTGATTTAAAAGAGGAAGATCTTAAGAAAATGAAATTTAAAGAACTCGTTTTACAGAATCTGATACAAATCAAGCTTATAAATCAATTGGCAAAGGATTTGGGTCTTAAGATTACTCAAGAAGAGGTGGAGGTTACTCTTTCTCAAATACCTTTTTTTCAAAAAAATGGAGCCTTTGATCCAAGAAGATATCAGGCCTTTTTAAGAGAGCTTGGTCTTAGTCCAAAGACCTTTGAAACCCTTTTAAAAGCTGACCTGCTTCAGCAGAAATTTAAAATGCTCATCTTAGCTCCTATTTTGGTTTCTAACGACGAAGTTGAAGAATTTGGAAGATTTCTTAATCAGAAAATTCGTTATTTAGAGGCCCAGCTTCCGATATCAACTTGTGAAAAGGCAATTAAATGGAATGAGAAAGAGCTTGAAAGCTTTTTTCACGCCCATAGAGATAGATACATAGAAGAGGAAAAAATAAAGCTTGTTTACTATGAAATTCCCATCAAAGGTGAGGTAAAAATTACTGAAGAAGAGCTTAAAAATTATTATCTTCAAAATATTAATCGTTTTAGAGAACCTTTCAAAGTCAAATTAAGGAGAATTTTTGTTCCTATTGAGGGGGACGTTGGTTTTAAAAAGGCCCAAGAAATTAAAAATCAGATTAAGACTCTTGAGGATTTTTCCCGTTTTGGTGCAAAGGAGGGAGAATGGTTTGAGGAAGTCTCCCTATCCCAGGAGCTATTATCTCTCCTTAAAATGGCTAAAAAAGGAGATATTTTAGGTCCTATAAAGGTTTCCCAAGGCTTTCTGATTCTTGGTGTAGAGGAAATTAATCCTGAGAGAGTTCTTAAGTTAGAAGAAGTAAGAACTCGTCTTTTGGATGAACTTAAAAAGAAAAAGCTTCGCGAAGAAATTTTAAGAAAAGCCAATGAGATTTATACCAAAGTAGTAGCAGAAAATGGCTTAATAAACTGGGCCAAAAAAAATGGAATCACTT
This sequence comes from Caldimicrobium thiodismutans, assembly GCA_002877875.1. Classification (GTDB taxonomy): domain Bacteria; phylum Desulfobacterota; class Thermodesulfobacteria; order Thermodesulfobacteriales; family Thermodesulfobacteriaceae; genus Caldimicrobium; species Caldimicrobium thiodismutans_A. The sequence continues at coordinate 19,748 of PNIE01000093.1, forward strand.
TGAAAGAAACAGCCTATCTCACTCAAGAAGAACTTTCTAAAATTCTAATTAATAAGGAGGAAGTTAGAAATATTTTTAAAGTGGGAAAGGGTAATTACTTTGCTCCGATTGAAGGAAAAGACTCTTTTTATCTAATTGAAGTTGTGGATAAAAAACCAAAAAGGAATTTGAATTTTGAAGAGGCTAAAGCTCAGGTTTTAAGGGAGTATCTTGAAGAAAAAGGGAGGGAATTTTGTGAAGCTAAGGTCAAAAACTTTCTCAGTAAAGTTAAATCTGAAAAAGATTTTGTGACTTTGGGAAAAGAGGAAGGTTTCACTTTTTCAGAGAACAAGGTAGAGCGAAAGAAAGCACCTGAAGTATTAAAAAATCTGGGAAGAGTAGGGCTTGTTGTAAGTCCAGTGTGGGAGAGGGATGAAGTAAAGATTTACTATATCACTGGAATTGAGGAATTTAAAGGAGCTTTGAATCCTGAAGAATATTTTAACTTGCAAAAGGAAATCCTTTTTTGGAAAGGCGATCTTGTATTAAGAGATTTTCTATCTAACTATCAAAAGAAAGCTAAAATAAAGATTTATCCTCTTTTTCAGCAGATATAGAATTATTTTAACCTACAAAATTATTGTTTTAGGTTCTATAGGAGGGTTTAAATAATGCCTAAGAGGACTGACATAAGAAAGATTCTGATTATAGGATCTGGTCCTATTGTGATAGGTCAGGCTTGTGAGTTTGATTATTCAGGAAGCCAAGCTTGTAAGGCTTTAAAGGAGGAGGGTTACGAGGTAGTTCTTGTGAATTCAAATCCTGCAACCATTATGACAGACCCAGAAATGGCAGATCGGACCTATATAGAACCTCTTTTACCTGAGGTTCTTGAATACATTATCAAGGAGGAAAGGCCAGATGCCCTACTGCCTACCCTTGGAGGGCAAACCGGGCTTAATCTTGCTTTTGCCCTTGCCAAAAAAGGAGTTCTTGAAAAATATGGGGTAGAGTTAATTGGAGCTAAGGCCCAGGCTATTGAAAAGGCAGAATCAAGAGAACACTTCAGAAGGGCTATGGAAAGAATAGGCCTTAAAGTTCCAAAGAGTGTCATTGTGCATAGTCTTTCTGAAGCAGAAAAGGCTGTGAAGGAAATAGGATTTCCAGTGATTATCAGACCCAGTTTTACCTTAGGGGGAACTGGCGGAGGAGTAGCCTATAATATTGAAGAATTAAGGGAGATAGTTGAGGCTGGCCTTGAAGCCTCCTTGATTCATCAAGTCATGCTTGAGGAATCTGTTCTTGGCTGGAAAGAATTTGAGCTTGAGGTTATGAGGGATTTCAAAGACAATGTGGTAATCATTTGTTCTATTGAGAACTTTGATCCTATGGGTGTTCATACAGGCGATTCTATTACAGTGGCACCTGCTCAGACTCTCACCGATAGGGAATATCAGCAGATGAGAAAGGCAGCCCAGGCCATAATAAGAGAAATTGGCGTAGAGACAGGTGGTTCCAACATTCAGTTTGCTGTAAATCCTCAGAATGGTGATATGGTTGTTATTGAGATGAACCCGAGGGTCTCAAGATCTTCAGCCCTTGCAAGTAAAGCCACAGGTTATCCTATCGCTAAAGTTGCAGCTAAACTTGCTGTTGGTTACACTCTTGATGAACTTGCCAATGATATCACTAAAGAGACCAAAGCTGCCTTTGAACCAACCATAGACTATGTAGTGGTTAAAATACCCCGTTACACCTTTGAGAAATTTCCAGAGACTAAGGATGAGCTTACTACTTCTATGCGCTCTGTTGGTGAAACTATGGCTATCGGTAGAACCTTTAAAGAGGCCCTTCAGAAAGCCATAGCTGGTCTTGAGATTGGAAGATATGGGTTTGGTGCAGATGGTAAATCTCCCTCGGATTACGATGAAATCCTTCCAAGAGAATTAATTGTTGAAAAACTTGCAAGACCAAATAGCCAAAGACTTTTCTATATTAGAGAGGCTTTTAAGGCAGGCTTTACTATAGAGGAAATTTATCAATACTCCTATATTGATCCTTGGTTTCTCTATCATCTGAAAGAGCTTTTTGAAATTAGTGAGTTCTATAAAGGAAAAAAGCTTGAAGATCTTACTGAAGAGGATTTTAGAGAACTTAAGCAGTGGGGTTTTACTGATTATCAAATTGCCTTTTTAACAGGCTCGAAGGAGAGCGAGGTCAGAAAGAGGAGGCTAGCTCTTGGAGTTAAGCCCACTTATAAACTTATTGACACCTGTGCTGCAGAATTTGAGGCTTATACTCCCTATTTTTACTCCACCTATGAGGTGGAAAATGAGTCAAGGGCAAGGTTAAGTAAGAACAAAAAGGTTATTATTATTGGTGGGGGTCCAAATAGGATAGGGCAGGGCATAGAATTTGACTATTGCTGTGTGCACGCCATAAAGGCTCTCAGGGAAAGGGGCTATGATGCTATCATGATAAATTCTAATCCTGAGACAGTATCCACTGATTATGATGTTTCAACTAGACTTTACTTTGAACCCTTAACCTTGGAGCATGTGCTAAATGTCTATGAGGAGGAAGATCCTATAGGTGTTATTGTTCAATTTGGAGGTCAAACTCCCTTAAATTTAAGTGTTCCCCTTTATAAAGCAGGAGTTCGTATTCTTGGGACTTCTCCTGAGAATATTGACAGGGCCGAAGATAGAGAAAAATTTGAAGCTCTTCTTAATAAGCTTGGGCTAAAGAGGCCTAAGGCGGGAGTAGCCTTCACAGCAGAGGAGGCCCTTAGAGTAGCTTCCTCTCTCGGATATCCTGTCCTCGTTAGACCCTCCTATGTTCTTGGTGGAAGGGCTATGAGAATAGTTTATTCAGAAAATGAGCTTGCTGAATACATTGAAACAGCTGTTAAAATTAATCCTGAACACCCTGTGCTTATTGATAAATTTCTCGAAGATGCTATTGAGGTTGATGTAGATGCCCTTTGCGATGGTGAGATGGTTGTTATTGGTGGAATAATGGAACATATTGAAGAGGCAGGAATTCACTCTGGCGATTCTGCCTGTTTTTTACCCCCGGTTAATCTTTCGAAGAAGGTTCTTGAGGAAATTAGAGAGGCCACTTATAAGCTTGCTATGGAGCTTGAGGTTAGGGGCCTTATTAATATTCAGTTTGCTATAAAGGATGAGGAGGTTTATGTGCTTGAGGTAAATCCAAGAGCTTCAAGGACGGTTCCTTTTGTTTCTAAGGCCATAGGTGTTCCTTTGGCAAAGCTTGCTACCTGGATCATGCTTGGTGAAACTTTAAAGGAAATTGGTTTTACCAAAGAGGTTATTCCTAAGTATTATTCAGTAAAAGAGGTGGTTTTCCCCTTTAAGAGGTTTCCAGGGGTTGATGTGATGCTTGGTCCTGAGATGAAGTCAACAGGTGAGGTTATGGGGATTGATTGGGAGCCTTCTCTTGCCTATGCCAAAGCTCAGTTTGCTGCAGGTATGAGACTTCCCTTTTCTGGCAAAGTTTTCCTCTCTGTAAAGGACGAAGATAAACCTCTTGTGGTGGAAATTGCTAAAAGACTTGAAGAGATGGGGTTTGAACTCCTTGCTACCTCAGGGACAGCCAGATACCTGAAGGAATTCAATATCAAGGTTATGGAGGTGCCAAAAATCTCTGAGGGGAAAAGACCCAATATTCTTGATTTTATTAAAAATAAAGAAATTGCTCTTATGATAAATACGGCCAAAGGAAAGGTAAGTAAGCTAGATGCCTATCTAATAAGACGTTATGCTATGGAGCTTGATATTCCCTACGCTACAACCATTGCAGGGGCAAGAGCAATGGTTTGCAGTATAAGAAGACTAAGAGAAAAACCTTTCTCTTATGCTTCTCTTCAAGATTATTATAAAACCTTAGAGTATCGCTTTTATAAGTAAACTTCTTACTTATCTTTTCTTTAGTTTTTAGTGGTCCTATTTACAGATCCTCAATTTTTTTCCTTTTTAGCCTAATTGTTTAAAATTGTCAGATTAGTAGAGATTATGGGATTATTTATATAAAGGAAAAAATTTTTAAAGGAGGTGGGATGATGCTTAGCAGACGGAACATTTCAACTTTAAAAAGTATTTTTACTTATTTTCTTATCTTTTTAATAATTTTTCAGCTCTCAGGGTGTGCAGTGATTCCTGAAGCTATTGAACATGCAGATTTAAGGGTAGGGCATAAAATGACAGATACAATCTTTCTTGATCCTTTCAAAAAGTCCCAAAATAGAACTATCTATGTTGAAGTTCGCAATACTTCAGATTTACAGGAGGTAAACCCTGCTATGGTTAGAGATCGGTTGATACAAAAACTCCAGGCCAAGGGTTATCAAATTGTGAACAATCCTATGGATGCAGGTTATATTGTCCAGATTAACATTCTTTATATGGATTATTACAAAAAGACCGGGGCTAAAGAGGGGGCTTTGGAAGGTGCTCTGGCTGGTGGAATTGCGGGAGCCTCTGCAGGTGGAAGAGATGTGGAGGCTTTAATTTTAGCTGCAGCTGGAGCTGCCCTTGGATATGTAGGAGGTGCAGTTGTGGGATCCATGATAAAAATTGAGACTTATGCAGGTGTAATTGATGTCCAAGTTATGGAAAAGACAGATAAACCTGTGGTTGGGCAGCTAAAAACTGAGGCCAAACAGGGAACCTCTACTACTCTCATCACTACTCAGGAGGTGAATACCAATTACCAGATCTATCGCACAAAAATTGCTGCTACAGCAACAAAGACCAATCTCAAAAAAGAAGAGGCTGCTCCAGAGATAGCTGAAAAGCTAGCTACTCAAGTTGCTGAAATTTTTTAGAGAAAAATTTCTTAAATTAGAGAGGGGGGTAAAATGATCGTCAAGAGAAATGATCAACTTACAAGGTGGTTCTTTATTTTCTTCTTTTTTCTCTGGTTCTTCCTTTTTCTTGAGTTCTTTGTTGTTCCAAGCCCCCTTCTCTCTCAAGATAAAACTCTCTCTTTTGAGGAATGTGAAAAAATAGTTGCAAAAATCGCAACAGCTCAGGAGAATCTGCGAAAGTTTATTAGAGAAAGGAATTTTAAAGTAGATTTAGTGAATGCCACGGTGGAAGAAAGAAATTATTTTTATCAAAATCTAAAGAACTTAATAGTTGAGGAAAAAAATTTTAGGCAAATGTGTATTGTTCACTATGGGGTTAGAGTCGACGAACTTGAAAAACTACCTAAAAATAAAGTGGTTATTTTTTATGACTCTACTTATTATAAAGGTGTTTTTTCAAAAGATGTAAATCCTCCAAGATTTCCTCCTTTCTTTTTTGATTATCGTTATTTTGATAAATTGGATCTAAGATATTTGATCATCCCTACAAGAAATTCTGAGGATTATTATAAAAAACTTTCACAATTTAAGAAAAAATATCTATCTGGTTATGAAGTAAAAGAGTTGTTTTGTTATATAGAAC
>PNIE01000068.1 GCA_002877875.1 Caldimicrobium thiodismutans
GTTCCATTTACTAAGTTGGTGAACTTTTTTGAAGCAAAGATTCATAACTACTTTTACACCCTTTGATTCAGCAAGGGCCTTTGCCTCTTCATTGGCAATGCCTTCTTGCATCCAAATAACCTTGGGATTTAATCTTAAGGCCTTTTCAACCACAGGTTTTACTTCCTCACTCCTTCTAAAAATTATTACAACCTCGGGATTCAAATCCTCAGGTAAGCTCTCAAGATTTGGATAAACCTCTCTTCCCAAAATTTCCTTATGAGCAGGATTTACTGGATAGACTTCAAAACCCTCCCTTAAGAAATAATCCATAACTACATAACTTGGCCTATCAGGTTTAGGACTTGCTCCTACTATTACAAGTTTTTTAAATTTCTTAGGGATTTCAAGAATATCTTCTGGAATTTGAGAATAGTCCGGAAGTTTACACTGGGTATTTTGCTTCTTTAACTCCACAGTGCAAATTTTAAAAAATTTCTCAGGATCAAGAGAAGCTCCACCTACAAGAACCCCATCAATGTTAGGTTCCTTTATAAGCTCTTGTACGTTTTCAGGAGTTACACTTCCTCCATAGAGAATTCTTATTTTTTCAGCCCTCTCTTTCTCATAAAGTCCTGCAAGCACTTCCCTTATTAGCCCGTGGACCTCCTCTGCTTGAGAGGGGGTTGCGTTTCTTCCTGTCCCAATGGCCCAAACTGGTTCATAGGCGACAACGATTCTATCAGGATCAGGATCCTTTAGGAACGATAGGCCCTCTCTTACCTGTTTTTCAACTATGCTAAAGGTTTCCCCTTTTTCCCTTTGTTCAAGGGTTTCTCCCACACAAAGAACGGGATTCAATCCAAAGGTATATACTCCTTCAACTCGCCTTTTAATAAGTTCATCGTCTTCTCCAAAAATATGCCTTCTTTCTGAATGTCCAAGAATGACATATTTAACTCCAATTTCTTTTAACATAAGGGGCGAAATCTCCCCTGTAAAGGCACCTTTCTCAGCAAAATGTGAATTTTGAGAAGCAAGAATTACTCCTGTATCTTTAATAAGTTGACTTACATAATAAAGCGCAGTATAAGGCGGTGCAATAACAACCTCTCTATCAGATAAATCTATATCCAGTAAAAGTTTTAAAAACTTTTCAAAATATTCCTTCGATTCTCTCAAAGTGAAATGCATTTTCCAATTTCCAGCAAATATGGGTTTACGCATATTCTTCTCCTTATTTTAAAACAGCAAGTCCTGGTAGATCTTTACCTTCGAGGTATTCAAGAAAGGCACCACCAGCCGTTGAAGTGTGAGAAAAGGCAGTGATAACTCCTGCCTTTTTTAGGGCTGAAAGGGTATCTCCACCGCCGGCAACAGTTACTGCAGAAAGGGCAGCCACTCTTCTTGCTAAGGAAATAGTCCCAAAATCAAAAGGCTCTTTCTCAAAATATCCAAGAGGGCCATTCCAAATAACAGTCTTTGCTCCTTCAAGGGCAGCTGAAAAATACTCTACCGTGTCCTCTCCAATATCGTAGATCTTATCTCCTTCTTCAATTTCTTCCAAAGAGATTAAATAGGCCTCTCCATTTCTCTCAACAATAGCATCAATAGGAAGATATATTTTTACATCTAATTCTCTTGCCTTAGATATTATTTCCTTTGCAGTTTCAACAAATTCATTTTCAATCATAGAGGAACCAACCTTATATCCTAGAGCATAAAGAAAGGTATTGGCCATGGCTCCACCAATAATAAGTTTATCAATCTTATTTAAAAGATTCTTAAGCACTCCTATTTTGGTTGAAACTTTACTTCCCCCCACTATAGCATAAAAGGGTCTTTCAGGTTTTCCAATAATTCTGTTGAGATATTTAAGTTCCTTTTCGGTCAAAAAACCTATCCCTTTTTCTTTAACAAGTTCAGCAACGCCAACTACTGAAGCATGAGCCCTGTGACAGACTGAAAAGGCATCATTAATATAAACCTCTGCAAACTTAACAAGAGCTTTGGAAAGTTCTGGATCATTCTTTGTCTCACCTTCGTAGAACCTTATGTTCTCAAGGAGAACAGCTTCTCCCTCCTTTATTTGAGAGAGAATCCTTTCAGCTTCCTCACTCATAATATCCTCAATAAAATAGAGAGGAGCCTTAATTTTACTTTTTAAATATTCGTAGACAGGTCTTAGTGAAAGTTCAGGAATTCTCTTACCTTTAGGCCTTCCTAAGTGAGAACAGAGAAAAACTTTAGCCCCTGAATTTAGGGCATACTGAATAGTGGGCAAAGCTTCAAGAATCCTTGTATCATCAAGAATTTTTCCGTTCTCCATGGGAACATTAAAGTCAACCCTTATAAAAACCTTTTTACCCCTCAAATCAAAATCTCTTATAGTCTTCATAAGAAACCCTCCTTAAAGATTATTAATTTTCTTAAGGAGATTAGCCATTTCTAAGGCAGTAAAGGCAGCCTCTGCTCCCTTATTTCCTGCCTTAGTTCCTGCTCTCTCAATGGCTTGCTCAATGGTATCGGTAGTTAGAATACCAAAAATGACAGGAACACCTGTCTCAAGCATAACTTGGGCAATTCCCTTTGAAGCCTCAGCGGCTACATATTCAAAATGAGGAGTTGCACCTCTAATAATAGCACCAAGACAGATTATGGCATCAAATTTCTTACTCTCAGCAAGCTTTTTAGCTACAAGAGGGATTTCAAAGGCCCCAGGTACCCAAGCAATATAAATCCTCTCCTCTTGAACATAATGCCGCTTTAAGACATCTAGAGCCCCTTCAAGAAGTTTTTGAGTTATAAAAACATTGAATCTACTAACTACTATAGCAAAATTAAGATCTCTTCCATCAAAATATCCCTCAAGTATTTTTAAAGCCTGCATCTAAATACCCCCTTTCTACTTACTTATAAATAATATATTACTTATAAATGATAATCTTTTCTCCATCTCGTATATATCCCAATTTCACCCTCAAAAGTTCTTCGTAAGCTTTATCAGAACTTTCATACTTTTTTATCTCCGATTTAAGCTGTTGATTTTTCATCCTTATTTTTTCTAATTCTTCGCTTTCCCTTTTAATTAACCAGTTTAAAAAAAAATAAAAAGAAACAGTCACAATCACCAAAAGAGACAAAAAGAGAAGCAAAAATCTTCTTAGTTTTTTTTTCCTTTTCTTCTTTGAATAAGGTTTAATAATAATCTCACGAGATTTTAGCATGGTAAAATTTATTATAAAAAATTTTTCTCATATGTATAGATTTTTTTTAATACCAATACCAAGGGGAAGACTTTGTCTTAGGCTCATTGGATTGAGTTGAAAATAGAGAGCTCTGATTTCCAAAATTTGAAACTTGGGTCTCAAAATTTTGATTACCATTTAGATGCTTCTGGTAAAGAAAGGTGGGGGGAGGTGGGGGCGGCACGTTAATCTTAAGTCTTAGAGTATCTTCTTTTTTAGAAAAAAGTTTTGAAAGCCATCCTATAGGATCAAAAGAAAAGGCATAGACTTTCTCATCAAAAGCTAAAGCCCAAATAAACAGTCCTAAGAAAAAGAAACAGATTATCAAAATACTTTCAAATTTTTTAATTTTTATCTTTTTCAAGTGCCTTTTCCTTTTCTGCCACAAGAAGTCTTGTCTTTATCACTGTATCAGGAGTTAAACTTATAGAGTCTATACCGCATTCAACAAGAAACTCGGCAAAATCTGGGAAATCACTTGGAGCTTGTCCACAAATACCGATCTTTCTCCCCATTCTTTTAGCTACAGTAATTACCTCTTTCACCATTTTCTTTACAGCTGGATTTCTCTCATCATAGAGATGAGAAACAAGTTCTGAATCTCTGTCAAGTCCGAGTACAAGCTGAGTTAAATCATTAGAACCTATAGAGAAGCCATCAAATATTTTAGCAAACTCATCTGCAAGTACTACATTACTTGGTATCTCGCACATTACATATATCTCAAGGCCATCTTCGCCTCTTTTAAGGCCATATTTTTCCATAATCTGCATTACCTTAACTCCCTCCTCAGGGGTCCTGCAGAAGGGGATCATTACCTTGATATTGGTAAGCCCCATTTCTTTTCTGGCCTTAAGAAGGGCCTTGCATTCAAGAGCAAAGGCAGGCTCAAACTTGGGATCATAATAACGAGAGGCTCCTCTCCATCCAATCATAGGATTGTGCTCTTCGGGTTCAAAGAGATATCCTCCAAGGAGATTGGCATACTCATTACTCTTAAAATCTGAGAGTCTAACAATGACATCTTTCGGATAAAAAGCAGCCGCAATAGTTGCCACACCTTGAGCGAGTTTATCTATAAAAAAGTCTGCCTTATTCTCGTAACCAAAGGTCTTTTCTTCAATTATTTTTACAAGTTTTGCAATTTTTTTATCCTGTCCAGCCTTTTTCTTTAATTCCTCAAAGTAAACAAGAGCAAGGGGATGAATTCCGATATGAGAACCAATTATGAATTCGAGCCTTGCTAAACCGACCCCGTCATTGGGAATCTGGCCTTGAGCGAAAGCTTGTTCAGGGATCCCCACATTCATCATGATCTTGGTTTTTGTGGCAGGAAGTTTTTCCAGATCTATTCTTTCAACTTCAAAAGGAATAAGGCCCTCAAGAACTCTTCCCTCCTCTCCTTGAGTGCAATCAATAGTAATCTCCATGCTATCTTTTATGACCTTGGTAGCTACTTCAGTTCCAACAATACAAGGAATACCGAGCTCACGAGAAACTATAGCTGCATGACAAGTTCTTCCTCCTTTATCAGTCACAATGGCTGCAGCCTTTTTCATAATAGGCTCCCAATCAGGATCTGTCATAGAGGTAACGAGGACCTCTCCCTCCTGAAATTCCCCGATCTTACTCACATCAAGAATAACTCTGGCTTTGCCCTGACCAATTTTACTTCCCACAGCCTTTCCTGTACAAAGAACTTTTCCATCTCCTTTTAACTTGTAGATTTCATAGAATTTCTGATCTTTTATAGCATGAACAGTCTCTGGACGGGCTTGCACAATAAAGAGCTCTCCTGTTCCTACCTCTTTTCCATCTCCATCCTTTGCCCATTCAATATCCATAGGTCTTCCATAATGCTCTTCAATAAGGATAGCCCATTCTGCAAGCTTAAGGATCTCATCATCAGTTAATACAAAACTCATTCTTTCTTCTTTGGTTGTCTTAACTTCCTTTAAAGGTCTTTTGGGACTATCTCCATAAACAAGTTTTACATGCTTACTTCCAAGTTTCTTGGAAAGAATAGGTCTATATCCCTGTTTAAGAGTAGGTTTAAATACATAGAATTCATCGGGATTAACTTTTCCCTGAACTACATATTCTCCAAGCCCCCAGGCCCCTGTTATATAAACTACCTCTCTAAAGCCTGATTCCGTATCCAGGGTAAACATAACACCTGAGGAGGCTCTATCGGAACGAACCATTTTTTGAACAGCAACCGATAAATAAACAGAGAAGTGATCAAAACCTTTATCTTCACGATAAGATATAGCACGATCTGTAAAGAGCGAAGCAAAACATCTTTGGACATATTCAACTACCCTTTCTGCTCCCTTCACATTTAAATAAGTTTCTTGCTGACCCGCAAAGGAGGCATCAGGAAGATCCTCTGCTGTAGCGGATGATCTTACAGCAACATCTGGATCTTTTCCGTACCTTTCCTCAAGTCTCTTATAAGCTTTTATAATTTCTTCAACAAGTCTTTCAGGCATTTTAGCATGAAGGATTAAACTTCTAATTTTTTTTCCTCTTTTCTGAAGATCTTGCACATTGTGAGAATCAAGCCCTTTTAAAGTCTCTTTAATCTG
>PNIE01000050.1 GCA_002877875.1 Caldimicrobium thiodismutans
AATAATGATAGAACTTAGCAGTTTTGAAATTGATTATATCATTGCAGAAGATGTCCCATTACTTGACCTAACCTCCTTAGTGTTACAACTTGAAGGAGATGGAATCATTTCCTTCGTTTTTAGAGAAAATGGTGTTGTATGTGGGACTGAAGAAGTAGAGAAGATATTTGAAAAGTTTAACATAGAAGTTTTACACAAAAAAAGAAGCGGAGAATTTGGGAGGAAGGGGGAGGAAATACTTAAAGGTAGAGGCAAAGCATCTGATATACACAAAGTTTGGAAAGTGTCTTTAAAGATACTTGAGTATATGAGTGGTATAGCTACTAACACATATAACTTTGTTAGTAAAGCCAAATCTGTAAATCCAGATATAACCGTTTCAACAACAAGAAAATACATGCCTTTTACAAAAAAGTTAGTTATGAAAGCTATAATATCAGGTGGAGCAGTCCCCCATAGAGTATCGTTGTCTGATACAATCTTAATTTTCAAAGAGCATCTTATGTTTGTTGGTTTTGAAAATGTAGTAAATAACTTTGAACGTTTGAAGAAAAAATCCGGCGGAAAAACTATAGGAATAGAGGTCGAAACAAAAGAAGAAGCCTTCATATGCATTGAAAAAGGTTTTGACTTTGTCCAACTTGATAAATGGCATTTTGAAGATATAAAGCAAGTAGTAGAGTTTAGAAATAAATTAAATTCAAAAACCCTCATTGCTGCAGCAGGTGGAATAAACATAAACAACGTAGAAGACTATGCCAAAACTGGCGTCGATATAATCGTAACCACATCTCTTTACTGGGGAAAACCACTGGACATAAAAACAAAAATAGAAAAAGTATAAAAAGGGCGGCCTGTTATAAAAAGGTTACTACAGATTTTGGTCGTATTCTATTTAACTTTTAGTTTTAGCTTTGCTTTTGCTGGTGAAATAACGCTTTACGTTGTTGGTACAATGTCTTACATAATAAACGATATAATTAAAGCTTATAAAAGTAAGTATCCTCAGGATAATATAAAGGTAGTTACTGGTTCAGCAGGAAAAGGCTACAATCAGATAGTAAACGGAGCTCCTTACGACATATTCATATCAGCTGATATGGAGTATCCAAACAAATTAAAACAGAAAGGTTATGCAATTTCTCAAGTAATACCTTACGGTATCGCAAAACCTGTAATATGGACTAAAAAAGACTCAGGTATAAACCTATCGAAAGGAATAAAAGTTGTGTTAGATGAAAACGTAAAAAAGATAGCTATACCAAACTGGGACTTGGCTTTGTATGGAAAGGCAGCAAAGGAATGTTTAGAATATTACAAACTTTGGGATAAGGTTAAAAGTAAACTTGTAGTCGGTGAGAATATAAACCAAGCACTCCAATTTGCTCAAACAGGAGCGGCAGATATAGCCTTTTTATCAATACCACTTATTATGCATGAAAGCATAAAGAACACGGGAAACTACTACATCTTACCAGACGAGTGTCATAGTCCAGTAATACACGGTTATGTGATGCTAAAACATGCAAACACAGACAAAGAGACTTACGAAATAGCAAAGAGATTCTTCGATTTTATGAAGTCAAAAGATGTTAAAAATATTCTAAAAAATTACGGCTTTATAATAGTTGATTAAGTTGAAGAAAAACTTTCTCAGTTTTCTTACTGTTTTTTTTGTTGGTAATTTAGGAGGACTTTTAGGATTATTACAATTTAAAAAGAATTAGAAGAGGTCAAATTTATGAACACTGTTGAAGGTATTTTGGAAAGCTTTGTTACAGCTGATACCATCTCTAATCTAAAGATAAAAACTGAGCTTGGAGAGTTCTACTGCTTGGTGTTAGAGACACCACAAACTGCAGACTATATAAAGGTTGGTAAAAAATATGAAAAATAAAGAAGTTGCAGAAATCTTTAGAAAAACAGCCCAACTTTTAGAAATAAAAGGAGATAATCCCTATAGGATTCGAGCTTATGAGAGAGCTGCTCAGACTATTGAGGCTTTAACCAAAGATATTGAGGAACTTGCCAGAGAGGGTAAGCTTGAAAAACTCCCAGGAATTGGAGCTGATCTTGCATCTAAGATCAAAGAAATTTTAAGAACTGGCACTCTTACTCTTTATGAAGAATTAAAAAAGGAGATCCCTCAAGCCCTCTTAACCTTTCTTGAAATTCCAGGTCTTGGTCCGAAAAAAGTTAAGGCTATTTACGAAAAATATGGTATTACCACTATTGAAGAACTGGAAAAGGCTTGTTTAGAACACAAAATTTCAAGGCTTCCAGGATTTGGTCTGAAAACAGAAGAAAACATCTTAAAAGGTATAAGACTTTTCAAAGAAAAAACTGGAAGAAGACCCCTTGGAGAGGTTTTACCCCTTGCTGAGGAAGTAGTGAAACTTATTAAAGAAAAGGCACCCATTGATCAGATTGCCATTGCAGGAAGTATTAGAAGGCGAAGAGAAACCGTTAAAGACATTGATGTGCTTATTACTTCAACTAAACCTTTAGAGGTAATGAAAGTAATTGCAGAGCTTCCTTTAGTTGAGGAGGTCATGGCCTTTGGTGAGACTAAAACAAGTGTGCGCCTAGTTGGTGGTATTCAAATGGATGTAAGGGTAGTTGAACCGGATTCTTGGGGGGCAGCCCTTGCCTATTTTACAGGTTCAAAGGCTCATAATATCAGAGTGAGAGAACTTGCTCTTGAAAAGGGATTAAAGATAAACGAATACGGAGTTTTTAGAGGTGAAGAAAAGATTGCAGGAAAAACAGAAGAGGAAGTTTATGCTTCTCTTGGGCTCCCTTTTATTCCTCCTGAATTGAGAGAAGATAGAGGAGAAATAGAGGCCGCCCTGAAAGGTTGGCTACCCAACCTAGTCTCTTATGAAGATATTCAGGGGGATGGCCATGTGCATTCTAAATACAGTGATGGAATGGCAAGTCTTGAAGAAATAATGGCTAAAGCAGAAGCAATGGGCCTCTCTTGGGTAGCTGTTTGTGACCATTCTCAGGGCTTAAAAGTTGCAGGTGGAGTTCCTGTTGAGGATCTCTTTAAAAAGAAAAAAAGAATTGAGGAACTTAATTCCCGCTCAAAAAGAGTAAAACTTATCTTTGGGGCAGAAGTAGATATTCTCTCTGATGGGACTCTTGATTATCCCGATGAAGTCCTAAAGGAGATAGATTTTGTGCTTGCAGCTATTCATACAGGATTTCAACAAGAGGAAAGACAAATCACTCACAGAATAATTTCAGCCTTAAAACATCCTTTGGTGCATGCTATCTCCCATCCTACAGGAAGAATTATAGGAGAGCGAGAGCCCTATGCTGTCAATATGGAAGAGATTTTAAAGGTTGCCAAGGAATACGGAAAGGCCTTGGAGATTAATGCCTATTACAAAAGGCTTGATCTTAATGATATTTATGTCAAGGCCTGCGTAGAAATGGGGATACCTTTAATAATAGGCACTGATGCCCATATGGTTGACCAAATGGAATACTTGAAATTGGGAGTAGCAGTAGCAAGGAGAGGATGGGCTGAAAAAAAGGATCTTCTCAATACCTTAAATTATGATAATTTTATGTTATGGCTAAAAAATTTTAGAAGAAAATAATAATGTTATCTCTTCTTCAGCTTCCCATAAAAAACTTTCTAAAGGAAAGGGAAATACTTACCCCCTCTATAGAAATAACTTTTCAAGACCTTATAGAACTTTTTAGAAAATATAATACCAATTTTGCCGTCTTTTTGAAGGAAAAAAAGCCTGTAGGCATTGTTACCGAAAGAGATGTAATTATTGCCTTATCACAAAGATATCCTTTATCTTCCCCTGCCTTTCATCTTGCTAAAAAAGAGCTTTTTAAAATTAAAAGCACAGCTACTCTTTTTTCTGCTTTTAATTTAATGATAGAAAACAATGTAAGGAGACTTATAGTAGTAGATGAGAACGGAGAATTTTTAGGGGTTGTAACTCAACAAGACCTTATTTTATACTCTCCAGAAGAGATTTTTAAGGGAGAAGGAAAAGTTAGAGATCTTATAGAAATGAAACCTTCTTTTATTTATGCTACAAAAGAGGAAAAGGTTGAAGAGGCACTTTCCAAGATGGTTCAATTCCATGTAGGAGCAATTCCTATCTTAGATGAAGGGTTAAGACCTATTGGAATAATTACAGGAAGAGATTTTTTAACCCTCTCTCCTGAAGATCTTAAAAGACCATTAAAAGAATTGGCTTTAAAGGAAGTGATTACTATTCACTTAAGAGATCCCCTTACAAAGGCTGTAGAACTTTTTAAACAATATTCCATTAGACACCTGGTTGTAGTTAATGACTCTGGAAAAGCTGTAAATATTTTATCTCAGAGAGATCTTATACTAAGTTCTACTTCCAGCTATACAGAATTTCTGGAAAATAGTCTTAATCAATTTAAAAATTTTATTTCTCTAATTCCAGAGATTGTGCTTGAACTTTCAGAATGCGAGAGTGAATGCAGAATTACCTTTATGAATGACTTTGCTAAAAAATATATAGGTGAAGAATATATAGAGAAGGATGTTTTTACACTTTTTGATTATGATGACTGGAATAGAATCTATGGAATCATTAAAAGGGAAAAAATGATTTACAAAGAAAGAATAAAGGGAAGAAAAGGAGAAGTTTATGAAATTACAGGGAGTTATCTTGATTTTGGTTTAAAGGAAGGAAAAATAAAAATCTTTCTAAGAGATGTTACTCATGAGTATTTTAAAGAAGAGAAATATCAAAAAGAGATTCGCTTTCTAAAAAACATTCTTGATAATTCCTTAGATTACCTTTTTGTTATTGATCAAAAGGGTAGGATTTACTTTGCTAATAGCTCTTTTAAAAAGGCTCTTGGTTATTCTGAGGAAGAGATCTTGAAGAAAACCATCTTTGATATTGTTGATTTACCAGAGGAAGAAATAAAGAGAAATATAGAGCTACTCATTAAAAAAGGAGTGGAATTAAGGGGAAGAAGATACTATAAAGATATCCATCAAAAACCTATCCCTGTTGAGTTTAAGGCTAAGGCAGTAGTCTTAAATGGGGAATCCTTTATTATCATAGATGCAAGAGAAATCACTGATATTCTTCTTAGTGAAGAGGCTTTAAAGGAGGCCTATAAAAATCTTTCTGTCTTTTATTCCTTTGTAAAGGACTTAAATTTTGCAAAATCAGAAGAGGAGCTCTTCCAAGCTCTTGAAAAATATTTACTTTCTTATGTAGATACTTTTCATTATTTTGAAATTGATTCTCAAACTGAAGAAATTAAATCCACCTATGTTTCTGGAAAAAGAGAATACTGGGAGGATTGTCTTACTAAGGAGATTAAGGAATGCGCAACTTATAGAACAGGGCAAAGCTTTTACGGTCTTCCAGGGTATCCTTGTAAATTACTAAAGACCACTTCTTTGGCACATTTATGTATTCCTTTATTTTTTGAAGGCCGCCTCCAAGGAATTGTAACTTTGATAAGAGAAAAACCCTTTTCAGAAGAAGAAATAAGATATCTTGAAGATAAACTCCAAGTATTTCACCTTTACTTTAACCAGTTGAGATTATTAAGAGAATTAAGGGATTTATCATTAAAAGATCCTTTACTTGGAATTTACAATCGTAGATTTATAATCGAGGTTCTTAAAAAAGAAGAACTTAAAGCTCAAAGAACGGGTAAGCCCTTTAGCATTATTCTTATGGACTTAGATCATTTCAAAAAGATCAATGATAATTATGGACATCCTGTCGGAGATAAAGTTTTAAAAGAGGTCTCTAAATTAGTTCTCTTTGGTATAAGAGGTCAGGATTACTTTGGACGTTGGGGTGGAGAAGAATTTCTAACACTTCTTCCAGAGACCCCTAAAAATTTTGCCATTCAGGTGGCTGAAAGAATTAGGGGAACCCTTGAAAAATATGAAATTCCAATTTCAGAAGAAATATCTGTTAAAATTACAGCTTCCTTTGGTGTGGCTGAATTTCCCTCAGATGCCCCTTCTTGGGAAGGTCTTTTAAGAAAGGTTGATGAAAGGCTATATAAGGCCAAAGCTTTGGGAAGAAATATGGTAATCTCTGAATAGTTTCCCTCCTTTGAAAAAGTGTATCTCGAATTAAAAAAAGTTTCTACCCACAATTTAAAGGGCTTTGATGTTAAGATTCCTTTAAATAAGCTTGTAGTTGTCACAGGGCCCTCTGGATCCGGCAAAAGTTCTCTTGTCTTTGATACCTTGGCAACCCTTGCTGAAGCCCGGTTTAAACAACTTAAAGATATTGGCCAACCTCTAACCCCCTTAACTCAAACTAAGGGTCTTCTTTCAGGGGTTGTTCCTCCGGTCATTGCTCTTTCTCAGGGAGTAAGGGATTGGTTCCTTTATAAAAATGTTTCTGAAATTCTTGGTCTTTTTTCTATTATTTCTTTTCTTTTTTACGAAAAGGGGAAAATAAAATGTCCTCAATGCGGAAGTCTCAACTTTTTTCATACCCTTAGAGATTTGATTTTCTGGTATAATTCCCTCCCTGAAAATACTAAATTTTATTTTCTTTTACCCTTACCTGAATCAACCCCTCAAGCTTTATCTTATCTAATTTCATTGGGTTATACCAGGTTTTTTATCAATGAAAGAGAGTTTGATCTCTCTGAAGAGGAACCTCCAGGCTCAGTAAAAAGTCTTTATCTCCTTCTTGATCGTATGGTTAAAGAAGAAAAGGGACTTTCAAGATTTCTTGAGAATATAAGAGTTGCACAAAATATTAATCGAGGAACTATAATCTTAAAACTTTTTGAGGGTGAAAGTTTTTTCTTTAATTTAAGTCATTTTTGTTTTCAATGTGGGACCTTTCTTCTTAAAGAAATTTCAAGATGTAAACTCTGTCGTGGTCTTGGATATAAAGAGAGAAAACCCTGTGAGAGATGTCAGGGTTTAAAGTTAGAAGCCCATTATCTTGAA
Organism: Caldimicrobium thiodismutans; assembly: GCA_002877875.1. Taxonomy (GTDB): domain Bacteria; phylum Desulfobacterota; class Thermodesulfobacteria; order Thermodesulfobacteriales; family Thermodesulfobacteriaceae; genus Caldimicrobium; species Caldimicrobium thiodismutans_A. Next base: position 6,956 of record PNIE01000050.1, read on the forward strand.
AGCGAACTTTTTTCAACCACTTTAAGAGAAATTTATAGTTTTACTCTCAAGGAATTTAAGCTTTTTTTTGAAAAGAATTTATCTTCATTAGAAAGAGAGACCTTTCAAAATGTTTTTGTTCTTCTCGAAAAGGCGGCCTATTTTGAAATAGATAATTTAAAGCTATCAACCCCGGTTTTCGAACTCTCCCTTGGGGAAAGGAAACTTCTTGAAATTCTCACCTTGTTTTCTTTTGATTTAAGAGGGGTTCTTTATCTTCTTGATGAGCCAACTCTTGGACTTGATGAGAAAAAAAGAAAGAAACTACTAACTTTAATAAGAGAATTGATGGCTATGGGCAATTCCTTTATAGTTGTGGAACATGACCTTGAATTCATTAGAGAGGCAGATTTTGTCATTGAACTTGGGCCTGGAGGTGGAGAAAAAGGAGGATATCTACTTTATGCCCTTCCAAAGAAGGAATATCTTAAGAACAAAAATACTTTAATTTATCCCTATCTTACCAGAGATCCTTCCTTTGAAAAAAGGCCGATTTCAAAAAAAGAGTATATAGAAATAACTTTAAAAGGAAAGCCAATTAAAATTCTTAAAGAAGGAATAAATCTATTTTATGGAGAAACAGGCAAGGGGGTGACCAAAAATTTAAGAAAGCTTACTGAACTTCTAAAATCTCAAGGCTATAATTTATATGAAGGAGAAGAATTTTTCAGTCTAAGGGGTGAACAATTCTTAATAGAATATTTAGGAATTTGGGAGGCTCTAAGGGAAATTTTGGTTAATCTTCCTGAGGCTAAGACTAAAGGTCTTCTTAAAAGACATTTTAGTTTTCATACCCCTGAAGGCCAATGCCCCTCTTGTAAAGGAAAGGGCTATAAAAGAACAGAGATGGAAAATTATGTATTTAAGAATCTTTGTGAAGAATGCTTCGGAAAAGGTTTAAATTACGAAGTTTTAAATCTTACATATAAAGGTTATAAACTTTTTGAATTATTAGATTTTTCTGTAGAGGAGGCCTTTTCTTTATTTTCTAATGTCTATACTATAAAAGAAATCCTCTATACTTTAATAGAGCTTAATCTTTCTTATTTAAGATTAGCTCAAAGGTTTTCCGAGTTATCTGGAGGTGAAAAATTGAGAGTTGAGCTAGCAAGGAGGTTGAAAAAAAGAGAAAAAATGGATTTTCTTGTGCTATATTTTCCTTTTCAGGGGCTTTCAATAAGAGATCTGGAAGATTTAAGTAAGTTCTTAAGAAAATTGAATTTAAAAGGTATAACTATTATAATGAGGGAAACCCATCCCTTAGCATCAAAGATAAGTGACCAAATAATTGAGAATATAGAGTAAAATTATTTCTAATTAGAAGATTATGATTAATTCAAAAATTTGTCAAAAATCATAAAAATTTGAAAAATTTGGAAATATTTGCAGTTAATTCCCTTTTAAAATCCTTGACAAAGAAAAAGATTTTAATATTATAGTTTTAAAATTTTAGAGGAGGGGGGTATGTCCTTTAAGGACAGTCTAAATGAACTTTATAATGCTATGTTTCGTTCGAGCTACTCTCCTATTACTGGTGGGATTTTGCTAGCACTTTTAGTTATTTTACTTGAGATGTGGTATCGGCCTTGGGGTATTGTTGGAGGATTGAGAAATTGGGGTGAATGGGTGCTTTATGGAATTGGCTTTTTGGAAGAGGCTCCTCAACATCCTCTTTGGTTTTCCTCCTCAGTTCTTGATTTAGGTCTTCTTTTGGGAGCTTTTCTCTCTGCCACTCTTGCTCAAGAATTTGGGATCCGCATTCCTCCTAAGCTTGAAATTATTAAGGGTATAGTAGCCGGAATTTTGATGGGTATTGGTTCAGCTTTAGCTCAGGGGTGTAATGTAGGTGGCTTTTATATGGCTATTGCTAATCTATCAGCAAGTGGAATAGCCATGATGCTTGGGCTTATGGTGGGAGTTTTTATTGGGGTAAAATATCTTCTTTGGGAGATAGAACATTTTTCCTCGCAAGGAGGGATTGAGATAAGTACTAAAAAGATCAATCCTCTCTTGGGTCTAATAGCCCTATTCATTCTATTTTACGGAATTTATGCTTATTTTACCAGTGACAATGAGAATGGCGTTAAGCTTGGTGGAGCCTTTTTATTAACTGCTGGCATTGGTTTTATTATGCATCGGTCAAGACTTTGTATGGTTAATGCCTTTAGAGAGCCCTTTTTATCTGGTGAGGCTACTATGGCTAAGGGAGTAGCTTTGAGTTTATTTCTTACAACCTTAGGTGTACTTTTTATTAAAATGGCAGGTATTCAGGAGGCAAATGTTTATGTTACTCCCACTTTTATATGGGGAAGCTTAATTGGTGGAATTATTTTTGGGGCAGCTATGGTTGTAGCAGGTGGCTGTGGATCTGGTTCGCTTTGGAGAGTTGGAGAAGGTCAAGTTAAATTAATGATTGTTGTTGTCTTTTTCTCTTTAACTAATGCTATTCTTAGATACTATTTAGATAATGTTTGGGAAATATGGGATAAAGGGATACTTGGCAAAGCTGTCTATTTGCCAGACATTTTTGGCTATGGAGGAGCTTTTATCATACTTGCTATTGTTATTTTGCTTTGGTATCTTTTTGTTGACTGGAATGAAAAAACAGAAAAATTTGTTATTGGTTTATAAATAAAATTAAAAGGAGGGGTAAGCTATGGTAGATCTCAGTTCTATTAAAGCTGATGAGGTTCTGGATTGTAAAGGTTTGTCCTGTCCTATGCCCATGCTTAAAACTAAAAAGGCTTTACAAAAATTGCAATCTGGTCAAATTCTTGAAGTCTGGAGTACGGATCCTGGAAGTAAAAACGATATACCCAATATGTGTAAAAAAGAAGGGCATGAATTTTTAGGTATGATTGATGAACCTGGCTATACAAGATATTTTGTTAAAAAGAAATAAATTAAATCTAAAAGGAGGGGATAATTATGTCCAAGGATCCAGATAAACTTGGTATTTTTGTAACATCGCCTGTGCACATTGGTGAGTTAGTTAAAATAGTTGAAGCTGCTTTAAGAAAAGGTAAAAAGGTAAAAATCTTTTTTACTTATAAAGCTACTCACTTAGTCTTTCATCCTGATTTTCAAAAATTAAGAAAAATGATTCCTGAGGAAGATTTTGCCATTTGTGTGGCAGCTTTTGCCTGTGAAGGATATGAACCTGAATACCACAATATGGGTTTAACAGAAAAACAAATGAGAACCCAGGCTTATCATGGTGAGCTCATTGAGGAAGTTGAAAAATACTTGGTTTTATAAAAATTAGTAGGGAGGTAAAGAGATGAGTTATAAAGTTTGTTTTTTAATAGCTAATAGAATTTACATCTCCGATGGAATGAGATCAGCTTTAGGCCTTGCTGTAGAAAATATTTATTCTTATACCTACATTTTTTATCAAAAAATGCCAGCTAAGAACGAATATTTAGACGAAAATCTTGCCTGGATCAGAGATATGGAAGGAGAAGTCTATGCTGTTACTGAAACTATGGATGAGGAAACTAAAAAATATAATCTTGAAGAGTGGGAACTTGCTGAGGCAACTTTAGATGATGTAGTGGATAGGATTCTTGAATGCGATTTGGTAGTTGGCTATGGCCTTCCTGCTCAAAAAGTTCAGGCCCCACCTCAATGTGCCTAAATTGATAAAAGAAGGAGGGTGAGTATGAAAATACTTTGTGTATATAGACATAAAGATAGTGTTGAAAATAAGGACATCCAAAAAATTGTTACCAAACTTAAAGAAAAGGGCCATGAAATTATTGAATTTAACCTCTTTGAGGCCAAGGATGATTCAGACTACGATAAACTTATAGATCTTATTTGGGAAGCTGATAAAACTATTTCTTGGTGGTAAGTCTTTTTTACTATCTAGGGGCTTTATGCCCCTTTTTTCTTTTTTAAATTTCAATAGGCTATTATAAACCAAGGCCTTTTAGTAGAATATAGGCTACTAGAAGAGCCCCTGTTATCCTAAGAATCCAAAGATACCAAGGGCTTTCTCTTAAATAGGTTATCACAAATCTTTGATATCGCTTCCAAAGGCTTGGTTTCTCACTCATTTTTTAATAACCTCATAGATTCCAGGAAGATGTCTATATTTTTCAGCATAATCAAGGCCATATCCCACAAGAAACCCCTTCTCCAAAACAAAGCCTACATAATCCAGCTTTATATCAACTTTTCTCCTCTCCTTCTTATCAATTAGAGCACAGACTTTAATACTCTTAGGCTTATGAAGAGAGAAATGTTTTAGGAGAAAATCTATAGTTAATCCCGTATCTACAATGTCTTCCACAATTATGACCTCTTTTCCCTCAAGAGCAAGTTCTATATCTTTTGTAATTACAATCTCTCCTGAAGAACTGTCTGAAGAACCATAGCTTTTAACTCTTACAAAATCAATTTCAAGATCTTTTCTTTTAAAATTTCTAACAAGATCTGCCATAAAAATGAAAGCCCCTTTAAGAGTCCCAATCAGCACAAGGGGTTTTCCAGCATAATCTTTTTCAATGGTTTTAGCAAGATCTTTTACTTTTCTACGTAATTCCTTAGGAGAAATAACTTCTTTTAATTCCTCCATATAGACCTCCCTTAAACATCAAGCTCTCTGTATTCCAGGGCATGTTCGTAGATAAATTCCTTTCTTGGTTCCACATTTTCACCCATAAGAATGGAGAAAAGCTCATCTGCCCTTTCCACATCTTGAAGACTAACTTTTTTAAGCACACGCCTTTTGGGATCCATAGTTGTTTCCCAAAGTTGTGAAGGATTCATCTCTCCCAGTCCTTTATATCTTTGAATATATAAACCTTTTCTTCCTTCCTCTCTTAAAAAGTTCAAAATATCCGCAATATTCAAAAGAAAATTAGAAAAAACTCTCTTTTCTTCCTTTATACTTATTTCAAGATCAGCATCTACATAATTTTTTAAGGAGTCAAAGTGTTTTATGGCCTCTCTATAGTCCTTTTCAAAGATAATTTCTGGTCCAATTTTACAATAAGTATAGGAATCACCTTCAGAGTAGATATAAAATTCAAAATACTTAGGATTGTAAGAACTGCTCTTTGTTTTTGAAATTTTAAAACCAAGAGCTTGAGCATGCTGCGAAAGCTCTTGTACCCTATGTTCCTCTTCAAAGTCTGTAAGCGCTTTAATATCTTCTTTTAAGAGAAGTAAGATTACCTTGGGTGGATAATTTTTTTTGAGAAGATTAATAAGATTTCTTTCTAGATGGGCAAGAATTTGAAAAAACTTAATTGGTTCCTTAATGTTTTCTACAGGTTGACCCTTTCTTAAAATATTCACTTTGAGATGAGGAACAATTCTTTTGAAAATATAGCGATCCAGTTCTTCATCATCCTTTATATAGGTCTCCTTTTTTCCGTCTACTACCCTATAAAGGGGAGGTTGAGCAATGTAGAGCCAACCCCTTTCAATAATATCAGGCATCTGACGGTAAAAAAAGGTAAGTAAAAGGGTCCTTATGTGGGCACCGTCAACATCAGCATCAGTCATTAAAATAATCTTATGATATTTACACTTATCGGGATTAAAATTATCACCAATTCCTGTTCCTAGACTAGCAATAAGGCTCTTTATCTCTTCGGATGAGAGCATCTTTTCAACATTTGCCTTTTCCACATTGAGTATTTTTCCACGAAGGGGCAAGATGGCCTGGAATTTTCTATCTCTTGCTTGTTTAGCAGAACCTCCTGCAGAGTCACCCTCAACAATAAAGAGTTCTCTTTTTTCAGGATCTTTTTCGGTGCAATCAGCAAGCTTACCAGCCGTTATAAATTCTTCAATTTCACTCTTTTTTCTTATCAGTTCTCGAGCTTTTCTTGAAGCCTCTCTTGCCTTAGCAGCAGTTATAACCTTCTGAAGAATTTTTTTGGCTTCTCCTGGATTTTCTTCAAAGAACTTAAGAAGGCCTTCATAGACAATAGATTCGACAGTGGGTTTTATTTCACTATTTCCAAGTTTCATCTTGGTTTGCCCCTCAAATTGAGGGTCAGGAACTTTAAGAGAGATAGCCGCTGTTAGGCCCTCTCTAACATCTTCACCTTCAACTTTTATTTTAAATTGTTTGGAAAGTTTTTCCAACTCAAGGTATCTATTTATAGCCTTGGTAAGAGCTGATCTAAAGCCAATAACATGGGTTCCGCCCTCTTTAGTGTGGATGTTATTTACATAACTATAAATGGTCTCAGTATAGCCTGAATTATATTGAAGAGCAGCTTCTACAATGACATTTTCCTTTTTTCCGGATATATAAATTACCTTTGAATGTATAGGTTCTTTCTTTTGATTAAGCATTTTCACCAGTTCAATAAGTCCGCCTTTGTAATGAAATTTTTCGCTATAACCTATCCTTTCATCGGTGAGATAGAATTTTACCTCAGGATTAAGAAAGGCAAGCTCTTTTACTCTCTTGGAGACGATTTCCAGGTCAAATTCTATGTCCTTTCCAAAAATTTCTGGATCGGGTTTAAAACAAACCTTGGTTCCTCTTTTTTTAGTTTCCCCTATGACCTCTACTGGGCCATCAGGGACTCCTCTTTTATAACTCTGTCTATAAATTTTTCCCTCTCTATAAACTTCAGCCACCAACCACTCTGAAAGGGCATTTACTACTGAAACTCCTACTCCATGAAGACCCCCTGAAACTTTGTAAACTCCGTGATCAAATTTGGCTCCTGCATGAAGGCGAGTCATAACAAGCTCAAGGGCAGATACTCCTTCTTCAGGATGAATGTCCACAGGTATACCTCTCCCATTATCCTCAACACAGGCAGAGCCATCTTTCCTTAGGACAACTTTAATTTCATTGGCATATCCCGCAAGAGCTTCATCAACAGCATTGTCAAGAACTTCCCATAAGAGGTGGTGAAATCCATAAATATCGGTAGAACCAATGTACATAGCAGGTCTTACCCTAACTCCCTCAAGACCAGAAAGGACCTTTATATCCTGAGCTTCATATTTCTCCATAGAATCTTTCACCTCTTGATAAACTAATCAAGAAGACTTTTAAATCACCATTGGCATAACAAGATAGAGAAATCCCTCATCTCTATATCCAGTGATCAAACAAGGAGATCTCTCATCATTCAGTTTCATTTCAATTTCTTCAGAATTCATATGTTCAAGGGCAGAGACTAAATATTCGGCATTGAAAGTGATAGTTAGAGGATTTCCTTGATATTCAGCCCTAAGTTTAATCTCTGCCATTCCCAATTCTCCCTCTGGGGAAGATAGAATTAATTCATCTCTTTTTAAATCAATTTTTACAGGCTTGAATTTCTCAGAGATGAGAACTGTTGCCCTGTCAAGGGCATTTATAAAAAGTTTTCTGCTAATTTTTAGAATATTCTTAAATTCTTGAGGAATAACTGCCCTGTAATCAGGGAAAGTTCCCTCTAAGGTTCTGCTGAAAAAGAAACCATAGCTATTGAAAAGACAAGCATAATTATTTATAAAACCGAATTTTACCACAAGTTCATCCTCAGCAAGTTCAGAGATGATCTCTGCTCCTTTTCTTCCCACAATAAAACCCTCTTTGAGATTTGAATCTTCAATTCCTGGGACATCTCTATCAAGAAGGGCAAGTCTGTGTCCATCTGAGGCCACAGCTCGCAATTTTCCATCTTCCTTTAAAGGTTCAAAATAGACCCCTCCCAGAACAAATCTTGCTTCCTCTTTTGAGGCACAAAAGATAGTTTTATCAATAAGTTCAGCTAAAACTTTTCCTGGTATGTCTAAAAGATTTTCTTCAGCAAATTCAGGAAGACTTGGAAATTCCTCGCTATCAGAACAGGCAAGTTCAAATTTTGAAGATCCTTCTTCATCTCTTATAATAAGTCTTGAGTTATCTTTTTGAAGAATAATTTCATTTTCATCAAAGGTCTTAATAATTTCATAAAATTTCCTGCAGGGCACACAAAAAGAAAGGGGCCCTCCTTCAATTTCAGCTTGAATCCTTCCTTTGAATCCCTGTTCAAGGTCAGTAGTGGTAATGTAAAGTAGATTTTTTTCAGGCTCAAAGGTTAGAAGCGCCATGGAGAGAACTGCCATAGAGGCTTTTTTATCCGCAACCCCGTCTGCTCTTTTTAGAAGCTTTTCGAGATTTCTTTTATCAATTTTGGCAAGCATTGTCCCTCCTTTTTAAGGAATTTTTTTAATTATACCATAAATTTAAGAGAAGTCATTAAAAACACGAGTTTTAGAAATAGTATTTGTTATAAATGAATAGTTAGGATAAAATAAACTTTATGGAAAAGGTGACGTTAAAAGTAGAGGGGATGACCTGTGTCAATTGTGCTAAGGCAATTGAGCTTTCTCTTAATAAACTCAAAGGGGTTAGGAAAGTTGAGGTTTCTTTTGAATTAGGAAGAGTCTTAGTTGAATTTGAAGAAGAATTTTTAAGTGTGGAAGAAATCAAAATGGTTATTGAAAGTTTTGGCTATAAAGTAGCCTCTCATAAGAAAAAGAAAGATTACCAAATAGAAATCCTAATTTTTTCTTTTCTTTCAAGTTTTTTAATTATGGGTCTTGTGTTTTATCATCATCCCTATAGTCTTTGGCTTCAGGCCTTGTTAAGTATTTTAGTTCAAATTATAGGAGGTTCAAAATTTTACAAGGGAGCAATATCAGCTCTTAAGGCCCGAATCGGGAATATGGATCTTCTTGTTTCCCTTGGAACTACGGCTGCCCTTCTTTATAGTCTTCTTTCAGCCCTAAAAATTTTACCAGGAGAGCCTTTTTTTGAAACTAATGCCTTTCTGATCTCCTTTGTTCGCCTTGGAAAATATATTGAGGAAAAGATCAAAAATAGAGCTTTAAACTTGTTAAAGGAACTTTTTGCTTTACAGACAGCTACCATTACTCTTTTGACACCTGAAGGGGAAAAGGAGGTCTCTATTAGAGATGTTCTTCCTGGAGATGTAATAGTGTTGAAAACAGGAGATCTTGTTCCTCTTGATGGTGAAATAATTGAGGGCACCATTGAAGTTGATGAATCCCTTGTTACAGGAGAGAGTTTACCTGTGCTTAAAAAACCATCAGATTCTCTTATTTCTGGCTCTTTGGTAGTAAACGGGTATTGTAAGGCCAAAATTAAGGCCCTCTTTGAAAAAAGCTATGTTTTTTTGCTAATTGAGCTTGCAGAAGAGGCCTTGAAACAAAAGCCTAAAATTCAAAGGATGGCTGATTTAGTTTCCCATTATTTTGTTCAGATCATAGTTCTTCTTTCTATTGGAGTTTTTTTCTTTTGGATGTATAAGAGTGGGGATCTAGCTTTAAGTTTCAATTTTTCCTTGGCAGTGCTTGTTATTTCTTGCCCATGTGCCTTTGGACTTGCTGTACCTTTAGCTATTTCCGTTGGTCTTGTGAGGGCTTATAAAAGTGGCTTACTTGTTAAGGATCCCACCTCTTTTGAAAAAGCTTCTCTTATTAAAGCTCTTATTCTTGATAAGACAGGAACCCTCACTGTTGGGAAACCTAAGGTAATAGACTATAAAGAATATGAAGAGGGTGCCCTATCCATAGCCTATGGTCTAGCTAAGTCATCAAAACATCCTTACTCACAGGCCATTGTTAATTTCGCTAAAAGCTTACAAGTAGAACCATTTAATTTTCAAGATTGTAAAGAGGAGCCAGGAAAAGGTGTTTTTTGCGGTGAGTATTTTCTTGGAAGAACTGAAGAAAGGGAGGCTATAGTTCTTAAAAAAGGGGATAAGATACTTGCTGAGTTCTTAGCTGAAGATGAAATAAGGCCTGAGTCTAAAGAAATAATTCAATATCTCAAATCTCTGGGACTTAAAATTATTCTTGCTACGGGTGATACTTACCAAAGGGCCAAAAAAATAGCCGATATCTTGGAAATTGCCCAAATTTATGCAGAAGTGAAATCAAAGAATAAATTGAAAATAGTTGAGGATTTACAAAAAAAGGGGTTAAGAGTTGCTATGGTTGGCGATGGAATAAATGATGCTCCAGCTTTAGCCAAAGCAGATTTATCCTTTGTTTTGGCCGGAGGAGTTGATCTTTCAAAGAGGGTAGGGGAAGTGGTCTTACTTTCCGGCCTAAATGGCCTTAAGGTCTTTTTTGAAATCGCTAAGTTTCTCAAAAGAAGAATCTGGCAAAATCTTTTTTGGGCCTTTGTTTATAATCTCCTTGGTATACCCATAGCAGGAGGGCTTCTCTATTCGCAAGGTATAATACTTAAACCTCAAATGGCAGGGTTGATGATGGCTTTTTCTTCTGTAAGCGTAGTTCTCAATTCCATAAGAAAATAAAACTTGTAAAAATTTTTAGTTGATTTAATTTATAAAAAAATACTAAAAAAGGAAGGTAAGATGGAAAGGGACTTAAAAATTTGTCTACTTGGGGATCCGGTTTTGAGGGAGAGGGCTAGGCCTGTAACGGAGATAAACGGGGAGCTTAAGGATTTTATTGGAAAGATGGCAGAGTTAATGTACAAAGTAAAGGGGCTTGGCCTTGCAGCTAATCAAGTTGGGGTTCTGAAAAGGGTTTTTATTATGGATATTTCTCAGAGAGAGGGAAAACCCCTTCTTGAAGTTTATATTAATCCTGAGATACTTGAGGCAGAGGGAGAGACCGAGTATGAAGAGGGATGTCTTAGCATTCCTGGATATTATGCCAAGGTAGAAAGATTTGCCAGACTATGGGTTAGAGCCTATGATCTTGAGGGTAATCCCTTTGAAAGGGAGCTTACAGGTCTGCATGCTATAGCTTTCCAGCACGAATATGACCATCTTGAAGGGATCCTCTTTATTGACAGGCTTTCACCTTTGAAAAAAGAACTTTTCAAAAAGTGGTGGAAAAAGAACGCACCCTCTAGGCGATGATTCTTAGCCTTTTAATTTCTTTAGCTTTTCCATCTTCCTGCAATTCCAGATATACTCCTTCAAGCTTATAGGGAGGGGATGTTTCTACCTCAAGTCTTCTCCCTACCAGAGTTATGTAAAGTTCAAAGGCCTGAGAGATTTTCATTCCGATAATACTTTCCTGACTTCCACACATTCCTACATCCGTGATATAAGCAGTTCCATTAGCAAGGATTCTTTCATCAGAGGTCTGAACATGAGTATGGGTTCCAAGAACAGCAGAGACCGATCCATCAAGAAAGTAACCTAGGGCCATTTTCTCTGAAGTGGCCTCTGCATGAAAATCTACAATGATATATGGAGTTTCCTTTTTAAGGGACTCGGCGAGATTTTTTCCTACAATAAAGGGATTTTCAAGGGGTCTCATAAAGATTCTTCCTTCAAGATTAATGACAGCAAGTTTAAGATTACCTTTAGTTATTACAGACCATCCTTTGCCAGGGGCTCCAGGTCCGTAATTAGCTGGTCTAACCACTCTCTCAGTTTTTTGTAAATAGGGTATAAATTCCTTTTTCCAGACATGATTTCCTGTGGTTAAAAGGTCAATTCCATAGGAAAAAAGCTCCTCAGCCACCTTTTCAGTAAGACCATATCCTCCTGCTGCATTCTCTGCATTAGCAATTACAAAATCAGGTTTATATTGTTTTATTAGTTCAGGAAGATTTTCCTTAACTACCTTTCTTCCTGCTGATCCCACAATGTCACCTAAGAAAAGAATCTTCATTTTTTGCTCCCTATTTGGCATATTCAATAGCTCTTATTTCTCTTAATACGGTAACTTTAATTATACCTGGGTAAGTGAGTTCTTTCTCTATTCTTTGAGCAATTTCTCTAGCAAGTAGATAGGCCTTTTCATCAGAGACCAATTTACTGTTAACAATCACTCTTATCTCTCTACCAGCCTGGATAGCATAAGCCTTTTCAACTCCTTCAAAAGAGGAGGCAAGGGTTTCAAGTTCTTTGATCCTCTTGAGATAGGCCTCAAGGAGCTCTCTTCTTGCACCAGGCCTTGCCCCTGAGAGGGCATCAGCTACTTGGAGAAGAATCCCAAGAAGGGTAGTAATGGGAACATCCTCATGGTGAGAGGCAATTGCATTTACAATTTCTTCGTCTTCTCCATATTTTCTTGCAATTTCAGCACCAATTAGGGCATGAGGGCCTTCCAGTTCATAGCTTGTGGCTTTTCCAATATCGTGCAAAAGAGCTGCTCTCTTGGCCTTCTTAGGATCAAGACCAAGTTCTGCTGCCAGAGCAGAACAAATAATGGCTGTCTCAACAGAGTGTTGAAGCACATTCTGACTGTAACTTGTCCTGAACTTTAGTTTCCCAAGGAGTTTTATTAATTCGTGATGAACGCCATATATTCCCAGTTCAAAACAGGTTTTTTCACCAATTTCAAAAATATGCTGCTCCATTTCTTCTTCTACTTGTTTAACCACTTCTTCAATTCGTGTAGGATGAATTCTACCATCTGCTATCAGTCTCTCTAAGGCAATTCTTGCTATCTCCCTTCTGTAAGGATCATGACAGGAGAGAACCACAACTTCTGGAGTGTCATCAATCAATAGATCAACACCTGTTAAAGTCTCAAAGGTTCGAATATTTCTTCCTTCCCTTCCAATTATTCTTCCTTTCATATCTTCATTGGGGAGTTGAACCACAGACACTGTTTTTTCTGTTACAAAAGGAATGGCTGCTTTGGCTGTGGCATAAGCAATAATTTCCTGCGCTTTTCTTTTGGCCTCCTCTTTTATTTCTGTTTCGATTTTCATTATAACCTTGGCCTTTTCTTCGGCCATTTCCTCTTCAATTTTTTTCATAAAATATTCGCGAGCTTCCTTTTCAGTCATTCCTGAAATTTTCTCAAGTTCCTCTTTAGCTTGTTTTATAATACCTTCAAGCTCCTTTTTTTCTTCTTCGATCTTGACTTTTAGATCTTCAATTTCACCAAGCTTTTTTTCCAGATGTTCTTCTTTTTTTGCAATTTCAAGTTCTCTTCTCGTTAAATGTTCTTCTTTTTGTTGTATTCTTTCTTCTTTTAAGGAGATTTCCTTTAGTTTATGAGAAAATTCTTTTTCAAGTTCTTCTTTTCTTTTCAGGAGTTCTTTTTTAATTTCTTGATCTGCCTCTTTAATTTTTTCAAGGGCATCTTTTTCAGCTTTAAGAAGGATCTCTTTAGATTTTTCTTCAGCAGACATAACTATCATTTCAGCTTTTTCTTTGGCGCGAGCAAGAATTTCTTCAGCCTCTTTTTCTGCTGAGAGTTTTAAGTCCCTTTCTTTCTTTTTCTGAAAGTAAAAAAATCCACCTGCTATTAATAAACCGAGAAACAAACCCAAAAGAAGGATTAGAATATAATACATAGGACCTCCTCCCATAAAGTTTATTTATATGAGGGAGGGGAAAAGAGGATTTAGAAGAAAGCTTCCGAGGTGCCGTGGCAGAGTGCCTGCTCAAAGCTCTGCTTAAGAATACTCTTGAGGAGGGGGCTGGTAAGCCCTTTTACCCTTCTAAAGGACCCCAGCTCCACCTTACCTCTCTTTCTTTTGGTGTTAGCTTGGCAGGCCATCCCTCTACTCACGGTCACCCCAGAAGTAAAGATTGTTCTCTTAAAAACCTTTCAACCTTAACAATCTGACCCTTAAGCAGGGACTCCAGTCTCTCTTTCTCTTTTTTTGTTTGAATATAATCATAAGCTACCTGCAAAAGAAGCCAGATGGCAAGTTTGTAAGTAGGGACCTTTTTGTAACTCTCGATTTCCTGCTTCTTCTTCTCTAAATAATCTAAAACCTCTTTTATATCTTCTTCCGGAAGCTCACTCCGGAAGGTAAAACATTGACCCAAAAATTCAAAGGTAATTTCACGGGCCATACAAAACCTCAAATTTCAGAAAGTTTTTGTATTAAACCACCTATTTTTTCTTTTAAAATCCTCTTTTCCTCCTCCCTTCTTTCTATTTCTTCTTTTAATTTTTTATTTTCTTCGATCTTCTCATTAAGCTGCATAATAAGTTCTTCTTTTTCTTTTCTTAATTGTAAGATAGTATCAATTAGATAATCAATTTTACTTTCAAGTTCTCTAACCTCTTCAAATACCATCTAGCTCCTCCCGAGATTTTCTTTTCTCATTAAATAAACTCCCTTTTTAATTTTTTGCAAGGGGGTATGTGTTCATACCTTTTTAAGACTGGAAAGCATTTTTTAATTCCACAAATTGCCTTTTTTCGGTAATCTTTTTTTTGATATGAGATTCTTAAGCTTGCCTCAATTATTTCTAATCTGCTTTTTAAAGCAATAAAAAGTTGCAAAACTAACACCATAAGCGGAAACCATATCCCTATCTCTAAATTAGTCCTAATATTCTATAACCTTTTTGTTTTTTTTAAAGCTTCTGAATTTATGCAAGAGGAAATAAATTTTTAAAGGGGAGCTTAAAAAGTAAAAAGACTGTTAAGGATTAAAATTAGTTCTTTCTTAAAGACTTGAACTTTTAAAATCATATGTTACAAAGTAATTTATAAATCTTCATCCTTTTATGATGACTGATCTCTTTGAAGAAGTCAAAAATCGTTACGAAATTGTAAGTTTTATCTCTCAATTTGTTAAGCTTAAAAAGGTAGGTAAAAATTATGTGGGTCTTTGTCCTTTTCACAGCGAGAGAACTCCTTCTTTTACGGTAAGCCCTGATAAACAGATTTTTAAATGTTTTGGATGTGGTGCTGCTGGAGACGTGGTTACCTTTTATATGAAATATAAGAATCTGGAATTTAGGGAGGCTCTCCTTGAGCTTGCTGAAAAGGCAGGAATTAAGGTTGATAAGAGGTATTTTTCTTCCAAGCAAAAAGAAAGAGACCTTATTGAGATAAATTTTAAGATTGCCAAACTTTATCAACATTTTTTATGGAATCATCCCTCTGGAGAAAAGGCAAGAGGCTACTTAAAAGAGCGAGGGATTAGTGAAGAAACTGCCCGATTTTTTCATCTTGGTTATGCCCCTTCTGAGGGAAGAGTTCTTGCAAGTTTACTTAGGGCTCAAAATATTTCTCTTGACCTTGCTGTTGAGGCAGGTCTTCTAAAAAAAGGTGAAGATGGGTCCTATCTTGATGTCTTTAGAGATCGTTTGATTTTCCCTATTTTTAACGAAAAGGGAGAATGTGTGGGTTTTGGAGGAAGAACCCTTGATCCTGAAGGAGAACCTAAATATCTTAATTCTCCTGAAAGTAAGGTTTTTAAAAAAAGTGAAGTTCTCTACGGACTATTTCAAAGCAAAGAATACATTAAAAAAGAGGGAGCTGTATTCCTTGTTGAGGGCTATTTTGACTATTTAGCTCTTTGGGAAAGGGGAATTAAAAATCTTTCTGCAACCTGTGGTACTGCCTTGACAGAACATCACTTAAAAAAGTTAAAGCTTCTTACGGAAGAGTGGTATATTTTGTATGACGGAGATGAAGCTGGGCGCAAAGCAGCCCTAAGGGCAACGTCCCTTATACTAAAAGAAGGGTTTTTACCAAGAGTTATTCTCCTTCCCGAAGGTGAAGACCCAGATTCCTTTGCGAAGAAATACCATGGAAAAAATTTACTTGAAGAATTAAATAAGAGATCCCTTGAGGGGATTAAATTTATATGGGAATTCTACAAGGAGGAATATCAAAAATCCCCTAGTAAAGTGTTTAGAGAAATAATTGAACTTTTGAAGGGTGTCTCTGATCCTTTACTTCTTAAAAGGATTTCAAGGGAACTGTCTTATTATCTCGGTATTAACGAGACAGACATTGAAAGAAGGCTTAAAATTGAAGTTCAAGAAGAACCCTCTTATTGTCCTTCCGAGGGCATTGATAGGGAAGAGTGTTATTTGAGAATTATTGCACAATATCTTGTTAATTATCCAGAAGATTGGCCTTTTTTAGAGAGAATAGGTCTTAAACAATTGATTGATGAAAATTCAGAAAAACCCTATCACAGATTTTTAAAGAAATTTATGGAAGTAAGACTAGCTGAAATCTCTCTTTTTGAAATTCCAGATCCTGAGTTCCAGGAAATATTGAGTGATCTTCTTTTATCACCTCCCTTTGATGATAAAGAGGAGGTGTTTAAAGATATTGTTCATTTTATTGAAACAGAGTTAAAGAAAAGAGAGATCAAACAGCTTGTGGAAAATTTGAAAGTTCTTGAAAAAATGGGAAACAAGGAAGAAATAGAAAGCTATCTTTTAAAACTTAAAAGTACCATTTATAACAAAGAAATCTTATAGTAGGAGGTAAGAATGAGCCTCCCAAATAAAAAAGGATGTCTTTTTGAAGAAGAATTTTTACTAGAGGACTATGATGAAACCTTTTTAGAAGAAGATACCAAACAACTGAAAACAGAAGATTCTCTGAGGATATACTTAAATGAGGTGTTTAATTATAAACTTTTAACCCGGGAAGATGAAGTACGAATCGGGAAGACTATAGAAGAAAATGAAAAAATTATCTTAAAGGAATCCTTAAGTTATATAACCCAAGTGATGAAATTTTATAGCTTACTGATAAAAGTAGAAAGGGAAAATAAATTTTCCAAGTATTTTAAGGATTATGAAATTCTTGAAAGGAATAAAGAAAAGAAGACTGAATGGCTAAATGAGTTGAAGGCTTGTCTATTGAATTTGTTAGATGAAAATGAAGAAAATAAAGGCCAAAGAGAGAAAGAACTTGAAAAGATCTTTAACCTAATCTATGAAGTAAGACCAACCAAAGAGCTTCTTGAAGAATTAAGTTGTGAGATTCTTGATGCTCAAAAGTTATTATATGAATTTTCTCTCTTAAAGGAAAAATTCATGCAAAAATTTAAGGAATTTAAGATAGATTTTGAAAAGTATTTGAGTCTAAATGGAAAAAAGGAAAAAAATAAAACTTATTTAAAAATTCAGAAACAAATTGAAAGCAATGGGACCTTAAGACAATTGTTTCTTGAAGGGGAAAAGCTTAAAAGGAGGCTTGATTTAATTTTAGACTATTTCGGGGAGGATCCTGAAAAATTAAAGAATTCAGCCGAAGAGATTGAAAAGGCCTTTAAGAATATTAAAAAAGCCAAAGAGGAGCTCGTTAACTCTAATCTCCGATTGATCATCTCTATTGCCAGAAAGTATGCACCTAAGGGTGCATTTCTTGCGGATTTGATACAGGAAGGAAATATAGGGCTACTTAAAGCTGTTGAAAAATTTGACTATAGAAAGGGCTTTAAATTTTCAACCTATGCTACCTGGTGGATAAGACAAAATATTAGTAGATACCTTGCAGAAAATACTAGAACTATTAGGGTTCCTGTGCATATAATAGAGGCTATTTACAAAATCAGCAAAATTGTATATACCAAATTTTATCAAGAATATGGGCGAGAACCCACTTTGGAAGAGCTTTCTAAGGAGACAGGATTGTCCGTAGAGAGATTGAATTACATCTTTAAAATTATGAAGCAATCTATTTCCTTAGAATCTAATATAGGAGAAGATGATGATGCCACTCTTAAAGATTTTATTGAAGATAATAGTATCTTAAAACCAGAAGAAGTAACCTTTAATTTAGCTTTATCTGAAAAGATTAGAGAACTTTTAAAAACTCTTTCTGCAAGAGAGGAAAGAATTATAAGACTCAGATTTGGAATAGGTGAGAAAGAGCCTTGTACTCTTGAGGAAGTGGGCAAAAAGTTTGGCATTACAAAGGAAAGAATTCGACAAATTGAAGTCCATGCTTTAAGAAAACTTAAACATCCTCATCGCTTAAAACTTCTTAAAAATTTTC